>JBBIQE010000107.1:0-11420 GCA_037442485.1 Methylomirabilis sp. (SeqCode)
TGGGCGAGGGTCGGGCCCCGAACAGCGGCAGCTCCGCAGCGGCGGGCGCCGTCGGACCGCCCGGCAGCCGGTCCTCCAGGGCGGCCAGCCGGCCCAGGAGATCGGGAAGCCCCTGGAGGTGGCGGATCTCCGTCACGCGGACCAGCGCCATCTCGAGGAGAAAGCGCGGCTGGGGCGCCCGCCGCATCTCGCCTTCCGCCTGCTGGAGCGTTTTGACCATCAGCTCCAGCTCCGGCAGCGTCACCCGCCTCGCCTGCGAGCGGGCCACCTCGGCGCCCACCCGCGCCCCCTCCAGGAGGCCGCCCGGGTCGGGGCACAGCTTCAGGATCAGGAGGTCCCTGAGGTGCGCCGCCAGCTCGATCGCGAACTGCCGCAGGTCCTGCCCGTGCGCCGCCAGTCGATCCACCAGCCGGAGCGCCCGCGCGGCGTCCCGCGCCAGGATCGCCTCGGCCGCCTCGGCCAGGACGTCGGCCGCAACCAGGCCCAGCAGGTCGGCCACGCGATCCGCCGCGAGATGGGTCCCGAGGCAGGCGATGGCCTGGTCCAGGAGGCTCTGGGCGTCCCGCAGGCTCCCGCCCGCCGCCTGGGCCAGGGTGATCAGGGCCTCGTCCTCGGCCACCACCCCCTCCCCGGCCACGATCTCGCGAAGGCGCCCGACGATCTCCCGGGCGCCCAGCAGGCGGAAGGTATGGCGCTGGCACCGCGAGTGGATCGTCGGCGGAATCCGCTGAGGCTCGGTGGTCGCCAGGATGAAGACGACGCGATCCGGCGGCTCCTCCAGCGTCTTCAGGAGGGCGTTGAAGGAGCTCGTGGAGAGCATGTGGGCTTCGTCAATGATGTAGACCTTGTGGCGGCCCCGGGCGGGCGCGTACTGCACCGTCTCCAGGAGGTCGCGGGTCTTCTCCACCTGGGTGTTGGAGGCCGCATCCACCTCCAGACAGTCCACCGAGCGGCCGTGGGCGATCTCGTCGCAGGCGGGGCAGGCGCCCTCGCCCCCGCAGGGGGTGGGGGTGGGCCCCCGGTCGCAGTTCAGGGCCTTGGCCAGGATGCGGGCCGTGGTCGTCTTGCCCACGCCGCGCGGCCCGGCGAAGAGCAGCGCGTGCGCCACGCGGTTGGCCGCGACGGCGTTCTTCAGCGTCTCGGTGACATTGCGCTGGCCCACCACCTGATCGAACGTCTGGGGTCGCCAGCGCCGCGCAATTACCTGGTAGGACATGATGTCTCCGGCGGGGGCCCGCGCCCGCCCGGGCCCGACGCCCCCGTCCGATGCCCCGACACGACAGAGTGCGAGCGCCGGAAGGCCCACGCCGCTCCGACCGGGTGGCCTTGCGGCACGGGCCGCTCGCCGCTTACCGTTGCTTCCTTCCGGACCTGGCGGGGTTCACGGGGCTACCCTGCGCGAGACCCGATCGTCATCGCGGCGTGAACCATCCGGCGCCCACTCGGTCAGCCGATGCGGCGGCCCCGGACACCAGCCCTCCCGGGGCCCTCGTGCCGCCTCGGGAGAATCTGGCGGAGAGGCCGGGATTCGAACCCGGGGTGGAGTTTCCCCCACACACGCTCTCCAGGCGTGCTCCTTCAACCACTCGGACACCTCTCCGCACACCCGGGACCCCCGTTCCCGCGTCGGCCTGGCGGCGCTCCGGCTCGGGTCGGCTGCACCTCCCTCAATCCATCATGCCGCCGGCGGGGGATCCGCCGGCGGTGCAGCAGCGTGGCGGAGAGGGTGGGATTCGAACCCACGTGGGAGTTGCCCCCCAACCCGCTTTCGAGGCGGGCCCGTTACGACCGCTTCGGTACCTCTCCACAACACAACGCCGATGTGAAGCTGACACCCGGGCGATTGATCCGATTTCGGGTGTCGGTTTTTCCCTCTTCAATTCCGCGAAACCGCTAGCTGGCGGGGATGCCCTCGACCAGGGCGATCCGGTACTTCGGATGCTCGAACGACTGCATCTCGGGAAACTTGGCGAACAGCCAGCCCCTGAAGGTCTCCTTTCCCCCCTCGGACACCGCGACCATGACCGCCGGGTTGGTCGGACTGTTCGACGCCGAGGTGACCTCGTTGCCGCTCACCTGCAGGGCGGGCAGGAAGTCGCCCACCCGTACGTGCAGGCTGCTTCCGGGGATGTCGAGCTGGCCCCCCAGCGTCACCGTGAAGAACTGTGGGGGCTTCTTGCCGTCCTTCTCCTCCACCCGCAGCTTCACGGCCCGCCATTTACCCTTGACGTCCTCCGGGATCCGAACGATCCGGCCCGCGCCCCCCATCTGTGGGTGCCCGGGTGGCGGAGCCTGCTCGCCGCCCGGCTGTGCGCCGCCGGCCTGCCCGCCGATCGGGGGATGATCCGGCGGCAGCGTCCCCTGTTCGGCGGCCGCGGGCATCTGGACGGGCGGCGGAGGCGGCTGGTCGAAAAGGGCAAAGTAAAGCGCGACGGCCGCCAGGGGGACCGCCACGGCCACGCCGAACAGGACGAGCTTTCGGGTGCTCGGGTTTGCCGCGCTCATCACGCTCTCGTCACCTCGTCCCGCCGCCGGAGCAGACATGCGTCGGGGTCGGAACCTCTGGGCGAATCCCTCCACACGCTCATACGAAATGGCGGAGAGGCCGGGATTCGAACCCGGGGGTCAGTTTTACCCGACCAACCGCTTAGCAGGCGGTTGCCTTCGGCCGCTCGGCCACCTCTCCACAGCTTGATTTCGGATTGCGGACTTGCGATTTCGGTAAATCCGCAATCCGAATTCCGAGCTCTCCAATCTTTGGATGGCGGAGGGGGTAGGATTCGAACCCACGGACCTTTCGGTCTTCCCGTTTCAAGCGGGACGCCTTCAACCACTCGGCCACCCCTCCGAGCCTTCCCCCGCCGACAGGCACCGCGCGTGCCGCCAGGGGCCACGGGGCGACTCTCCTGGGGCGTCCCGCCGGCCGTTTCAAGCGGGACGCCTTCAACCACTCGGCCACCCCTCCGGCCAGAGGCTCATAATAGAAAACCCCGCAGGGAAAGGGAAGCGGAAATGTGGGCCCTGCGGGTGGCGGAGCCGGGCGGGTCAGGCCGATCCTCTAGGGTTTGCCGATCCGCTCCAGCCCGTCCATGTAGGGCCGGAGCGCCTCCGGAATGCGGACGCTGCCGTCCGCCTCCTGATAATTCTCCAGGATGGCCAGCCAGGCCCTGCCGACGGCCACCCCCGAGCCGTTGAGGGTGTGCACGTACTCCACCGGCGCCTTCGGGGCGGGACGATACCGGATGCCCGCCCGCCGCGCCTGGAAGGCCTCGCAGTTGCTGACGGACGAGATCTCCCGGTACGTGGACTGGCTGGGCAGCCAGACCTCGATGTCGTGGGTCTTCGCCGCCGAAAACCCCAGGTCCCCCGTGCACAGCGTCACGACCCGGTACGGCAGCCCGAGGCGCTGGAGGACGGCCTCGGCGTCCCGGGTCATCTGTTCCAGCGCCTCGTAGGATCGGCCGGCCTCGGTAAACTTCACCAGCTCCACCTTGTTGAACTGATGCTGCCGGATGAGCCCCCGGGTGTCCTTGCCGTAGGAGCCCGCCTCGCGGCGGAAGCACGGCGTGTAGGCCACGTAGGAGAGCGGCAGGCTCCCGGGCGGCAGGACCTCTTCCCGGTGCAGGTTGGTGACGGGCACCTCGGCCGTGGGGATCATGTAGAGCGACTCGTCCTTGGTCTTGAACAGCTCCTCGGCGAACTTGGGGAGTTGCCCCGTGCCGGTCATGGCCGCCGCGTTCACCAGCAGGGGCGGGAACACCTCGGTGTACCCGTGCTCCTTGGTGTGCAGGTCCAGCATGAAGTTGATCAGCGCGCGCTCGAGGCGCGCGCCGAGGCCCGTCAGGACGGCAAAGCGCGCCTGGGCCATCCGCGCGGCCCGCTCGAAATCCAGCAGGCCCAGGGCCTCGCCGATCTCCCAGTGGGGCCGGGCCGGGAAGTCGAACCGTCGCGGCTCGCCCCAGCGGCGCACCTCGAGGTTGTCGGCGCTGTCCGTGCCGACAGGCACCGACTCGTGGGGGAGGTTGGGCAGCGTGAGCAGGAGGGCCTCCATCCGCTCCTGGCAGCGGCGCACCTGCTCGTCCAGCGCCCTGATCCGGTCGCCCAGCTCCCGGGTCTCGGCGATGAGCGGGCCGGCGTCCTGCCCCCGGCGCTTGCGCCGGCCGACCTCTTCCGAGAGGGTGTTGCGGCGGTGCTTGAGCTGCTCCACCTCGGCCAGCGCCCGGCGGCGGGCCGCATCGGCATCGAGGAACTCGCCCAGGTCGGCCGCCACGCCCCGGGCGCGCAGGCCCCGGCGCACCGTCTCCAGCTGCTCGCGAACGAACCTGGCGTCCAGCACCGCCCGTCCCGGCCTAGCCCTCGGCCCCGCTGGTCCCGGCCTCGGTCTCCTCGGCCACCAGGCCGGTGACCGCGGCGACGCGGTCGCCCGCCTCGAGCCCCTGGAGGCGCACCCCCTGGGTCGCCCGGCCGATGACGCTGATCTCCCGGACGGCCAGGCGCGTCACCTTCCCCTCCTGGGAGATCATCATGACCTGGTCGTGCTCCTGCACCTGCAGGATCCCCACCACGGGGCCGTTCTTCTCCGTCACGCGCACGTTGATGGTGCCCTTGCCGCCCCGCCCCTGGAGGCGGTACTCCTCCAGCTCCGTGCGCTTGCCGTACCCCCGCTCGGTCACCGTGAGGATGGTGGTGCCGGGGCGGACCACCTCCGCTGCCACCACCTCGTCCCCCGCCTCCAGCTCGATGCCCATCACGCCCCGCCCCGTGCGGCCGATGGGGCGCACCTCGCCCTCCTCGAAGCGGATGGCCATCCCCTGGCGCGTCGCCAGGAAGACCTCGTCCCGCCCGCTGGTGAGGCGCACGGCGATCAGCTCGTCCCCCTCGTCCAGGCTGAGGCCGATGATCCCGCCCGCGCGCGGATTGGCGTAGGCGGTGAGCTCCGTCTTCTTCACCACCCCGCGGCGGGTGGCCATGAACAGGTACTTGTCCACCTCGAAGGCCCGGATGGGGATCATGGCGGTGACCGTCTCCCCGGGCTGGACCTGGAGGAAGTTCACCAGCGCCTTCCCCTTGGCGGCCCGGCCGAGCTGGGGCACCTCATGCACCTTCAGCCAGTGCACCCGCCCCAGGTTCGTGAAGAGCAGCAGGTAGCTGTGGGTGGTGGCCACGAAGAGGTGCTCGACGTAGTCCTCCTCCTTGGTGGCCATGCCGGTCATCCCCTTGCCGCCGCGCCGCTGCGCCCGGTAGACGCTGAGGGGGCTGCGCTTGATGTAGCCGCCGTGGGAGACGGTCACCACCATCTCCTCGTCGGCCACCATGTCCTCGAAGGAGATCTCGGCCGTCTCCTCCAGGATCTCGGTCCGGCGGGGATCCCCGTACTGCGCCTTCAGGGCCTCGAGCTCCTCCCGGATGATCTCGCGCACCAGCGCCTCGTTGCCCAGGATGGCCTGGAGCCGGGCGATGAGCTGGATCGTCTCCTGGTACTCGTCCTGGATCTTCTGGCGCTCGAGTTGGGTCAGGCGCTGGAGGCGCAGGTCCAGGACGGCCTGGGCCTGGGTCTCGGTCATGCCGAACGCCCCCACCAGGCCGGTCCGGGCCTCCTCCACGGAGCGGGAGCGCCGGATGAGCTGGATCACCGCGTCCAGGTGATCCAGGGCGATCCGGTAGCCCTCCAGGATGTGGGCCCGCGCCTCGGCCTGGCGCAGCTCGTAGCGGGTGCGCCGGATCACCACCGCCTTCCGGTGCTCGATGAAGTGGCCGATGACCTCCTTCAGGGTGAGGACCCGGGGCTGCTTGTCCACCAGGGCCAGCATGATCACGCCGAAGGTGGACTGCATGGCCGTGTGCTTGTACAGGGTGTTCAAGACGGGCAGGGCCGGCTCGTCCTTCTTCAGCTCCAGCACGATCCGCATCCCCTCCCGGTCGGATTCGTCCCGGAGGTCAGCCACCCCGTCCAGCTTCTTCTCGCGGATGAGCTCGGCCATCCGCTCCACCAGCTTGGCCTTGTTCACCTGGTAGGGGAGCTCCGTCACCACGATGCTCTCGCGGCCGCCCCGCCCCTTCTCCACCACGGCCTTGGCCCGCATCTGGATCAGGCCTCGCCCCGTGCGGTAGGCCTCCAGGATCCCCTGGCGCCCGTGGATGTAGCCGGCCGTGGGGAAGTCGGGGCCGGGCAGGACCTGCATCAGCTCCTCCAGGCTCACGTCCGGGCGCTCGAGCTGCAGGATGGTGGCATCCACCACCTCGCCCAGGTTGTGGGGCGGGATGTTGGTGGCCATGCCCACGGCGATCCCCGAGGAGCCGTTGACGAGCAGGTTGGGCAGCACCGTGGGCAGCAGCGCCGGCTCCTGCGTGGAGTCGTCGTAGTTGGGGACGAAATCCACGGTCTCCTTCTCGATGTCCCGCAGCATCTCCTGCGCCAGGCGCGCCAGCCGGACCTCGGTATAGCGCATGGCCGCCGGCGCGTCCCCGTCCACGGAGCCGAAGTTGCCCTGCCCGTCAATCAGGGGGTAGCGCATGGAGAAGTCCTGCACCAGCCGCACGATGGTGTCGTAAACCGCAGCGTCCCCGTGGGGGTGATACTTGCCCAGGACGTCCCCCACGACGCGGGCGGCCTTGCGGTAGGGGCGGTTGAAGGCCAGCCCCATCTCGTGCATGGCGTAGAGAACCCGGCGGTGTACCGGCTTGAGCCCGTCGCGCACGTCCGGCAGGGCCCGGCCGATGATGACGCTCATGGCGTAGTCGAGGTAGCTCCGCCGCATCTCCTCGTGGATGTCCGTCGGGTGGACCTCGCCGATGCGCTGCTGGGCGATGCTGTCGTTTCCTTCAGGCACGGCTGCGCCTCGCTGCTCGCTCGGTGTTGGCCGGTTCAATGTTTTCGGTGCAGCGTTCGAACCTCGAAGCGGGAGTCCGCCAAAGGCGGGCAGCCCGGACCTAGATGTCCAGGTTGCTCACCTCCAGGGCGTGGGTCTCGATGAACTGCCGGCGCGGCTCGACCTGGTCGCCCATGAGCGTCGTGAAGATCTGCTCGGCCGCCAGGGCATCCTGGATCTGGACCTTGTACAGCCGCCGCGTCTCGGGGTTCATGGTGGTCTGCCAGAGCTGCTCGGCGTTCATCTCGCCCAGACCCTTGTAGCGCTGGATGGCGAGGCCTTTCTTGGCCAGGGCCATGACCTGCTCGTAGAGCGCGGTCCAGCTCTCCGCCTGGATCGTCTCCGACTCGGTGCGGAGGGTGAAGGGGGGAAGCCCCAGGGCCTTCAGGGCCGCGGCCGCGGCCTCCAGCTCGCGGTACTCGGCCGAGGCGAGCAGGCTCGGGGTGATAAGGCAGCCGCCCCGGTCGGACCGGACCGGCTGCCCGCCCAGCCACACCGCCAGCCGGTAGGCCTCCTGCTCCTCGTCCCACTCCAGGCTGCCCTCGGGCGCGCCGAGCCGCTCGCCCTGCTCGCGCAGCCTGGCCAGCAGGCGCTCCAGCAGGCGCTGGGCTTTCGCCTCCTCCTTCAGGCTCCCGCGCGGCACGCCGCCGAGCTGGGCCAGGGCGGCCACCACGTGGGGGTTCCGCCCGCGCCTCTCCAGCGCCCGCAGGCAGTGCTGCCAGGCCACGACCTTCTTCAGGACGGCGGTCAGGCGCTGGCCCGTCCAGGGGCTGCCGTTGCCGGCCGCCTCCACCGCCAGGGATTCGGCCCCCACCTCCAGCAGGAAGTCCTCCATCCCCCGGTCGTCCCGCAGGTACCGCTCGGCCTTGCCGCGCTTGACCTTGTACAGCGGCGGCTGCGCGATGAAGAGGTGCCCCTGCTCCACGATCGCCCGGAGGTGGCGGAAGAAGAAGGTGAGCAAGAGCGTCCGGATGTGCTCGCCGTCCACGTCGGCGTCGGTCATGATGATGATGCGGTGGTAGCGCAGGCGCGCCAGGTCGAACTCGCTCTCGATGCCGCAGCCCAGGGCCGAGATGAGCACCCGGATCTCCTGCGAGGACAGCATCTTGTCCGCCCGCGCGCGCTCCGTGTTCAGGATCTTGCCGCGCAGGGGCAGGATGGCCTGGAAGCGCCGGTCCCGCCCCTGCTTGGCCGAGCCGCCGGCCGAATCCCCTTCCACGATGAACAGCTCGCACAGGGCGGGGTCCTTCTCCGAGCAGTCCGCCAGCTTGCCCGGCAGGTCGTCGCCGTCCAGGGCCCCCTTGCGGCGGACCAGCTCTTTGGCCTTGCGGGCCGCGTCCCGCGCCCGGGCCGCCTCGGCTGCCTTCTCCACGATCCGCCGACCCACCCCGGGGTTCTCCTCCAGGTACTCGCCCAGCTTTTCGTTGAGGACCGTCTCCACCAGGCCCTTCACGTCCGGGTTGTTCAGGCGCCCCTTGGTCTGCCCCTCGAACTGGGGGTTGGGGAGCTTCACGCTGATCACGGCCGTCAATCCTTCGCGGACGTCCTCGCCCGTGAGGCTGGTCTTGAGGTCCTTGAGCAGATTGCGGCTTGCGGCGTAGTTGTTGATGGTCCGGGTGAGGGCCGAGCGGAAGCCGATGACGTGGGTCCCGCCGTCCTGGGTGTTGATGTTGTTGGCGAAGGAGAAGACGGTCTCGGCGTAGCCGTCGTTGTACTGCAGGGCGATCTCGATGAGGGTCTCGTCCCGCTGGGCCTCGATATAGATGGGGCGCGGGTGCAGCGTGGCCTTGTTGGCGTTGAGCAGCTCGACGAATTGCCGGATGCCGCCCGTGTAATAGAACTCCTCGGTCCGGTCCACGCGCTCGTCCGTGAGGACGATGCGCAGCCCCCGGTTGAGGAAGGCTATCTCCCGCAGCCGGTTGCTCAGGGTATCCAGGCTGAACGTCCGCTCCGCGAAGATCTGCGCATCCGGCAGGAAGGTCACGCGGGTGCCGGTCCGGCGGGCCTTGCCGATCTCCTCCACGTCGCCGCTGGGCTTGCCCCGCTCGTAGCGCTGCAGATACTTCTTCCCGCCGACCCAGACCTCGGCCTCCAGCCACTCGGACAGGGCGTTGACGACCGAGACGCCCACCCCGTGCAGGCCCCCCGAGACCTTGTAGGCCGAGCCGCCGAACTTGCCGCCGGCGTGCAGGGTGGTCATGACCACCTCGAGGCCGGGGCGACCCGTCTGCTCGTGGATGTCCACGGGGATGCCGCGCCCGTTGTCCGCCACCGTCACGCTGTTGTCGATGTGAATGGTCACCTCGATCCGGTCGCAGGCACCCGCCAGCGCCTCGTCCACGCTGTTGTCCACGACCTCGAACACGAGGTGGTGCAGTCCCTCGGGGCCGGTCCCGCCGATGTACATGGCCGGCCGCTTGCGGACGGCCTCTAGCCCCTCCAGAACCTTGATCTGGTCAATCCCGTAGGCGCCGGCTCCGCCCTCGCCGTTCAGGTTCGTCCTGGCCATATTCCCTCATCCCGGATTTTTCACGCAGAGATCGCCAGGCGCGCCTGTCTGCGTGCGGAACGCACAGGCAGGCAACGAGACACACGATCAGGTCTTGTCCTTGGCGAACCGGGGCCCCACGCTTCCCACCGGAACCCGGCTTCTTCCTGCCAACGCCCAGCCAGCCCTGTCCGCCGCAGGCGGATTGGCGAGCGTGGCGAGAGAACGGCGACGCTCCGGTTCATCCGGCGCGCGCCGGCGCGAACCCCCTCGGGCTACGCCCGGCCGTCCGCCTGCGCCGTGTCCGCATCCCGCCACACACAAAACCCTCCGCCTCCTGCCCGGAGAGGAAAGCCGGACCGGGCGTGAGGAGCGGAGGGTCTCCGGGGGGCACCCCCTGGCCTGCGTGTCGCCTCCCGTCTGTGCTGGACCACCCCCGTAGCCCGCCGTGCCTCGTCCGGGTCGTGAGCGTCCCCGGCCCCGGCCCCGGCCTCCCTCTGCCGGCCCCTCAGATGCGCATGGGCATGATCACGCAGCCGTAGGTGTCGTCGCCGGCCGGCCGGAACAGGGCCGGGCTCAAGGGGTCGGCGATACTCAGCGAGACCTCCGGGCTGTCCACAGCCGCGAGAAATTCGAGCACGTAGCGGGCGTTGAACCCCACCTTGAACCCCTCGCCCTGGTAGGAGGCCTCGATCTCCTCGTGCGCCTCGCCCAAATCCATGTTCACGCAGGAGACCACGGCCCGCCCCGGCCGGAACTCGAACTCCGTGGCCGACGTCCGCTCCCCCATGATGGCCGAGGTGCGTCGCAGCGCCCCCTGCAGGCTCTCTCGCCCGATGAGGATGGGGCGCGGTCCGGGGGGCGGGATCACCTGATCGTAGTTGGGGAACTGGCCGTCAATGAGGCGGGCCACCAGCGTGCTGCTGTCCTGTTCGAGGATCAGCTGATTGTCCGCGAGCCGGATCCGGACGTCGCCTCCGTCCTCGCGGGTGATCTTGGCCGCCTCCACCATGGCTTTCTTCGGAACCAGGGCCTCCAGCGTCCCGCCGCCTGTTCCGGACGGACGCGCCACGTGGACCAGGGCCAGCCGGTGCCCATCCGTGGCCACCATCCGCACCTCACCGGGCAGGACCTGGACCAATACCCCCGTCAGCGCGTAGCGGGTCTGGTCAGAGGAGACCGCAAACAGCGTCTTGCGTAGCATGTCCCGGAAGAGCCGTGTTTCCAGGCTGATCGCCCCATCCCCCTTGAGTTCTGGCAGGGCGGGAAACTCGTCGCGGGGAAGTCCCTTCATGCGGAAGCTCGATCGCGCGCAGTGAATGGCCACCTGAAGATCGGGATCCACCCGCAACTCGACCGCGGCCTGCGGCAACTCCCGCGCGATCTCGTACAGCTTCTTCGCCGACAGGGCGATGGCCCCAGGCTTGAGCACCTCGGCCGTGAGGCCCCTGCGAATTCCGACATCCAGGTCCGTTCCGAACAGCCAGACCCCGTCAGGGCTCACCTCGAGGAGCAGGTGCGAGAGAATGGGAAGCGTCTTCTTGGCCTCGACCACTCCCTGGACCGGTCCCAGGGCCTCGACGAAAGCATCCCGCTCAACACGAATATGCATGTGCCTTCCTCTCTGTTGTTGGGTCACACGTGCCGTCGTTGTCGGGATTGCCCTGGAATGCGCGAGGCACTGTCCAGCTCATCCACACACTACGGAGGAGAAGCCAATTAGAAACAAAGGTCGTAGGAGCACCCGTAGTTGGGGTGTTGACGTTGAGAATCCCCGAAGGCCAGAAATTGCCACGCCCAGCGGCGACCGCCGTATGTGGAAAGACCCTGGACAGACCCGAGGCCTGTGCGGGCCCTCCCGCGACGCCTGTCCGCCTGTGGAAAAGGCGCGCCGCCCGGGATCTTTACCCACAGATTTTACCAAAGCGCGGAGAATCATGTCAATGAAAGCTTGAGAACTTACCACACCAACGGCCACGTAAATCGCCAGATATCATAGCGGCGCCGCTTCCCTTTGGAGAGTAGACCCGAGGAGTTACACACAGGCTTTTCCACAGGTGTGG
>JBBIQE010000108.1:0-11367 GCA_037442485.1 Methylomirabilis sp. (SeqCode)
GGCCTGGTCATCGGTTCATTCATAGAGTACGCCTGCGATCGCGGGATTGTTTCAGGGGCTCGGCCCCTGCAACCCCCGGACGCAGGACCGCGGGCCGGAGGGGCGCTCAACCCAGGGAGAACCCGGCCAGACGCGCGGCCAGAGCGATGCCGGCGAGCACCATGACGCCTCCGAGGATCCACAGGGCGACACGGAGGCGCCGCTCCCAGCGCAGCCGCCGGTGGGCGCGGGCGCGGCGGCGCTCCTCCTCCTCCAGTTGTCGCAGCTCGGCAGGCGGGCGCGGCATCGGTCGAATCCTCCCGGGTGGGCGGAGGCCGTCTACACGATGCGGGCTCGGAGGCGGGAGCTGGCGAAATCCACCCCCATGACCATGGCCACCAGCACCAGGAGCACGGCCGAGGCGGCCGGGTAATCGATCATCCGCAGATACGTCTGGATGTAGAAGCCGATCCCTCCGGCGCCCACGAAGCCCAGGATCGTGGCCGCCCGGATGTTGGTCTCGAGGCGGTACAGGATGTACGAGGCGAACAGCGGCAGCACCTGGGGCAGGATACCGAAGCGCAGGACCTGCAGCCGCCCGGCGCCCGTGGCGGTGATCGCCTCCACCGGTCCGGGCTCGATCCCCTCGATGGCCTCCGAGTACAGCTTGGCCAGCGTCATGGTGGTGTAGGTCACCACCGCCAGGACGCCCGGGAACGGCCCCAGGCCCACCGCCGCCACGAAAAACAGGGCGTACACCATGGTGTCAATGCTGCGGAAGAAGTTGAGGAGGGCCCGCGCCGGGTAGAAAATCGGGGCCGGGGCGACGTTTCGCGCCGACAGGAAGCCCAGGGGCAGGGCCAGCAGCGCCGCCACCGTCGTCCCCACCACGGCGATCTGCAGGGTCTGCAGCGCCGCCCCCACCGCCCCGCCGAGGACCGTGAGGTCCGGCGGCACCATGCGCCGGAGGAAGTCCGCCATCCAGGGCAGGCCCCGCAGCAAGCGGGACAGGCTCACCTCGGTCGCCACCAGGAACCAGGCGTAGATCGCCAGGACGGCGACGCCCAGCGCCGCCCCTCCGAGAGCGCGCGTCACTCGACCCCTCCTTGGTAGATCGCTTCCACGACCTTCGGCGTGATGGCCTGGGGGGGGCCGTCGAAGATCACGCGCCCCTGCCGCAGCCCCACGATGCGCGTGCCGTAGATCAGGGCCGTCTCCAGCATGTGCTGGCTCACCACCAGGGTCAGCCCCCGCTCGACGTTGATCCGCCGGAGGATCCCCATGATGCTCTCGGTGAGCTTGGGGTCCAGGCTGGCCGTCGGCTCGTCGGCCAGGATCACCTTGGGCTCCTGGGCCAGCGCCCGGGCAATGGCCACGCGTTGCTGCTCGCCGCCGGAGAGCGTATCCGCGCGGCGTGAGGCGAACTCCTCCAGCCCCACCACGCGCAGCGTGGCCAGCGCCAGCTCGCGATCCCGGCGCGGGAACCGCCCCAGCAGGCTGGGGAGACCCGGCACATGGCCCAGGCGTCCCGCCAGCACGTTCTCCAGGACGCTGGCGCGCCTCACCAGGTTGAACTGCTGGAAGATCATCCCCATCTGCCGCCGCACGGATCTGAGCGCCTCGGGCGGCGCCCCCGTCACGGGCGCGCCGTTCAGCAGGATCTCGCCGGCCGTCGGCTCCATCAGCCGGTTCAGGCAGCGGAGCAGCGTGGTCTTCCCCGCGCCGCTCTGCCCGATGACCATGACGAACTGGCCGGGTGCGATGTCCAGGTCCACGCCGTCCAGCGCCACCTTGTCGGGCGGGAACACCTTGCGAAGGCCGCGGATGCGGATCATACGATTCCCGGACCGCAGTCAATCAGCCCGCTTCAACACAGAGGATTGCCCAGGGTTCCCGTCTCGGCGCCCGATGCTCGGCGCGCCGGCCTCTCACTTCGGCCGCCAGCCCAGGAGGTCAATCGCCTCCCGCACCGGATTGTAGTCGCTGTCCTTCGCCGGGGCGAACCCGTCGATGCCGTAGAACTCCTTCAGGATGGGCTTGAACTCCGGCGCGTTGAAGGCCATCAGGGCATCCTGAAGCTTCTTGATCAGGGCGGGGTCCAGGCCCGCCCGGACGCACATGCCGGCTTCAGGGATGGGATCGGTCTCGGCGACGTAGGTCAACTTCTCGACCCGCTCCCGGTCCTTCAGGTACTGCTGCGGCGCCAGGTCAAAGGAGGCCACGGCGTCCACGCTGCCGTTCAGCAGAGCCAGGAGGGCAGCCTCGTGCGTCCCGGCGAACATGGCCTCCTTGAAGAAGGTCTTGGGATCCCGACTCTTGACCAGACCCTTTTTGATCAGCATCACCATGGGATAGACGTATCCCGACGTGGAGCCCGGGTCAACGAAGGCGATGGTCTTGCCCCGGAGGTCCTCCAGCCTCCTCAGGCCCGAGTCCTTGCGGACGAAGATTCGGGACGTGTAGCTGGTCTTGCCGTGCCAGACGTCCACGGCGACGATCTGGGCCTTGGCCTCGCGGTTGGCGAAGACGTATCCGGCCGGGTGCACGAAGGCCAGATCGGCCGTCCTGTTCCGCAGGGCCTCCACCACGCCCAGGTAATCCGTCGGCATGTACACCTTGATGGGCAGGCCCAGCTTCTTGCCCAGGGCCTCGGCGAAGACCTGGCTGGCCTTGAACAGCTCGGTGGGGATGTTGGAGGGGGTCACCGCCATCACGAGCTGCGTGGGCGACTGCGCCGCCCCTGCGGCCGCCGTCAGTCCCAGCACCGCCGCCAATCCCACCAGGAGTCCCACCCTCACTGCATGCCGCCTCATCTGCCCTCTCCTTCCCGCCGCTCGCCGCCCCGCCTTCCCCGGCCCGGCCAAAGAAAAACGCCGCATCACCCGTGGGGGATGCGGCGCGGATTCGGCGCCCTGTACGACGCCGCTGTCCTGGGGCTTCCGGCGCATGCGAGCACCGCAGCGGCCCCGATCAACTGCTCAAGAGCGCCCCGTGCGTCCCAGGGTCCCGCCCTCAGGCCCCCAACAACCGCCGGAGAAGAAGACGCCGCGCCAGCTTGCGCCGAAGCTCCGCCTCCGTGATCCGGAACTTCACCGCCTTCCGCCCGTCAACAAACAGGACCGGAATCTCCTCCCCGTAGCGGGCCGCCAGTGCCGGGTCCGAATCAATGTTCACCTCCGTCAGGCGAAGCGGAAACTCGCCCTCCAGCCGACGGCAGAGCGCCCGCAGCTCGTCGCACAGATGGCACCCCGGCCGGCTGTAGAGTTCGAGGTGGAGCGGCTGCGGATTCATCTCGATGGCGCCGTGACGTTACCACGCGCCCCCACCCCTGTCAACGCCACCAAGACCGCCGCCACGACCCTCCGGGGTCCCCCACCGATGGCAGGCGGTTTCCGCTTGACTCCGCTTCGGTGAGGGCGGTATCAAGCGGCCAGCCGGGGGTGGTCCGACATCCCGGGAGGCGACGGCAGTGCTGCGCATCGTGATCTGGCATGGGGATGGCAGGGTCGAGACGGCCGGGAATCTCGGGCCGGTGGCCGACGCCTTGGACGATCCCCGCTCCCTCCTCTGGGTCGATGCCGAGGGGGAGCCGGCCGAGGCCCTGGAGGCGCTGGCGGCCCGCTTCGAGCTGCACCCGGTCACCCTCGAGGACTTCATCCACCGGAACCAGCGCCCCAAGATCGAGGAGTTCGAGCGGTACGTTTTCCTGGTCATCCATGCCCTGCGCGCCATCCGGGGCGACGAGCTGGAGACGGACGAGCTGCACGTGGCCCTCAGGCCGCGCGCCCTCCTCACCGTCCACGACCGACCGCTGGAGGCCGTAAAGCGGGTGTTCGACCGGTGCGCGACCGATCCCCGGCCCCTCCAGCACGGGGCCAGCTTCGTCCTGTACCTGGTGAGCGATGCCATCGTGGATGGCTACTTTCCCGTCCTGGACGCCCTGGGCGACGAGATTGATGCCCTGGAGGACGCGGTGGTCCAGGCGCCCGGCCGGTCCCGGATGCGGCGCCTCTTCGAGGTGAAACGGGTCCTGGTCCACCTCCGGAAGATCGTCAGCCCCGAGCGCGAGGTGTACAATGCCCTGAGCCGCCGCGACTACCCCCACATTGACGCCCACACGGCGGTCTACTTTCGCGACGTACACGATCACCTGGTCCGCGCCTTCGAGGTCATCGACTCCTACCGCGACCTGGTGGCCAGCGCCCTGGAGGCCTACCTGGCCTCCGTCTCGAACCGGCTGGGCCAGGTGATGAAGCAGCTCACCCTCATCGCCACCATCTTCATGCCCCTGTCGTTCCTGACCGGATTCTTCGGCATGAACTTCGCCGGCATCCCCTACGACCGGCCGTGGCTCCTCGGCGCGGTCCTCCTGGCCATGGTGATCCTGCCGGCGATCATGCTCCTGTTCTTCGCCCGCCGGGGATGGCTGGTGGAGGACCGGCGCCTCACGAGCTGGGCCCGCCTTCGGGCGTGGGTGCGCCGGTGGCGGTGACCGAAGGGCGAGGACTCGCCTATGGCCAGTGACAGATGGGGGATCTTTCCCGACAAGGCCGAGCCGCCCAAGGCGGCCCTCGCCCTGGCGGAGCAGGTGGAGGCGGAGGGCGGCGGCGTCCTGGCCCTCTACCGCGAGCCGGTGGGACAGGCCTGGCAGATCTTTGCGCTCCTGCCCCTGGAGCAGGTGCGGCCCACCCCCTACCAGCGCGACCTGTCCGCGGCCCACGCCAAGCGGCTGCGCGAGGTGATCCGGAAGCTCGACCGGTTCATCGACCCGATCGTGGTGGTGCGCCACGGCCCCGGCGAATACTGGACCCCGAACGGCAGCCATCGTCTGGACGCCCTCAGGAAGCTGAAGGCCAAGCACGTCCCGGCCATCCTCATCCCGGAGCCCGAGGTGGCCTTTCAGATCCTGGCCCTGAACACCGAGAAGGCCCACAACCTCAAGGAGAAGTCCCTGGAGGTCATCCGCATGTTCCGGGCTCTGGCGGAAGAGCAGCCCCGGAAGGCCGAGGAGGACTTCGCCTTCCAGTTCGAGGAGGCCCACTTCATCACGCTGGGGCTTCTGTACGAGAAGCACCCGCGCTTCTCGGGCAGCGTCCACGCGCCCATCCTGCGGCGGGTGGACAAGTTCCTGAAGCAGACCCTTCCCAGGGCCTACGAGGAGCGGCAGCGGCGGGCGGGGCTGGTCGAGGCGGCCGACCAGCTCTTGACCGACGTGGCGGCCCGGCTGAAGAAACGGGGGATCGTCCACCCCTACGTCAAGAACTTCGTCATGGCGCGCTGCAGCCCCCTCACCCGCGCGCGCAAGAGCCTGCCCCCCTTCGACCAGACGTGGGAGAAGATCCAGGCCGCCCTGGAGAAGTTCGATGTGGACAAGATCCGCACGGAGGATATCGCCCGGGCCGCCGTCTTCGCGGCCGCCTGAGGGGCCGCGCCGCGCTCTTCGCCGCCCCCGGCCGAGCCTCTCGGGATCAGGCCTGCCTCTCTCCGGCGTCGCCGTAGGCAAGACACGCCCGGTACAGGTCCTGGATCGCCCGTCGGTTTTCGGCGAAGGGGCATCTGACCTTCTCCATCCCCTCGAAGAACTTGCCCGTCTCGTTCTGGCCGGTCGGGCTCACGGCCAGCCAGACGGGCGTCCTGGCGGCATCCTCCGGACTCTGGCTCCCCCGGAATCCCAGGTTGGTGCTCAGCGCGGAACTCACGTCGCCGGGGTGGCACGCGTTCACGGACACGCCGGAGGATTGCAACCGCTCGGCGAACGCCACGGTCAGCATCCGATTGGCCTGCTTGGACTGGCGATAGGCCTCGCCATTGGTGTACGGGCGCCGCCGGAATTCCAGATCGGTGAGATCGAGGTCGCCAGCCCAGTAGCTGGCGACGTTCACCACCCGCGCCGGCGCCGATGCTTTGAGGATCCCCGCGAATGCCTGGATCATCCAGACGTAGCCCAGGACGTTGGTCGCGAACTGGCGCTCGATGCCGTCGGGGGTCTCCTCGCGCCTGCGGGGGGCCACGGCGGCGTTGTTGACCAGGACATGCAAAGGTCCCTGCCACCGGTCGGCCAGCCCCTGGATGGAGGACCGCCGCGAGACGTCTGCCACCTCGTAGCGCACCCGGCTGTTGCCCGTGGCCCGCCTGATCTCCTGGCAGGCCTGCCTGGCCTTCGCCTCGTCCCGGCACAGGAGGACGACCTCGTACCCGGGATGCCTCGCGATCCCCACCGCGATCGCCCTCCCGATGGCCCCGCTCGCCCCCGTGACCAGCGCCACGCGGTGGCTGTGGCTTCCCGTTTGGCTCCCACCTTCAGGAATTGTCATACGGCCTCAGTCCTGTGCGGCACACGCCCGATGCCGGAGTCCGGCCCGTTCGTGGTGAGCCTTTTGGCGAGCCTCTCGAATCGCGAACCCTCGCCCTTCGACAGGCTCAGGACGAACGCCGTCGGAGGGCAGGGCGCGGATCCGCCGGAGGCGGACTAACAGTCGAGACGTCACCGTCACTCCGACCCGGAGCACTCAGGCGCCGATGCGCGCCCCGGTCATCTCCTTCACCAGCTCCCCCACGAAGTGCTTGGCGTCGCCGAACAGCATCAGGGTCTTGTCCATGTAGTACAGCTCGTTGTCGATCCCGGCGAAGCCGGGGCTCATGCTCCGCTTGATGACCATGACCGTCCGGGCCTTGTCCACGTCCAGGATCGGCATCCCATGGATGGGGCTCGCCGGATCGTGCCGGGCCGCCGGGTTGGTGACGTCGTTGGCCCCGATCACCAGGGCCACGTCGGCCCGCGGGAACTCGGGGTTCACCTCCTCCATCTCCACCAGCCGGTCGTAGGGGATGTCCGCCTCGGCCAGGAGCACGTTCATGTGGCCGGGCATCCGGCCCGCCACGGGATGGATGGCGAACTTCACGTCCACCCCCCGCCGGGTGAGCGCATCGTACAGCTCCCGCACCTTGTGCTGCGCCTGCGCCACCGCCATCCCGTAGCCGGGCACGATGATGACCGAACTCGCCGCCTCGAGGAGGGTGGCGGCCTCCTCGGCGGTGGCGCTCCGGACGCTCTTCCGCTCGGCCGCCCCCGCCGTCAGGCGCACCTGGCCGAAGCCGCCGAAGAGGACATTGGTGAAGGACCGGTTCATGGCGCGGCACATGATCACCGAGAGGATGAACCCCGAGGAGCCGTCCAGGGCCCCGGCCACGATCAAGAGGTTGTTGTCCAGGACGAACCCCATGGCCGACGCCGACAGCCCCGCGTACGAGTTGAGGAGCGAGATCACCGTCGGCATGTCGGCGCCGCCGATGGGGATGATGAGCAGGATGCCGAAGAGCAGCGACAGCCCCGCCATCACCGGGAAGAGCTCCATCCGATCGGGGTGCCTCACGAGGTAGGCCGCCAGAGCGACCGCCACGGCGAAGAGCGACAGGTTCACGATGTGCTGGCCCCGATAGAGGATGGGGCGGCTCGGCAGCCACTCCTGCAGCTTCCCGGCGGCCATCAGGCTGCCCGTGAAGGTGAGGAACCCCAGGATCACCTCCACGCAGAGGACCGCCATGGTGAAGGGGGGCAGCGTTACCGTGTGCAGGTAGTACTCGGACGTGCCCACCACGGCCGCGGCCAGCGCGCCGAAGGCGTGGGACAGGGCGGTCCGCTGCGGGACGTGGGTCATGGGCATGTAGGCGCCCAGGGGCCACCCGATGATGGCCCCCAGGACGATGCCCACCACGATCCACCGGTAGCTCACGATCTCGTGCAGGAGCAGGGTCCCGGCGATGGCCAGCGCCATGCCGATCTCGCCCGCCCGCACGCTCCGCCGGGCCGTGGTGGGGTGGCTCATCCACTTGAGCGACAGGATGAAGAGCGCCGCGGCCGCGAGGTAGCTCCACTGGGTGAAGGTGGCGGCGATCACTGGCCCGGCTCCCGCTTCCGGAACATCCGGAGCATCCGGTCGGTGATGACGAAGCCGCCCACCACGTTGGCCATGGCGCAGACCACGGCGAGCGTCCCCAGCACCGTGCTGAGGCTGCTCTTCTCCGCCCCGGCGATGGCGATGGAGCCCACCAGCGAGATGGCCGAGATGGCGTTGGTGAGCGACATGAGGGGCGTGTGGAGCAGCGGGCTCACCCGCCGGATGACCTCGAAGCCGACGAAGGTCGCCAGCAGGAAAACGAACAGCGCACCCTCCAGATTGGACGGCATCCGATCAGCCTCCTCTCCTCCCGGTCCGCAACCTCTCGCGCCGCGCTCCCCGCGCCACCGCTCCCCGGCCGGCCGGGCGCAAGGCCCCGGGGTTCGCCCTCATGCGCCCGTCCTTGGGGGAGCCGGGGCGGGCACCTCCAGCGGGGAGAGCCCCAGGGCCTGGCGCACCCGGGGGTGCACCACCTCGCCGCCCCGCGTGACCAGGGTCTCCCGCGTGATCTCCTCCTCCAGGTTCAGCCGGGGCAGGCCCGACTTGCACAGGTGCAGGAAGAACGCGCTCAGGTTTCGCGCGTACATCTGGCTGGCGTGCTGCGGCACGGCGCCGGCCAGATTCACGGCACCGACGATGGTGACCCCGTGCTCCACCACGGTCTCGTAGGCCCGGGTCAACTCGCAGTTGCCTCCCCGCTCGGCGGCGAGATCCACGATCACCGATCCCGGCGCCATGCGGGAAACCATCTCCGCGGTGATGAGGACCGGCGCCTTCCGGCCGGGCACCACGGCCGTGCTGATCACCACGTCGCTCTCGGCAACCACCTGGGCCAGCAGCTCCCGCTGCCGCCGGTAGAACGATTCGTCCTGGGCCTTGGCGTAGCCTCCTGTGTCCTGGGCATCCGCCGCCTCCAGGGGAAGCTCCACGAACCGGGCGCCCAGGCTCCGCACCTCCTCCTTCGTGGCGGGCCGGATGTCGTAGGCCGACACGACGGCGCCGAGCCGCCGGGCCGTGGCGATGGCCTGGAGCCCCGCCACCCCCGCCCCCACCACCAGGACCCGCGCCGGTGTCACCGTGCCCGCGGCCGTCATCAGCATGGGGAACATCCGGGGCAGCACATCCGCCGCCAGCAGCACGGCCTTGTAGCCCGCCACCGTGGCCATGGAGGACAGGGCGTCCATGCTCTGGGCGCGGGTGATGCGCGGCATGAACTCGACGGCGAAGGCCGTGGCGCCGGTGGCGGCGATCTCCTGGACCGTCTCCGGAACCCCCAGCGGGCGCAGGAACCCGATGAGGACCTGGTCGGGCCTGAGGAGACCGAGATCGGCCCGGCCGGTCCGGTCGTTGGCCCCGTGCGCGAGGACCTGGAGCACGACGTCGGAGGCGGCGAATACCTCACGGCGCGAGGCGGCGATCCGCGCCCCCTTCTCGACATAGGCGGCATCCGGATAGAACGCGGCCGCCCCGGCCCCCGCCTCGACCAGGACCTCGCAGCCCGCCTGGGTGAGACCGGGAAGGACCGCGGGTACCAGGGCGACGCGCTGCTCGCCGGGGAAGCTCTCCTTGGGCACGCCGATGATCATGGGGCTCGCTCCGGCCGGATGGCCTTCTCTGCGGCATTCGGCTGACATCCGGGACACCAGTAGGTGCAGCGGCCCTGCTCCCCCTGGAGCCGGCGCCTTATGGCCGTCCCGCACCGGAGGCAGGGTCTTCCCGCGCGCCCGTAGATCCAGAGCCGCCCCGGCGCGAAATCGGGGCGCGTCCGCCGCATCCCCGGGCCCAGATTGCGCCGCATCTGCCGCCGGGCCGTGTGGATAAGCCTCTCCAGCGTGGCGTCATCCAGCGCGGCCACGCGGTCGAAGGGATTCACGCCGCAGAGGAAGCAGACCTCGGACTTGTACACGTTGCCGATCCCGGCCAGGGCCGTCTGGTCGAGGAGCGCCACCCCCACCTCCAGCTCGCCTCGCGCCTTGAGCCGCTCCCTCGCCGAGGCCGCGTCGAAGTCGGGGGAGAGGATGTCGGGCCCCAGCCAGCGGAGCGCGGGATGCCGCTCTGCCCCCCCGGGGGGCAGCAGTTGCACCACGGGCGCGCCGAAACAGACGGCGACCAGCTCGGCCGTCTGGATGGCCACGCGCGCCGAGCGTCCGGGCTTCCGCCAGGGCGTCCCCGGCCGGTACACGTGCCAGCTCCCCGTCAGCCGCTGGTGCGTGTGGAGGATGGCGCCGCCCGAGAAGCGCACCAGGAGATGCTTCCCCTGCGACTCCACGCCCGCGACGGCCTGCCCGACGATCCCCAGGCGGTCGGCCACCTCTCTCACGGCCGGCAGCGATGATCTGAAGCCCGTGACCTCCCGACCGGCGAGCAGGGTGCCCAGCGTGCCTGCCGTCCGCCGGATCGTGTCACCTTCTGGCATCAGGAGGCCTCCCCCGGGGGAGCACCGTCCGGATCGGCCAGCTCGCCCTTCCCGGGAGCGCCCCGGTTGACGGTCCGCAGCGCTGCCGCTGCCCTGTCCTGGCCACTGGCGGGGCGGAGGCGGAAGCCCGGGCCGAAGGGCTGAAAGCCGGCCGCCACGAGAAAGGGCGCCAGTGCTCCCCGCGAGGCCGGAACCGCCTCATCCGGGCTCCAGCCGACTCCGGCCCGCCCCGTGCGCAGGGCCCAGCTCGCCAGGGCGGACGCGGCCGCGCGCCCGACGATGGAGCGGGCGGGCTCCGCCTCGGGCAGGAAGACGCGTAGCTCCCGCTCGTCGCGGGAAAGGTACACCGCCAGCCGACCATCCACAAGGACGACATGGGCGCCGGCCACCCGCGCGAGCCGCTCGCCCTCCTTCGGCCATGGGAGTGTCGCCCCGTAGGGATTCGCCGGATCGGTCGCCGCCAGGAGGACGGCCGCCGGGTTCTCGGCGGTCTCCTCCCGCAACTCCCGAAGCCGATCCAGCGCCCCCGGATCGGCGAACTGCGAGCCGCCCAGACCGGCCACGAAGTAGCCGCGGCGGATTCTCCCCTGCTCTTCCAGTGCCGTGAGAATGGGATAGAGCGCGGCGAACCCCCCGGGAACGCCCTCCGCCGCCACGGCATCGCGCGTCAGGATTCCATGTCGCGCGAGGAGCTGCCCGGCCAGGGCGGTCAGCCGCTCCGTG
This sequence comes from Methylomirabilis sp. (SeqCode), assembly GCA_037442485.1. Lineage (GTDB taxonomy): Bacteria > Methylomirabilota > Methylomirabilia > Methylomirabilales > 2-02-FULL-66-22 > 2-02-FULL-66-22. Next base: position 11,017 of record JBBIQE010000108.1, read on the forward strand.
GGAGTGGGCGCCGCCCGTCCGTCCGGGCGGGGCACCAGGCTGAAGCGGCCGGCCGCCGATGGCGGCAGATGGCGCCGCGTCCGGAAGGGCAAGAGCGGCCGGCTCGCCCGCCGGTCCGCCGCCCGCCGGCCGAGGAATCCGCGGAGCGGGACCAGCGTGTCGTTCGTCACCTCCCCCGCCCACACCAGGTCCCACAGCGCCTCCAGGACCGGGCGGTGCAGGCCCCCGCCCACGGCGTCGAGGATCTCCGCGAAGAAGCTGGCGCCCCGCTCGGCCAGGACGCCGCGGATCGCCTCGTGAAGGCGACCCGTGGGGCCCTCGCCCGGCGCGGGCCGGAGGAGGGGGAAGTCC
>JBBIQE010000109.1:0-10937 GCA_037442485.1 Methylomirabilis sp. (SeqCode)
GGCCGCTGCCGCCGCACCACCAGTGGTACGTGATCCACACCTACTCGGGCTTCGAGAACAAGGTGAAGCAGAGCATCGAGCAGCGGGTGGCGGCCCTGGGGATGGGGGACGCCGTCTCGCAGGTGCTCATCCCCACCGAGACGGTGGTGGAGTTGAAGAAGGGGAAGCGCCGGGAGGCCTCCCGCAAGTTCTTCCCGGGGTACGTGCTCATCCGGATGGAGATGACGGACGACCTCTGGTACCTGATCAAGAACACCCCGAAGGTGACCGGATTCGTCGGCCCGGGCGTGCGCCCGACGCCCATTCCGGCCGAGCAGGTCACGGCCATCATCCAGCAGGTGGCGAGCGGGGCGGAGCGGCCGAAGCACAAGGTCCTCTTCACCCGCGGCGAGAGCGTCCGGGTCATTGACGGGCCCTTCTCCAATTTCACGGGGGTGGTGGACGAGGTCAAGCCGGACAAGGGCCGCCTCAAGGTCATGGTGAGCATCTTCGGGCGCCCGACCCCGGTGGATCTGGAGTTCCTGCAGGTGGAGCGGGTCTGAGCGCGAAATGTCGAAGATCGAACACGGAAGGTCGAATGACGAACCCAGAAGCGACGCGCCCATCCAAGCGCAGTCTTTTGACATGCGTCGTTCGCAATTCGCTATTCGTCTGTAATTCCGGCTGAACCGGATTGCGGATGAAGGAGAGTCCATGGCCAAGAAGGTGGTTGCCCAGGTGAAACTCCAGGTTCCGGCGGGCAAGGCGAACCCTTCGCCACCGGTCGGGCCGGCCCTGGGGCAGCACGGCGTCAACATCATGGAGTTCTGCAAGGCCTTCAACGCGCAGACCCAGGCGCAGGAGGGGCTGACGATCCCGGTGGTCATCACCGTGTACTCGGACCGCTCCTTCACCTTCATCACCAAGACGCCCCCGGCCGCGGTGCTCCTGAAACAGGCGGCGGCCATCGCCCAGGGCTCCAAGGAGCCGAACCGGGTCAAGGTGGGCAAGGTCACGCGCCGGCAGCTCGAGGAGATCGCCCAGACGAAGCGGGCCGACCTGAACGCCACCTCGCTGGAGGCGGCGGTGCGGATCATCGAGGGGACGGCCCGCAGCATGGGGATCGAGGTCGTCGGCTGAGCGGGGCAATGCAAAACGGACAACGGACAACCGATCATCGAGGCTGACCGGTTGTCGGTTGTCAGTCAGAAATTTGAAATTGCCGGAGATCAGGGATGGCGGCCGACCTCAGCCGTCATCGAGGACTGCAGACGGAGGGAGCCAGCGATGGCGAGAGTCGGGAAGCGGTACAGCCAGGCGGCCGAGATGGTGGCCCGGGCCCTGGGGAAGAACGGCGGGCTGGATCTCGCCAAGGCCATCGAGGTGGCCAAGGCGGCGGCCACGGCCAAGTTCGACGAGACGATGGAGATGGCGGTGCGCCTGGGGGTGGACCCCAAGCACGCCGACCAGATGGTCCGGGGCACCGTGGTCCTGCCCCACGGGACGGGGAAGAAGGTCCGCGTCCTGGTCTTCGCCAAAGGCGAGAAGGAGCGGGAGGCCAAGGAGGCGGGCGCCGATTTCGTCGGGGCCGAGGACCTGGTGGAGAAGATCCAGGGCGGCTGGCTGGAGTTCGAGCGCGCCATCGCCACCCCGGACGTGATGGGGCTGGTGGGCCGCCTGGGCAAGGTGCTGGGCCCCCGGGGCCTCATGCCCAATCCGAAGACCGGCACCGTCACCTTCGAGGTGGGCAAGGCGGTGCGCGAGTTCAAGGGCGGCAAGATCGAGTTCCGGGTGGAGAAGGCCGGCATCGTCCACGTCCCCTTCGGCAAGGCCTCCTTCGGGGTGCCGCAGCTTCTGGAGAACGCCATGGCCATCCTGGAAGCGCTGCTGCGGGCCAAGCCGGCCTCCAGCAAGGGGCGCTACCTCAAAGGGATTACCGTCTCGTCCACCATGGGCCCCGGCGTCCGCGTGGATGTGAACGCGGTCCAGGCGGCCGTCAAGGTCTGACAGGAGGGAGCTGTGGGGCGCACCGAGAAGGCCAGGAGCATCGCAACGCTCCGCGAGAAGCTGGGGGCCGCGCGCAGCGCGGTGCTCACCGACTTCCGCGGCCTGAGCGTTGCCGAGATGACGGAACTCCGGACGCTGCTGCGCAAGAGCGCGGTGGAGTACACGGTCGTCAAGAACACCCTGGCCAGGCTGGCCGTCCGGGAGACGCGGCTGGCCGGACTGGCGGACTCCTTCCAGGGGCCCACGGCCATCGCCATCAGCCGCGAGGATCCGGTGGCGGCCTCGCGGATCCTCGTTGCCTGGGGCAAGGGCCGGCCGACCTTCGCGGTCAAGGGGGGCATGGTGGAGGGGCAGCTGGTCGGCCCGGCCGACATCGCCGCGCTGGCCGACCTGCCGCCCCGCGAGGTGCTGCTGGCGCGGATGGCCGGGGCCTTCCAGGCGCCGCTCCAGGCCTTGGTGAGCGTCCTGGCGGGCCCGGTGCGGGCCTTGGCCAGCGTCCTGGACCAGGTCCGGCAGCAGAAGGAGCAGTCGCGCTGATGGGTCAGTGGTCGGGCCGGCCGTCGGCCCGGCAGCCGGGTCCGTGAGGTCGCGCGGTAGGCAGAGCGACCCGACAGAGGAGGGTGCAATGGCAAAGGTCACGGTGGAGGATGTGCTGGAGTCGATTGACGCCTGGACGGTCCTGGATCTGAACAGGCTGGTCAAGGGGATCGAGGAGAAGTACGGGGTCTCGGCCGCGGCGCCGGCGATGGCGGCGGCGGCCGCGGTGGCGGCCGGACCGGCCGCGGCCAAGCCGGCCGAGGAGAAGACGGAGTTCACCGTCGTCCTGGCCGGGGCAGGCGAGAAGAAGATCCAGGTCATCAAGGAGGTGCGGGCCATCACCGGGCTCGGCCTCAAGGAGGCGAAGGATCTGGTGGATGGCGCCCCCAAGCCGGTGAAGGAAGGCATCTCCAAGGCCGAGGCCGAGGAGATCAAGAAGAAGCTCGAAGAGGCGGGGGCAACCGTCGAACTCAAGTAGCGGGGGACAGCGCGCATGGCGGTCGTCAAGAAGGCCGGTGTCGAGGATCGCGTCAGCTTCGCCAAGATCCACGAGATCATCGGGATCCCGAACCTGATCGAGATCCAGCAGCGGTCCTACGAGCAGTTTCTCCAGACCCGGGTCCCGCCGCAGGAGCGGGAGGATTCCGGACTCCAGGGGGTGTTCACCAGCATCTTCCCCATCGCCGACTACAACGACTCGGCCTCCCTGGAGTTCGTCCGGTACGAGTTCGGGGATCCCAAGTACACGGCCGAGGAGTGCCGGGAGAAGGGGATGACCTACTCGGTGCCCCTCAAGGTGACCCTCCGGCTGGTGGTGTGGGACAAGCAGGCGGGCAGCGAGGCGCGGAGCATCCGCGACATCAAGGAGCAGGAGGTCTACCTGGGCGAGATGCCCCTCATGACCGAGCACGGGACCTTCATCATCAACGGGACCGAGCGGGTCGTGGTGAGCCAGCTGCACCGTTCGCCCGGCGTCTTCTTCGACCACGACGGCGGCAGCACCCACAGCAGCGGCAAGACCCTCTACTCCGCCCGCCTCATCCCGTACCGGGGGTCGTGGCTGGAGTTCGAGTTCGACGCCAACGACGTGCTGCACGTCCGGGTGGACCGCCGGCGCAAGCTCCTCTCCACGATCCTGCTCCGGGCCATCGGCTACCACAGCAACGAGGAGATCCTGGCCCTGTTTTACGGACGGGACACGCTCTTCCTGGCCAAGCGGGATCTCCTCCTGGATGTGAGCGCCCCCGGCGCCACCGGGTACCGGGCGGCCCGCGACCTCAGCGAGGGGCGGGAGACGATCCTGGCCGCGGGCAAGCGCCTGCACCGGGCCGGGCTGAAGCGCTGCCAGGCCCTCAAGGTGAAGCAGGTGCCCGTCCTGCGCGAGGACGTCCTGGGGCGCTACCTCGCCCGCGATGTGGTGGATCCCCGCACGGGCGAGGTCCTGGACGAGTGCGGCGCCGAGGTGACGGCCGAGCTGCTCGACCGCCTCCAGGAGCACGGGGTGGAGTCCTTCCAGGTGCTGTCGGGTCCGGACAACCGCGAGGTGTTCGAGATCCGCGAGACGCTGCTCAAGGATCCCACCCGCGGGACCGATGAGGCCCTGGTGGAGATCTACCGGCGGATGCGCCCGGGCGATCCCCCCACCCTGGAGAGCACCAAGGCCCTCTTGGAGAACATCTTCTTCAACCCGCGCCGCTACGATCTGTCCAAGGTCGGGCGCCTGAAGATGAACAAGAAGCTCGGCCAGGACATCCCCCTGGAAGAGCGGGTCCTGCGCCGGGAGGACATCGTCGAGGTGATCCGCTACCTCCTCAAGGTCAAGCGGAACGAGCCCGGCTACGCGGTGGACGACATTGATCACCTGGGCAACCGGCGCGTGCGGGCGGCCGGGGAGCTCTTGGAAGACCAGTTCCGCGTCGGGCTGGCCCGGATGGAGCGGGCCGTGCGCGAGCGCATGAGCACCCAGGAGCTGGAGACGCTCATGCCCCACGACCTGGTGAACGCCAAGCCGGTCACGGCGGCCCTGAAGGAGTTCTTCGGCTCCTCGCAGCTCTCCCAGTTCATGGACCAGACCAATCCCCTGGCCGAGCTCACCCACAAGCGGCGCCTGTCGGCCCTGGGCCCCGGGGGGCTCTCCCGCGAGCGGGCCGGGTTCGAGGTGCGCGACGTCCATCCCACCCACTACGGGCGCATGTGCCCCATCGAGACGCCGGAGGGCCCCAACGTGGGCCTCATCGCCTCGCTCAGCACCTACGCCCGGGTGAACGATTTCGGCTTCATCGAGACCCCCTACCGCAAGGTGCGCGAGGGTCGGGTGCTGGACGAGATCGTCTACCTCACGGCCGACGAGGAGGAGAAGCACACCATCGCCCAGGCCAACGCCGAGCTGGATGCCCGTAACCGCTTCCTGAGCGACCGGGTCTCGGCGCGCGTGGCGGGCAACTTCGTCATGGTCTCGCCCGAGCAGATCGAGTACATGGACGTCTCCCCCAAGCAGCTGGTGGGCATCTCCACCTCCCTCATCCCGTTCCTGGAGCACGACGACGCCAACCGGGCCCTCATGGGGGCCAACATGCAGCGGCAGGCGGTGCCGCTGCTCCGGCCCACGGCGCCGCTGGTCGGGACGGGCATGGAGTTCGTGGCGGCCAAGGACTCGGGGGCCGTGGTGGTGGCCAAGCGCGGGGGCGTGGTGGAGGCGGTCTCGGCCGACCGGATCATCATCCGGGCCGACCCCACGGAGGCGCGCTCCGACGGGCAGGAGGACGGCTCGGGCGTGGACATCTACACGCTGCTGAAGTTCAAGCGGAGCAACCAGAACACCTGCATCACCCAGAAGCCTATCGTCGCCAAGGGCGAGAGGGTGGTGCGGGGCCAGGTGATCGCCGACGGGCCGGCCACCCAGCAGGGGGAGCTGGCGCTCGGTCAGAACGTGCTGGTGGCCTTCATGCCCTGGGGCGGCTACAACTTCGAGGACGCCATCCTCATCAGCGAGCGGCTGGTGAAGGACGACCGGTACACCTCCATCCACATCGAGGAGTTCGAGATCGAGGCCCGGGACACCAAGCTGGGCAAGGAGGAGATCACCCGGGACATCCCCAACGTGGGCGAGGAGGCCCTGAAGGACCTGGACGAGAGCGGGATCATCCGCATCGGGGCCGAGGTCAAGCCGGGCGACATCCTGGTGGGCAAGGTCACCCCCAAGGGGGAGACCGTGCTCACGCCCGAGGAGCGGCTGCTGCGCGCCATCTTCGGGGAGAAGGCGGAGGACGTGCGGGACGCCTCGCTCACCGTGCCGCCGGGGATCAGCGGGACGGTGGTGGACGTCAAGGTCCTCTCCCGCAAAGGGGTGGAGAAGGACGAGCGGGCCAAGAGCATCGAGGACGAAGAGGTGGCCCGGCTCCGCAAGGATTTCGAGGACGAGATCCAGATCATCGCCGCCGAGCGGGACGCCCGGCTCCGGGCGCTGCTCGCCGATCGGATCGTGGGCAAGGACGTCCGGGCCAAGGGCGGCCGCAAGGTGATCGTCCCCAAGCGCCACAAGCTCACCGCCGAGGTCCTGGCGGGGCTTTCGGCCGAGGAGATGCTGGAGGTGGCGCTGCACCTGGACGAGGAGACGGCCGGCGAGGCCTCGCGCCTGGCCGAGACCGCCGAGAACCAGATCCACGTCCTGGAGACGCTGCTGGAGGAGCGTATCGGCCGCGTGAAGCGGGGGGACGAGCTGGCCCCCGGCGTCTTCAAGCTGGTCAAGGTCTTCGTGGCCATGAAGCGCAAGCTGTCCGTGGGCGACAAGATCGCCGGCCGGCACGGCAACAAGGGCGTCATCGCCAAGATTTTGCCCGAGGAGGACATGCCCTACCTGCCGGACGGGACGCCGGTGGAGGTGATCCTGAATCCGCTGGGGGTGCCCTCGCGCATGAACGTGGGGCAGATCCTGGAGACGCATCTCGGCTGGGCGGCCCAGGCCCTGGGCCTGCGGGTGGCCTCGCCCGTCTTCGACGGGGCCAAGGAGAAGGACATCAAGGCGCTGCTCAAGCGGGCCAAGCTCCCCCCCTCGGGCAAGACCGTGCTCTACGACGGGCGGACGGGCAAGCCCTTCCACCAGGAGGTGACGGTGGGCTACATCTACCTCATGAAGCTGGCCCATCTCGTGGATGACAAGATCCACGCCCGCTCCATCGGTCCCTACTCGCTGGTGACCCAGCAGCCCCTGGGCGGCAAGGCCCAGTTCGGCGGCCAGCGGTTCGGCGAGATGGAGGTCTGGGCCCTGGAGGCCTACGGGGCGGCCCACACGCTGCAGGAGATCCTGACCGTCAAGTCCGACGACGTGATCGGCCGGACCAAGATGTACGAGTCCATCGTCAAGGGCGAGAACGCCCTGGAGCCCGGCCTGCCCGAGTCCTTCAACGTGCTGGTGAAGGAGCTGCAGAGCCTGGCCCTGGACGTGGAGCTGGTGAAGGAATAAGGCCGGGCCGCGGCGCCAGACCTAAAGGAGCATCCAGTGGAGAAGTTCTTCGGGTTCTTCGACGAGAAGCCCATCGACCCCACCAGCTTTCGGGCCATCCGCATCGGCCTGGCCTCGCCGGAGAAGATCCGGAGCTGGTCCCACGGCGAGGTGAAGAAGCCGGAGACCATCAACTACCGGACCTTCAAGCCCGAGCGGGACGGGCTGTTCTGCGCCAAGATCTTCGGGCCGACCAAGGACTGGGAGTGCAACTGCGGCAAGTACAAGGGGATCAAGCACAACGGGGTCGTCTGCGACAAGTGCGGGGTGGAGGTGATCCGGTCCAAGGCGCGGCGCCAGCGGCTGGGCCACATCGAGCTGGCCTCGCCGGTGGTCCACATCTGGTTCTTCAAGTCCATCCCCAGCCGGATCGGGTACCTGCTGGACATGTCGCTTCGGGACCTGGAGAAGATCCTGTACTTCGAGGAGTACGTGGTCCTGGATCCGGGCAAGACCCCGCTGCAGCCGAAGCAGCTGCTCTCGGAGGAGCAGTACCGCAAGGCGGTGGAGGAGTACGGGGAGTCGGCCTTCCGCGCCGGCATGGGGGCGGAGGCCATCCGGGAGCTGCTGAAGAAGATCAACGTGCCGGAGCTGGCCAACCAGTTGCGCGCCCGCATGACCAAGGAGACCTCGCAGCAGAACCGCAAGAAGATCACCAAGCGCCTCCGGATCGTGGAGGCCTTCCTCAACTCGGGCAACAAGCCCGAGTGGATGATCCTGGAGGTGATCCCGGTCCTGCCGCCGGAGCTGCGCCCCCTGGTGCCCCTGGACGGCGGCCGCTTCGCCACCTCCGACCTCAACGACCTGTACCGGCGGGTGATCAACCGCAACAACCGGCTGAAGCGGCTCATGGAGCTGCGCGCCCCGGACATCATCATCCGCAACGAGAAGCGGATGCTGCAGGAGGCGGTGGACGCCCTCTTCGACAACGGACGGCGCGGCCGGGCGCTGAAGGGGCAGAACAACCGGCCGCTGAAGTCCCTCTCGGACATGCTGAAGGGCAAGCAGGGCCGCTTCCGCCAGAACCTTCTGGGCAAGCGGGTGGACTACTCGGGCCGGTCGGTCATCGTGGTGGGGCCGGAGCTGAAGTTCCACCAGTGCGGCCTGCCCAAGAAGATGGCCCTGGAGCTGTTCAAGCCCTTCATTTTCCGCAAGCTCCTGCGCGATAACGAGCACGTGGCCACCATCAAGAGCGCCAAGAAGATGGTGGAGCGGGGCCGCCCCGAGGTCTGGGACGCCCTGGAGCACGTGATCAAGGAGCACCCGGTGCTGCTCAACCGGGCGCCCACGCTGCACCGCCTCGGCATCCAGGCCTTCGAGCCGATCCTGGTGGAGGGCGAGGCCATCAAGATCCACCCGCTGGTCTGCGCCGCCTTCAACGCCGATTTCGACGGGGACCAGATGGCGGTGCACGTGCCGCTGTCGCCCGAGGCGCAGCTGGAGGCGCGCCTCCTGATGTGGGCACCCTACAACGTGCTCTCCCCCGCCAACGGGACCCCCGTGGCGGCCCCCAGCCAGGACATCGTCATCGGCTGCTACTACCTGACTCGGGAGAAGGCCGGCCAGAAGGGGGAGGGCATGACCTTCGCCAGCATGGACGAGGTCCGGGCCGCCTATGACGCCGACGAGGTGGGGCTGCTGGCCAAGATCAGGCTGCGCTGGAACGGCGAGCGGATCGAGACCACCGTGGGCCGCGTGCTCTTCAACGAGATCCTGCCGCCGCCGCTGCGCTTCATCAACCAGGAGATGAACAAGCGCGAGCTCACCCGGCTGGTCTCCCAGTGCTACTATCTGCTGGGCAACAGCGAGGCGGTCAAGCTCCTGGACGCGCTGAAGGACCTGGGCTTCCGCTACGCCACGCTGGCGGGGATCTCCATCGGGGTGGACGATCTGCACATCCCGGCCAGCAAGGAGGAGATCATCGGCGAGGCCACCCGCGAGGTGGTCAAGGTGGAGCAGGAGTACCAGGACGGCCTGATCACCAAGGGCGAGCGGTACAACAAGATCATCGACATCTGGACCCACGTCACCGAGCGGGTCTCGGACGAGATGTTCAAGGAGATCGAGCGGCAGGAGGAGGGCGAGTTCAACCCGGTGTTCATGATGGCGGATTCGGGGGCCCGGGGCAGCCGCCAGCAGATCCGGCAGCTGGCCGGGATGCGGGGCCTCATGGCCAAGCCGTCGGGCGAGATCATCGAGACCCCCATCACGGCCAACTTCCGCGAGGGGCTCACGGTGCTCCAGTACTTCATCTCGACCCACGGGGCCCGAAAAGGCCTGGCGGACACCGCCCTCAAGACCGCGGACTCGGGGTACCTGACCCGGCGGCTGGTGGACGTGGCCCAGGACATGATCGTGACCGAGACGGACTGCGGGACCCCCAACGGCATCTGGGTCACCCCACTCATCGAGGGGGGCGAGATCATCCAGCCGCTCCGCGACCGGATCCTGGGCCGGGTGCCCCTGGAGGACGTGCTGGATCCCTTCACCGGCGAGGTCCTGGCCCGGGCCAACGAGGAGATCGTGGAGCTGCTGGCCAGCAAGATCGAGAACGCGGGTATCGACCGGATGCGCATCCGCTCGGTGCTCACCTGCGAGGCGCGGCGCGGCTGCTGCGTGAAGTGCTACGGGCGCAACCTCGCGACGGGCCGCCTGGTGGAGCTGGGGGAGGCGGTGGGGGTGCTGGCCGCCCAGTCCATCGGCGAGCCCGGGACGCAGCTGACCATGCGCACCTTCCACATCGGCGGCACGGCCACCCGGGGCACGGAGCAGACCCAGCTGGAGAGCAAGGCCCCCGGGACGGTGCGCTTCCAGAACCTGCGCACGGTCAAGACCGCCGGCGGCGATCTGGTGGTCATGAACCGGAACGGCACCATCGCCATCGTGGACGAGAAGGGCCGGACCAAGGACACCTACCAGCCGGTCTACGGGGCCCGCCTGAAGGTCGAGGACGGCCAGCCGGTGGCGCTGGGGCAGGTCCTGGTGGAGTGGGATCCCTTCACCACCTCCATCCTGACGGAGCACGCCGGGACGGTCCACTTCCGGGACGTGATCGACGGGGTGACCATGAAGGAGGAGGTGGACGAGGTCACGGGCCTCAGCCAGAAGGTCATCGTGGAGCACGGGACCAAGGAGGAGCTGCAGCCGCGCATCTCCATCAAGGACGGGGGCGGGGCCACGGTCTTCAAGTCCCAGCTCCCGGTGGGGGCCCACCTCATGGTGACGGACGGCCAGCGGGTGGAGGCGGGGGACGTCCTGGCCAAGATCCCGCGCGAGACGACCAAGACCAAGGACATCACGGGGGGCCTGCCGCGGGTGGCGGAACTGTTCGAGGCGCGCAAGCCCCGGGATCCCGCCATCATCTCCGAGATCGACGGCCGGGTGGAGTTTGCCGGGACCGTGAAGGGCCTCCGGAAGATCGTCATCCGGAGCGAGGGGGGCGACGCCCGGGAGTACCTGATCCCCCGCGGCAAGCATGTCACCGTCCTGGAGGGCGACGAGGTCAAGGCGGGCGATCCCCTCATGGACGGGCCCATCGATCCCCACGACATCCTGCACGTCAAGGGGGTGGAGGCCCTGCAGAAATACCTGGTGAACGAGGTGCAGGAGGTGTACCGGCTCCAGGGGGTCAACATCAACGACAAGCACATCGAGGTGATCGTCCGCCAGATGCTACGGCGGGTCCGGATCGAGAGCGTGGGGGACACCAACTTCCTGGTGGGGGAGCATGTGGACAAGGCCCTCTTCGAGGAGGAGAACCGGCGGGTGCGGGCGGCCGGCGGGACGCCGGCCACGGCCGCGCCCCGGCCCGGGTGGTAGAGGAGACGGCGGGCGAGGGCACGGCGTTCCTCGGCCTTGGGGTCGGGACCGGCGCGCAGCCGCGCGACGACGTCGGGGAGGCGTTCCACGTCCT
>JBBIQE010000110.1:0-10924 GCA_037442485.1 Methylomirabilis sp. (SeqCode)
CAGACAGCGTTCGTGAAGGCACACTCGCCCCGGCCTATCCTCGGCCGGTGGCGGGACTGCCAGCCCGCCTCGCCCTCTGGCTGCGGTCGCGCTCGGCGGTCGCCGTGCTCATGTCGCTGCCCCTGATGGTTCTCATCGGCGGCCTCATCGTCTATCCCTTCTTCTATTCCATCTACCTCAGCCTGCTCAACAAGCGGGAGACGGCCTTCGTCGGCCTGGACAACCTGCGCTACCTGTTGAGCTACGAGACCTTCTATCTCGTCCTCCAGAACTCGGTGGTCTTCACGTTCACCGCGGTATTCTTCAAGGCCCTGCTCGGCTTCATCCTGGCCCTGACCATCAACGCCCTGCCCGCCCGGGGCCAGCGTCTCTGGCGGGGGATCGTCCTGATCCCCTGGGTCATGCCGCTCGCCCTCAGCAGCCTGGGCTGGTGGTGGATCTTCGAGCCCACCCACAGCGCCCTCAACTGGATTCTGGTCCTCCTGGGGATCAGCCCCAAGCCGTGGCTCAGCGATCCCTTCTGGGCGCGGTTCTCCACGATCCTGGTGAACATCTGGTACGGGACGCCGTTCTTTATGATCATGTATCTGGCCGGCCTGAAGTCCATCCCGCACGAGCTCTTCGAGTCCTCGGCCATCGACGGGGCCTCCGGCTTCCAGCGGCTGTGCCACATCACCCTGCCGATGCTCCGAAACATCATCGCCATCACGGTGCTCTTCTCCACCATCGTGACCTTCGCCAACTTCGACATCGTGCGGGTCCTCACCCGGGGCGGGCCGCGGGATACCACCCACCTCTTCGGCACGTACGCCTTCCAGCTCGGGATCCAGGGCGGGGATGTGCCCCTGGGGGCGACCGTGTCCCTCTTCATGTTCCCCATCCTGGCGGTCTCGGCCTTCTTCATCCTCCGGGGCGTCCGGCGGAGCGTGCAATGACCTGGCCGCAGACCATGCAGGCCCGGCGCAGACTGATCCTCATCGTCTGCTATGCGATCATCGGGGCCTTTGCCATCTTCTTCCTCTTCCCCATTTATTACATGGCGGTAACATCTTTCAAGTCGAACCAGGAGATCGAGAGCCTGCGGGGCATCCCGTTCCTCATCCAGCAGGGACCCACGCTCAAACATTACCGGGACCTGTTCCAGAAGACCGACTTCCCCCTCTACTTCCGCAACACCGTCCAGATCGCGGTGCTGGTGACCATCCTCTCCATGGTCATCAGCGTCCTGGCGGCCTACGCCCTCTCGCGCCTTCGCTTCGTGGGCTCGGCGGCCATCGCCACCGGCATCTTCCTCACCTATCTGGTTCCGGAGAGCCTGCTGTTCATCCCCCTGTTCAAGACGGTGGGAGGCCTGGGGCTGCTGAACTCGAGGTGGTCGCTGCTGCTGGTCTTGCCCACGGCCATCGTGCCCTTCTGCACCTGGATCCTCATGGGGTATTTCAGCTCTATCCCCCGCGAGCTGGACGAGGCGGCCCTGGTGGATGGCGCGAACCACCTCCAGATGCTCCTCCGCATCTTTCTGCCCGTGGCTCTCCCGGGGCTGGTGGCCGCCACGGTCTTCGCCTTTACCGTCTCGTGGGCGGCCTTCCTGTACCCCATGGCCTTCATCTTCAGCTCCGACGAGCAGGTGCTGACTGCCGGCGTCGTCACCACCCTCATCAAAGGGGATGTGTACCACTGGGGGGGTCTCATGGCTGGGGCCATCCTGGCGTGTCTTCCTCCGGTCGTCTTCTACGTCTTCCTCATGGACTACTACATCTCCGGTCTCACCGCCGGCGCCACCAAGGCGTAATCTTTCGGGCGCTCCGTCAGGCCTGTCTCTCCTGGATCCAGCGCGCGCAGACCCGAAAGGAGCCTCGCCCTCCGGCCAGGTCGGGGCTCCAGCGGGCAGGGCCACCGGGAGTTGCTGCCGACTGGCTATTCCGAATTTGCTCCAAAAGGGGTAGACTGAGGAATCCCGGGAGGCCGGGGCAGACGTGGCACCCATCCCTCGGTCGAAGGTCTGATGAGGATTCGGACGTGAGCGCTCCTCTCGTGGGTTCGCCGGCGCGGCGGCTTGCCGCGTCGTTGGATGCGGCCGCGAAAGGAGGCGGGCTGTCGCGGGAGGCGGCGATCCGCCTCCTCCAGCCGTCGGCGCCACTGGAGCCTCTCCTCGCCGCGGCCTCCGAGCTGCGGGACCGGGGAAAGGGAAAGACGGTCACCTACTCCCGCAAGGTCTTCCTGCCCCTGACGAATCTCTGCCGGGACCGCTGCGGCTACTGCACGTTCCGGCGGGATCCGCCAGCGGCGGACGGCTGGCTGATGAGGCCTGAGCAGGTGCTGGCGGTGGTCGGGGAGGGCGCGCGGCTCGGCTGCACCGAGGCGCTCTTCAGCCTGGGCGATGCGCCCGAGATCGTGTTCCCCGAGGCGCGGGCCCTCCTGGCAAAGCTGGGATACCGCCGGACGCTGGAGTATCTGCGAGCCGCCTGCGCCCTCGTCCTCGATCGCTCGCCGCTCTTTCCCCACGCCAATCCGGGCCTGATGGGCGAGCCGGACCTCCGGGCGCTGAAGGCGGTGAACGCCAGCCTGGGCCTGATGCTGGAGTCGGCGAGCCCCCGGCTGCTCCTGCCCGGGGGACCGCACCACGGCGCGGTGACGAAGCAGCCGCGGGCGCGCCTGCGCGTCATGGAGCTGGCGGGGCGGCTCAAGATCCCCTTCACCACCGGCATCCTCGTGGGGATCGGCGAGACGGCGGAGGAGCGGGTGGATTCCCTGCTGGCCATCCGGGCGCTGCACGAACGGTACGGCCACATCCAGGAGGTCATCCTCCAGAACTTCCGGGCGAAGCCCGGCATCCCCATGTGCGACCACCCCGAGCCGACGCGGGAGGACATGCTGCGGACGACCGCAGTGGCGCGGTTGATCCTGGGCCCGGCCATGAACCTCCAGGCCCCGCCCAACCTGACGCAGGAGTACGGGCGGCTCCTCGAGGCCGGGATCAACGACTGGGGCGGGGTCTCTCCGCTCACGCGGGATTTCATCAATCCCGAGGCCCCCTGGCCGCACCTGGAGGAGTTGCGGACCGTCACGGAGGCGCGCGGCTTCGTGCTGCGCCAGCGTCTCCCGGTGTACCCGGAGTACATCCTGGACCGCCCGGGGTTTCTGCCGCCTGGCCTTTCGGAGCGCATCCGGGCGGCTGTGGATGCCGATGGCCTGGTTGCCCGTGACGGACACGGGGAACCGATCCGCCGGGGGCGGAACGGCTGACAGCCAGGCCAGTCGTGGGTTGTCGGGTGTCAGGTGTGCCTTGAAAAGGAGTCCCCATGCAGACGAGCGTTCTGCCATGCGATCCCGATACGGCGGTTCGAAGCGTGCCGCCTGCCATCGCGCGGATTCTGGATCGGGCGCTGGAGGGGCGGGAGCTCGCCTACCAGGAGGGCCTGGCGCTGGCGGAGATGGAGGCCGGCTCGGTGGAGGCCCTGGCCGCGGTCGCCGACGAGGTGCGCCGCCGGCGGGTGGGCGATGTCATCACCTACGTGGTGAACCGGAACATCAACTTCACGAACATCTGCATCATCGGGTGCAAGTTCTGCGCGTTCAGCACGGGACCGAACGCCCCCGACGCCTACGACCTCAGCTTGGAGGAGATCGCCCGGCGCGCGGCCGAGGCGCGGGCGCGCGGCGCGACCGAGGTCTGCGTCCAGGGAGGCCTGCCCCGCGAGCTGGACGGCACGCACTACCGGGACATCCTGCGCGCCATCAAGCGAGCCACGCCCGACATCCACATCCACGCCTTCTCCCCCATGGAGGTGGTGTACGGGGTGGAGAAGACCGGCATGCCGCTCCGCGACTACCTGGCCATGCTGAAGGCCGAAGGCCTGGGGAGCCTGCCGGGGACCGCCGCCGAGATCCTGGACGATGAGGTCCGCCAGCGCCTGTCGCGGAAGAAGGTGACGGTGCGGCAGTGGGTGGACGTCATCACCACCGCCCATCGCCTGAGCATCCCGACCACCTCGACCATGATGTACGGCCACGTGGAGCAGCCGGTGCACTGGGTGAACCAGCTCTGCCTGCTGCGGGACATCCAGAAGGAGACGGGGGGCTTCACGGAGTTCGTGCCCCTGGGCTTCGTCCACTTCAACACCCACCTCTTCCAGGAGGGCAAGTCCCGGCCGGGCCCGACGGCGGAAGAGCACGTGAAGGTGCACGCCCTGGCCCGGTTGATGCTCCAGGGCGTGATCGACAACATCCAGGTCTCGTGGGTCAAGCTGGGGCGGGACCTCGCCCAGCGCTGCCTCCAGGCGGGCGCCAACGATTACAGCGGCACCCTGATGGAGGAGAACATCTCGCGCCTGGCCGGGGCCACGGCCGGGGAGTATCTGCCGCCCGAAGAGTTTCACGCCCGGATCCGGGAACTGGGCCGGATCCCGGCCGAGCGGGATACGACGTACAAGCTGCTCAGGATCTTTCCCCGGAACGGGGAATGACCAATGACCAAATCCCAATGGGAACCGGGAGCCCATTGGTCATCGGACATTGGGATTTGGTCATTGCGATGCGCGCATGCTAGTGGGTTGAGGTACCGGGAGAGGCCTGGATGCGTATCGCCGTGATCGGCGGCACCGGGAAGGAGGGCCACGGCCTGGCGCTGGGATGGGCCCGGGCCGGACAGGAGGTGCTCATCGGCTCGCGGGCGGCAGAGCGCGCCGCCGCCGCGGCCGCGGCCATCAATGCGGCCGTGGGGCGCGCCGCGGCCGCCGGAATGCTGAACCGGGAGGCCGCCGCGGGCGGGGAGATCGTGGTCCTCGCCGTGCCCTACGACGCCCACGAGCAGATCCTCCTGGACATCCGCGAGGCGGTGCGGGGCAAGATCCTGGTGGACGTCACGGTGCCGGTGGACCCGGAGCGGCCGCGTCGCCTGCGGATCCCGCCGGGCGGATCGGCCACGGAAGAGGCCCAGGCCCTGCTCGGACCCGAGACGCGGGTGGTGGCGGCCTTCCAGAACATCTCCTCCACGCATCTGGGACACGGCGCGCCGGCCGCCTGCGACGTCCTGGTCTGCGGCGATGACCAGGACGCCCGGGACGAGGCGATCCGGCTGGCGGGGCTGCTGGGTTTCCGCGGCGTGGACGCGGGGCCGGCGCGGAACGCGCGGGTGGTCGAGGGGCTCACGATTCTCCTCATGGGAATCAACGGGCGCTACAAGGTCAAGGGCGCCGGGATCCGGATCACCGGCCTGCCCGAGGGCGGGAGCGCAAGATGAAAGACCGACAACCGGCCAAGGGTCGGGAATGATCGGTTGTCAGTTGCGGGTTGTCGGTTTTCACTTGGCATCGGTCGTCCGTTGCCCGTTCTCCATCGTTCCCTGATGATGCGGATAGTGGTCCTGGCCGGCGGGGTGGGCGCGTCGAAATTCCTGTGGGGTCTGGCGCAGGAGACGGGCGAGGAGTCGCTCTCCGCCATCGTCAACACCGGCGACGACATCGAGCTGCACGGCCTCCGGATCAGCCCGGATCTCGACATCGTCACCTACACGCTGGCCGGTCTGGTGGACGCAGAGAAGGGCTGGGGCTTCGCCGGGGACACGTTCGAGTGTCTGAGGGTCCTGGAGCGGTACGGTCAGCCGGTCTGGTTCAATCTGGGCGACCGGGATCTGGGGACGCACATCTTCCGCACCCAGGCCCTGCGACAGGGGCGGCGCCTGACCGAGGTGGCGGAGGCCATCCGCCGGGGCCTGGGGGTCCGTGCCCGCATCCTGCCCATGAGCGACGATCCCGTGACGACCTACGTTCTGGTGGGGAACGGCCCGATTCGCCCCCTGCATTTCCAGGAGTACCTGGTACAGCGCAAGGCGGCCGACGAGATTCGCGGCATCGAATACCGGGGGAGCCCTCGCGCCCGCCCGACCCGCGAGGTCCTGTCGGCCATCCGGGAGGCGGAGGCCATCTTCCTCGCCCCCAGCAACCCGGTGGCCAGCATCGGACCCATCCTGGCCGTTCCCGGCATCCGCGAGGCGCTGCGCGCCGCGCCGGCGCCCGTCCTCGCCGTGAGCCCCGTGGTCGGAGGCCGGTCGCTGAAGGGGCCGACGGACAAGTTCCTGCGCTGGGCCAAGGTCGAGGTCTCACCCGTCGGGGTGGCGCGGCTGTACCACTCGGCGCTGAAGGGGCTGGACGGGATGCTGATAGACACGGTGGATGCGCGCGAGGCGTCGGGGATCGAAGCCTTGGGCGTCCGGGTCCTGGTCGGGGACACGCTCATGCGCGGCCCCGAGGAGAAGCGTCACGTGGCCCGGATGGCGTTGAAGTTCCTGGAGGCCCTGTGAGGCCCCGCACGGCAATTCTCATCCCCGTCAAATCCACCGCCCGGGCGAAGGGGCGCCTGGCCTCCCTCCTCGACCAGGACGCGCGGCAGCGGCTGTCCCTGGCCATGCTGGAGGATGTCCTGGCCGCCGCCACCCCGCTGGTCGGCGGCCTGGCGGATGCCGTCTGTATCGCCACCTCGGATCCGGCGGCGATGAAGGTCGCGCAGCGCGACGGCGCCAGGGTCCTCCCCGAGCCGGAGCAGCGGTCCGAGAGCCGCTCGGTGGACGCCGCCTCGCGGCTCCTGGCCGACCAGGGCGTGGAGGCGGTGCTGACGATCCCGGCCGACGTGCCGGCCGTCCGCACCGAGGACATCGCGGCCGTCCTCTCGGCCGCGGCCGAATCCGGCCGGGCCGTGGTGCTGGTGCCCTCCCGGGACGAGAAAGGGACCAACGCCATCTGGCGACGCCCGCCCCAGGCCATCCCTTCGCGGTTCGGCTTCGACAGCTTCCGCAAGCATCAGGGCGAGGCCGAGGCGCGGGGCCTCGGCTGGGGGACCCTCCGCGTGCCGCGCCTCTCCGTGGACATTGACGAGCCCGAGGATCTGGCGGCCTTCCTGTCCTTTCCCGGGAAGACCAGGACGCGCGCCCTACTGGAGAGTCTGGGCGTGGCGGAGGGGCGGGAGGCCCCCCGGAGCTCCGGCATCTCCATGCGGGGGCTGCCGGGCATCCCCGAGGTGGCCGAGGGGGACGATCTGGCCCGCTTCATCGCCGAGGCCGCGGGGCGAGCGGGGATCGCTCTCGCGACCGGGGACGTCCTGGTGGTGGCGCAGAAGGTGGTGTCGAAGGCCGAAGGGCGGGTGGTGTCGCTGGGCGAGGTCACCCCGTCGGCTCTGGCGCGGCAATTCGCCGAGCGTTGGGGCAAGGACCCCCGGTTCGTCGAGGTCGTCCTGCGCGAGTCGCGGCGGATCGTCCGGATGGATCGGGGCGTGATCATCGCTGAAACGCCCCACGGCTTCATCTGCGCCAACGCGGGGGTGGACGCCTCCAACGTCCCGGGGGAGGAGCGGATCTCGCTCCTGCCGGTGGATCCGGACGGATCGGCGCGGCGGCTGCGCAAGGCCCTGGAGGAGGGCTGCGGCGCGCGGGTGGCCGTGATCGTCTCCGACACCTTCGGCCGGCCCTGGCGCGAGGGGCTGACCAACGTGGCCATCGGCGTGGCCGGGCTCCCCCCGCTGGTGAGCTACATCGGGCAGCAGGATCCGCACGGCCACACGCTCCGGGTGACGCAGCTGGCGGTGGCGGACGAGCTGGCCGCGGCGGCCGGCCTCCTCATGGGGAAGCTGGCCCGCATCCCGGCCGTCCTCATCCGGGGCTATGGCTTCCCGGCGGCCGAGGGCCGCGCCCGGTGCCTGGTCCGCTCGGCCGAGCGGGACCTGTTCCGGTAGCCCTGGGGAGGTCCGGCCTGCCTGTGGCCGCTACCGTCCCGGGCCTGAATCCGGCGGGCGACCCGCCTTGGCGGGCGGGATGGGCCGGGCCCGCGGGTGAAGAGGTGAACCCGATTCTCCGAAGCCCTCTCCAAGCGAGGTGGATCTCATGCTGAACGGCAAGCTGGATTTTCGCAGCGACACGGTGACGGAGCCGACGGAGGAGATGCGCGAGGCCATGCGCGCGGCCAGGGTCGGCGACGACGGGCGGGAGGGGGATCCGACCGTGCGGGAGCTGGAGGAGTACTCGGCGCAGCTCCTCGGGAAGGAGGCCGGCCTGTTCGTCATCAGCGGGACCATGGGCAACCTGGTCTCCATCCTGGCCCACACCGTGCCCGGCCAGGAGGTGATCCTGGAGCGGGACGCCCACATCTACTGGTCCGAGGTGGGCGGCGTGGCCGGCGTGGCGGGACTGGTGGTCAATCGGATCCCGGGCACGGACGGCGTCCTGGCCCCCTCGGATGTCGAGGCGGCCATCCGGCCCCTGCGGCTCCACGCGCCGGTGACCGGCCTGATCTGCCTGGAGAACAGCCACAATACGGCCGGGGGCACGGTCTGGACGCCGGCCCAGATGGCGGCGGTCAAGGCGGTGGCGGCGCGGCGGGGCGTTCCCGTTCACCTCGACGGGGCCCGCCTCTTCAATGCCGCGGTCGCGCTGGGCGTGCCGGCGAAAGAGCTCGCGGCGCACGCCGACTCGGTCACCTTCTGCCTCTCCAAAGGTCTGAGCGCTCCGGTGGGATCGGTCATCGTCGGGTCCAGGGCCTTCATCGAGGTGGCCCGCAAGAAGCGGCAGATGCTGGGCGGCACGACCCGGCAGGGCGGCGTGATCGCCGCGGCCGGACTGGTGGCGCTCCGCACCATGATCGATCGGCTGGCCGAGGATCACCGGCATGCCCGGCTCCTGGCGGAGAAGCTCAGCAGCATCCCCGGGGTCGAGGTGCCCGTGCACACGGTCCAGACGAACATCGTGCGGACGAAGGTCTCGGGCCTGGGCGTGCCCGCCGCCGCGGTGGCCGAGCAGCTGGCCCGGCACAACGTCCACGTGCTGGCGCAGCAGGGTGACACGCTGCGCTGGCTGACCCACCGGCACGTGACCGAGGCGGACGTGGAGGAGGCGGCCGGGGTGATGGCGAAGGTGGCGGTGGTCCGCCGTGGCGGACGGGGATGAGCCGTCCCGGCGCGAGTCCGCGAGGCTCAGGAGGAGGTTCGGATGCGATTCGGCTTTCCCATTCCGACGCGGGGCGCGCTCGGGACCCTGGAGACCGTCCGGCGGCTGGGCCGGGCCGCGGAGGAGTACCGGTACGATTCGGTCTGGGTCAGCGATCACATCGTGATCCCGAAAAGTTCCGCCTCGAAGTACCCCTATTCCGCGGACGGGCATCTCGACCTGGAGGCGGCGCAGCATTACCTGGAGCCGCTCACGGTCATGAGCTTCCTGGCGGGCGTGACGGAGCGGGTGGCCATCGGCTCCAGCGTGCTGATCCTCCCCTACCGCAACCCCATGCTGGTGGCGAAGATGGTGGCCACCCTGGATGTCCTGTCGCGCGGCCGCGTGATCCTCGGGATCGGGGTGGGCTGGATGCGCGAGGAGTTCGAGGCCCTGAACCTCCCGACCTTCGCGGAGCGCGGCGCCGCGACCGACGAGTGGATCCAGATCCTCCGCGAACTCTGGACCCGGGAGTGGCCCAGCTTCCGGGGCAGGTTCTTCTCGTTCGAGGAGGTCCGGTTCTATCCGAAGCCGGTGCAAAAGCCCCACCCGCCCATCTGGGTCGGCGGGCATACCAGGGCGGCGATCCGCCGGGCGGCCCGCCTCGGCGACGGCTGGCATCCCATCGGGCTCCGACCCCCGGCCGGGCTGCATCCGGAGGAATATGGGAGGGCCGCGGCCGACCTCCGCGCCCAGGCCGAGGCGGCGGGCCGCGATCCCAAGACGATCACGCTCTCTTTGCGGGCGCCGATTCGGTTCACGGATGGGACTGCACCGGGCGTCCGGACGCCCTTCATCGGATCGCGGGATCAGATCGTGGAGGACATCCGGGCCTACGCGCGCCTCGGGGTGCGACACCTGGTCTTCGATTTTCCCGGTCCCACGGTCGAGGCCATCATCGAGCAGCTGCATCGCTTTGCGGAGGAGGTCCGGCCCCAGTTCAGGGCCAGGCCGTGAACGGAGATCGCCATTGCAAATGGAAAACTGACAACCCAGGACCGGCCAAGTCGCGCCGCGCGAGACAGTGACCGGTTGTCAGGTGTCGGGCGTCCGTCTTGCGCTGGCTCGGGTCGGTGCAACCGATATGCTCAGCCTTTCTCCCGAGGATCGGGCCTTCCTCCATCAGGCGCGGGTGGGCCGCCTGGCCACCGCCTCGGCCGGCGGCGAGCCCTATGTCATCCCCGTGTGCTTCGTCTTCGACGGAACCGGTCTGTACAGCGCCATTGACGCCAAGCCCAAGCGGGTGGCGGCAGCGCGACTCCGCCGCCTGATCAACCTTCGGGAAAACCCCCGGGCATGCCTGGTGGTGGATCATTACGAGGAGGACTGGACGCGCCTGCGCTACGTGCTGCTCCTCGGGCGGGCCGAGATTCTCGAGGCCGGTCCGGACCGGGAGCGGGCCTTCACCCTCCTGCGGGAGAAATATCCCCAGTATGGCCGCATGCCCGACTTCGGCGAAGGCCCGGTGATCCGCCTGATCCCGGAGCGGGTGGTGAGCTGGCACGGTGGCTCTTCCGCCTCGGGCGCGCCGCATGAAGGCCGGGGCGTCCGCGGGCGTGCGAGTGGAGGGGGGCGGCCGATGGTGGGGGCAAGATGCGGGGGTGGAGGGGCCGCCGCGGGGTCGGGGCCCGGGCCCCCCTGAACCGGCGGGGCGCCGAAATTGCTTGACACAATGCCCTCCTTGGCCTACCCTCGGGCGTCCGGACAGCCGGATGCCGAAGCCCCATAGACAGTTTTTGCGCGGCGCAATATCCCCCAAAGACTCTCTAAGGGTCTTTGGGGGTTTCGTTTCCTGTCGGGGGGCGCGATGCCTACCAGGAGTGCGCTGGCAGACGAGGTCGGGGGAACCGCTCTGCCCGAGCCGGACGAGTTCCCCGGGCTCTGCCGCGTCTGCGGGGGCGTGGTCCCGCGGGCTGGCGACCCGGCGAGCTGCACCCCCAGCCTCTGCAGCGA
>JBBIQE010000111.1:0-10922 GCA_037442485.1 Methylomirabilis sp. (SeqCode)
GCGGGTGGCGGGGCCGGGGCGGGCGCAGCCAGCACCTGCGGGGTGGCGGGCAACACCTGAACCTCCTCCGTTCCCGCGGCGCAGGCACCCAGGAGGAGGGCTGCCACCCCGAGGAAACAGCCGCGCCAGAGTAGATCAGCGGATACCCGCGAATCCATGCGCTATTCCTCCTTCCGGAGCCGGAGTTGCACCAGACGCGTGGCCCCCGGCTCCCTCACTGTGGCCGCTTTCACCTCGAAGGTGACCGTCTCCGGCGTGATGTTGCTCACGCGGGCGCTCTCGCCCACAATATCGTTGACCCGCAGGACATAGCCCGCGCCGTTGGGCGCCTCGACCAGGGCCAGGAAGCCGCGCCGATCCCAGACGATGCCCGAGAGTTTGAGCTCGCTGACCTCCAGGGCCGCCAGACCGGTCTTGGGTCGCGCCTTCGCCTCGACCACCCGGGGCGCGATCAGCGGGCGAAAGGGATCGCGGCGGCCCTTGGCCTCGTACACGTAGGGCGCCTCCTCGGCTTTGGGGGCCGGGGCCGCCCCGGCCGGCGCCCCCCCAGGGGTGCCCGGCTTGGCCGCGGCCGCCGCCGGAGGCTTCACGGGCGGCGTCGGGCTGGGGGTCCCCCCACCCGAGCATCCGGCCAGGGCGAGGGCGAGGGCGCCGACGACCGCCGGCCTCCACCCCCCGACACTCGACGAGCGAGGGCCGGGGACCCGCCTGCGGCCGACGCCAGGACCCCGGTTACTTCTTGGCGGGCACACTGGCCGATCCTCCCTTTTCCAGGAATGTGAAGGTCGTGGCCTTGAAGTCGGCAACGATGGTCCGGCCGCCCGGTGGCCGCTGCGCCGGCAGCGGAGCGATCTTCAGATCCCCCACATTCACGATGCGCTCGAGCTTGCTCACCCGATCCAGAAACGCCCCCAGGCTGTGATACTCTCCCTCTACCCGGATATCAATGGGCACCTCGGCGTAGAAGCCCTTCTTCACCGACGCCCCCGGACGGAACAGCAGGAACTCCAAACCGTTCTGCTGCCCCAGCGTGTTCACCTGGGTCAGGAGCCTGGGAATCTCCTTCTCTTCGGGGAGCTTGACCAGGGCCGCCTCCAGTTGACTCTCCAGCGCCTTGATCTCCTGTTCCAGCCTGGGGCGGTTGGCGGCGATCAGGCGCTTCTGGTCCAGGTCCGCCTGGATCTTTTGCAGTTCGGTCTCCAGCCTGCCCTTGCTCTCCCTGAGCGGGAGCATGAGCAGGTACACATAGGCGGCCAGGATCCCCACCCCGAGGACGCCGGCGAGCAGATAGCGTTGGCGGGGAGGGACATTGGCAAACATGCTCTTCAGATCCAATGCCATGGGAGGCCTCCCTCTAGCCCTTGCGCTCCACGACTTCGGCCGTGATGGTGAACCGCTCCACCGGCACGTCGGCCACCGTGGTCTTCTCGGAAACGACCAGATCCACGTTCGACAGCACGCCCGAGTCCCTGCCGAGGTTGGTCATGAGCGTGGCCACGTTGAAGTTGGAAAAGGCGATGCCGGAGATCTCCAGGCGGTTCCCTGTCCGGCTCAGGGCGGTCAGCCAGACCTCGCCCGGCAAGGCGCGGCTCACGTCGTCCAGGATGCGGACCGGCCCGCGCTGGGCCGCCACCAGCGTCTCGATCACCTTGATCTTGTCCTCCAGCCGCGTCTTCTCCCCCCGATACTTCTCCACCTGCTTGGCCAGATCGTCGAAGCGCTTCAGGTCGGCCTGGGCCTGCCGGATGGCCGCCTCGAGGCGGCCCACCTCCCCGTTCAGCCAGTACCAGCCGTACCCCATGGCCAGGACCAGGATCAGCGCGCCCACCGCGGCCAGGATCACCCTGGTGTTGACCGGGGCGACCCGAACCCGCTCCTCCCGCGGCAGCAGATTGATCTTGATCATCTCACTTGTCTCCCGCGTGGCGCAGGGCCAGGCCCACGCTGACGGCGAGCTGCGGGGCGATGACCTCCAGGTACGCCGGATCGAACTTCTTCGGGTCTGCCTTGATCCTCCGGAGGGGGTTGGCCACCTCGCAGGGGATCTCGAGGTTCTCCGACAGATACTCCACCAGACCCGCCAGGCGGGCGCAGCCTCCGCTCAGGATGACCCGGTGGATCGTGTCGCTGTGCGAGGCGGAGCGGAAGAAGTCGAAGGAGCGCCGGATCTCCCCCGCCACTTCGGTGTTCACCATCTCGATGGCGGGCCGGGCGTCCTCGTACGTCCGGCCGTCCACCTCGTTGCCCAGTTTCAAGCTCTCCGCCTGTTCATAACTGAGCCCTAGCATCTTCTGGATGGACTCCGTGTACCGGTTGCCTCCCAGGGCGGAGTCCCGGGTGAACTCGGACACCCCACCTTGCAGGATGTTGATGTTCATGACGGCGGCGCCCAGGTTCACCAGGCCCACCACCTGGTCCTTGTCCAGCTCGTAGGCAATCTCGAAAGCGTTCTGCAGGGCGAAGGCGTCCACGTCCACGACCACGGCGCTGAGGCCGGCCGTCGAGATGATGGACATGTAGTCGTTGATGATGTCCTTTTTGACCGCCACCAGCAGGACGTCCATCTCGGCGGACTCCGGACCCCCGCCCTCCAGGACCTGGAAGTCCAGATTGACGTCCTCGATGGCATAGGGCACGTACTGCTCGGCCTCGAAGGGGATCTGCTCCTCCAGCTCCTCGATCTTCATCCGGCCCACCTTGATCTTCTTGACGATGACCGAGTGGCCGGAGACCGCCACCACCACGTCCTTGGTCTTGATCTGATGTTCGGTGAAGATCTGTTGGATGGCCGAGATGACCGTCCCCGAGTCCATGATCACCCCGTCCACGATCGTTTCCGGGTGTAGCGGCGCGAGCGCGAGGCGATCCAGTTCGTACCCGCCTCGGACCGGCTTGAGCTGGACCGCCTTGATGGAGCTGGCGCCGATATCCAGGCCGACCGTTTCCTTCCTCTTGCCCAAGCCAAACATGACAGAATCCTTTAATGTGAAGAAGTTACGTGTGCTGGCTCACGTGTATACGCTGGCTCTTAACGACAAGGTATTGATTTGTCAAGCGAAAAATGCTCTTGGAGAGCTTCAGAGGTGAACCGCGCAAGCCCTCGTGGCCATCCTCCGCAACACCCCAACCGGTAGGTGGCCTCACGGCCGCGCCGGCGGGTGCCCCCTTTCGGGCGCCCCGTGCCCGCATTTCGCAAGCGCCCGCCCCCCGCCGACCCTTCCTGCATCAGGCCAACCCATTCCGCCCATTCCCTCCCCTGCTCCTTCTTTCGACCGCCGGCTCCGGACCGCAAGTCAGCTCGTCGGATACACCTCGCGCCAGCTCCGGCGGAGGAGGTTGTATGTTCCGAAGGTGCAGAGGACTTTGTTCGACAAGGCCTGGTTGTAGTGAACTCTCCCGTTGTTGCCCAGCTTGACCGTGCGTCCGATGATCGAGCCGTAGATCCGGGCGTTGTTCCCCAGCTTGATGTCCGTGCTCTTGCCGTAGAGGCGGCCGTAAAAGGTCCAGTCGTTCCCCGCCTCGAACTCGGGAATGTCGTCGGTTTGAGAGTCCGGCAAATTGCTCCGGGTGATGATCTGCAGTTGCGTCCCGGGATCGCTCCCCCAGGTGACGCTGTTGCCCAGGCTCACATCCCCGTTCACGTAAATGGTCACCGGGCCCCCGCTGACCGTCAGCGCGGAGTTGTTGCCGAATTCCACGTTGCCGGTCACGTAGATCGTGACGGCCCCCCTCGTTGCGAGGGTGCCATTATTCCCTACGTCGATGGACGTGTACGCGTAGGTCCCCTCGGAGAGCGTCCTCGTCCTGTTGTCATCCACCCGCAGCGAGCCCGTTGCGCTCATGGAGGGAGAGACCGAGGGGAAGCTTTGGCTGAAGGCACGCTGCGTCGTGGTCCCGTGGACCGTGGCCCAGTCGGCATGGACGGCGTCTCCCGCGCTCACGTTCCCCCAGATCACCCCGCCAATCTTCACGGTCACATCACCGTTGGCGCCGATGCTCCCGCCTTGATGTCTGACGCTGTCGCTGGTGTCCTCGTAGGTGGCAAAGGTGGAGTCGAAGCTGTCCACCTGGCCGCCTTTGTCGAGCCACAGCTCCTTCTCCCGTCGATCCCCCGTCACCACCAGGTTCGGGACGGCGGCGAATAGCGCCCACTTGTAGGGGTACGCCACCTGATCCACCCTGGCGCGCAGCACGACCTGCGCCTGCCCCCCTTGGACGGAGACCGAGCCCGTGGACGTGAGATCCCGGGCGCTCGTGGCGGAACAGCCGGCCACCGTAACGATGGCGACGCTGTAGGTTCCGCCTCCCAGAGGCGTGGACGGGATCGAGGTGATACTCGAATCGCCGTTCAGCCTGGCCATGGCCTGATGGATGCCCGCCTCCGCCAGGAGCAGGGCCTGGGCGTTGGCCCGCTCGTTCAGGGCGATCTGGCTCTCGGTGGACGAAATGGTCAGGAAGGCCGTGCCCGCCATGAGCAGCACGGCCATGACCAGCATGGCGATGATGAGGGCCGCCCCGCGGGGCCGGCTATTGATTCCGGAGCAGCACATCGCTCGTGAGGGTGAAGAACTCCGGAAAGATGCCGGGCCGCGAGTCCCGGGCGACCAGGGTGATCGAGACCCGGCGGATCTGCGTCAACTGCGCAAAGTCCAGTTGGACCATGGTCTGGGCGGCGGCGCCCACCGTGGGCGGACATTGCTGCGTGGACGTAAAGCTGTAGGGGGTGAGAACGGCGTTGTTGGCGTCGTAGTAGGTGAAGGTGAGGGAGGTGACCGGCTCGGCCAGGGACTGTGCACCGCTACCCTCGCGGAAGGCCGAGCTGCCGTCCCAGTCTTGCTCCCGCCGCCGGAGGGTCGTGCCGCTCAGGTCGTAGGTGATCTGCGAGCTCACCTCCGTCGCCGGGGTCGTGGACCGATTCAGCGTGTAGGTCACGAAGGACAGGCATCCGCTGGTGGCCGCGCGGATGGCCGTCCGCGGTTGGAGGGCCACGTTCTGGAGCGCATTTTGCGGATCGTAGCCGGCCATACGAAGCTCGCGCGTCAACTGGTCCAGGGCCACCCGGGCACTCTGCTGCAGGTCGCTCTTCATCTCGCCCCGGCTCATGGTGCTCTGCATGGTCGTGTAGAGGGCGTACATGCCCGCCATCACCAGCGACAACAGGGCCGCGCTCACCAGCACCTCCAAGAGCGTGAATCCGGTGCACCGGCGGCGGCCGGCCCGCTCACTCGCTCCGGGCCACATAGCTCACCAGGCTGACCGATCGCGAGCCCTGACGGTCCCAGGTGACCGTGACCGTCACTCGCCACAGGTGGGTATGATTGGGGTCCGTGGTGCACGCACTGAACGTGTCGCTGGTGCCATCCGCTTTCACGCATGCCACGGCCACGGTGCCGTATCCGCTCGGCAGCCCTCGACCCGTGCTCTGTGCCGCGGTGGGCGACAGATCGTTCTTCCACTTCAGTTGATTGGTGCAATACGTCGTGGGCGGCGTGCACAGAATGGCCTTCCGGGTGTCCGTGGCATCGTAGTACCTCACGTTGGGAAACGTGTCGGCCCGGATCATGTCGGCCATCTCCTGCGCCAGGATGGTGGCCTTGGTCACCTGTCCCCCCACGACCACGGACCGCAGCGCCGCCGGGAACATCCCGGCCACGCCCAGGCCGGTGAAGGCGACCACGGAGATGGCGAACAGAAACTCGACCAGGGTGAGGCCCCCGGGGCCGGGCCGTCTCTGCCCTCTCACGGCGGGCACGTCCCCTGGCACACCTTCACCCGGCCCGTCGAGTTGACGACAACCTGGTAGGAGCCCAGCAGGTTGCTCAAGGTGAAGGTGGCCCCGCTGGTGATCCCGGTCTGATTGAAGGTGGCCGCCACAGCGGTGGCGCTGAGGCTCACGCCCTCGGGCAGCCGAACCGGGGCCCCCGTCTCGCTGATCCAGCGAGGGCTCGAGACGGTGCCCTCGTCCCGCTCCACGCTGTAGGCGTTCGCCGGCACCGTGATGGCGCAGCCCGTCAGGCAGACCCGGAATCGCTTCCGGATCGTCACCGCCCGCTGGCGCGCCAGGCGCAGGTCGCCC
This sequence comes from Methylomirabilis sp. (SeqCode), assembly GCA_037442485.1. Lineage (GTDB taxonomy): Bacteria > Methylomirabilota > Methylomirabilia > Methylomirabilales > 2-02-FULL-66-22 > 2-02-FULL-66-22. The sequence goes on from JBBIQE010000111.1 coordinate 6,077, forward strand.
GCCACTTGCCAGGCCGCCCCGCGCAGGCGAAAGCGCTGAACCACCGGGCTCATGTTCGGGATGGCGATCGCGGCCAGAATCGCGATGACGATGCAGAGCATGACCAGCTCGATGAGCGTCACACCGCGCGGCCGCTTCACCCGAATGGACGCGTTGGTCGGCGACCATAATCCGGCCAGCAAGCGGGGGCTCCCCACCGTTCGTCCCTGCCATCTCTTCCAGGTGTTGCAACGGCCCGCCTCGTCGGCGAGGTTCCTGACCGGCGACCGGGCGCTGGCGCCTTCCCGGCAGGGCGGGTACCTCAGAACCGGTACAGCGCCCCCTGTTCCAGGATATGCAGCGCCGGGCGGCGCAGCCGCTTCAGCTCGGCCAGGATCTCCTGCCGGAAGTTCGGCTTCAGGTGATAGACGTATACTGGGACATCGCGGTCCAGCTTTTCCAGCTCCATTTCGAGATCCTGCGGGGTCAGATGTCCGCTGACCTCGGCGACCTCCCGGAGGCGGTTTGGAAACGTCGTCTCCACGCAAAACGCCAGGAGGCGGGGCACCGCCCGCGCATGCGCCCAGACGGCCTCCGTGGGGCCGGTATCCCCGACGTGCAGCAGCGTCCCGCCCCGGTCCTGGATGAAATACGCCGCACACTCCACAACGTGGTTCACCCGCACCGCCCTGATGGTGAATCCCGCCAGCTCGAAGGGGCCATCCTCGGGGACTTCGCGGTACAGGAGCGTGGGAAAGGCGCGGGAGGGGATCCGGGTGAAATCCGGCCACAGCACGTCGTTCAGCAGACTGCGCCGCACCCCCTCCAGGGTGGGGGCAATGCCATGCACCTGCACCGGGTTGGCCCGCATCCCCAAGATATTATCGGCCAGGAGCGGCAAGCCCCCGCTGTGGTCAAGGTGCGAGTGGGTCAGCAGGATGTGATCGATGCGCGCCTGCTCGACGACCTCCAGCGTTTCCGCAACCGAGCCGGTGTCAATCAGCAGGCGATCCTCCACCAGAAAGCTCGACAGGCGGAATCCTGGTGCCCCCCCCTGAACACCCCAGGACGCGATATCTCATCGTCCGGCCGCCCCGGCGGGCGATGGCGCGCATCCCGGTGGGAGACGTCGTTCCGGTTGCCAGCGGCCGAGGCCGACATGCAGGAGGTGGCTGATTTTCGCCATCCTGATGGGTTCGTGCAACTGCTATACCATGGGCGAAGGGGACGCAATACTTCCGCCGAGTTCAGCCGATTGCCGCTCGGAGTTCCGCCAGGAACTTTCCCGCGCGAGGGACAAGATCCGCCTCCCCCCGGGCAGTCTCGAGGGTGGCGACGATGGCCGATCCGACGATCACCGCATCGGCCAGGGCCGCCACCGCCCTGGCCTGGGCGGGGGTGGAGATGCCGAACCCGACCGCCAGCGGCATCGTCGTGAGGGCGCGGATGCGCCGGATGCCCTCCGGCAAATCCGCCGGCAACTGCTCGCGCGGCCCGGTCACACCGCGGAGGGAGACATAGTAGAGATAGCCGCGGCTGCGAGCGCTGATCAAGGCGATTCTCCGCTCGGGGCTCGTCGGTGCGACGAGCAGGACCGGGTGTACCCCCGCCCGACCGAGCTCGTCCAGGAATCCCCCCATCTCCTCGGGGGGACAATCCGACAGGATCAGGCCGTCCACCCCGGCCTCTCGCGCGGCCGCGGGGAACCGCTCCAGGCCGAAGCGATGGATGGGGTTGACGTAGCTCATGAGCACCAGCGGGATGTCCGACTCCCGGCGGATGGTCGCCACAAGCTCCAGGACCCGCCCGAGGCTGGTGCCGCCCTGGAGCGCCCGCTGATAGGCCCGCTGGTTCACCACGCCGTCGGCCAGGGGGTCGGAGAAGGGCACGCCGATCTCCACCAGATCGGCTCCCCGCGCCTCGAATTCCCGCACCAGCGCGGCCGTGGCCTCGAGCGACGGATCGCCAGCGGCGAGGAAAGGAATCAGCCCCTTGCGACCCTCCCCCTTCAGCCGCGCGAAGGCGCGATCGATCCGATTCTCGCTCATGAGGCCTCCCCGATCGGCACCCCCAGGCCGCGCGCCGCCACCTCCACGTCCTTGTCGCCCCGGCCGGACAGGTTCAGGATCACCACGCCCCCGCGCCCGATCTCCGGGGCGACCTTGGCCAGATGGGCCGCGGCATGGGCGGCCTCCAGGGCGGGGATGATCCCCTCCGTCTCGCACAGCAGGCGGAAGCCGTCCAACGCCTCGGCATCCGTCGCCGAGGCGTACTCGATCCGCCCCTGGTCGTGGTAGTAGCTGTGCTCCGGCCCCACGCCCGAGTAGTCCAGGCCGGCCGAGATCGAGTGCGTGACGCGGATCTGCCCGTCGGCATCCTGGAGGACGTAGCTGCGCGTGCCGTGGAGGATGCCGACCGTCCGCTCGGCGAACCGGGCCGCGTGCCGGCCCGAGGCGATCCCCAACCCCCCCGCCTCGACCCCGATCATCCGGACCTCCCGGTCCTCCAGGAAGGCGTGGAACAGGCCGATGGCGTTGCTGCCGCCGCCCACACAGGCGACGAGGCAGTCGGGCAGGCGCCCCTCGGCCTCGAGGATCTGGCGCCGCGCCTCCTGCCCGATGACGGCCTGGAAGTCGCGGACCATGCGGGGGTAGGGGTGGGCGCCCAGGACCGATCCCAGGACGTAGTGGGTGGTCTCGACATTGGTGACCCAGTCCCGCATGGCCTCGTTGATGGCGTCCTTGAGCGTGCGGCTTCCCGCATCCACCCCGGTGACCTTGGCCCCCAGGAGGCGCATGCGGACCACGTTGAGCGCCTGCCGCCGCATGTCCTCGGTCCCCATGTAGACCTCGCAGTCGAGGCCCAGCCGCGCCGCCACCGTGGCGGTGGCTACCCCGTGCTGCCCCGCGCCCGTTTCGGCGATCACCCGCCGCTTCCCCATCCGCCTGGCCAGCAGGATCTGCCCCACGGTGTTGTTGATCTTGTGGGCGCCGGTGTGGCAAAGGTCCTCGCGCTTGAGGTAGAGGCGCAGCCCGCCCAGCCGCTCGCCCAGGCGGCGGGCCGGGTACAGCGGCGTCGGCCGTCCCACGTACTGCCGGAGGGTAACGCGCAGCTCCTCCTGGAAGGCCGGGTCCTGCGTGGCGGCCTCGTACCCCGCCTCCAGCGCCTCCAGCGCCGCCATCAGGGTCTCGGGGACGTACCGCCCCCCGTAGGGGCCGAAGTGGCCCAGGGAATCGGGCAGGCGGCTCGCCAGCGGGTCAACTGCGGTCGGCTTCGCGAACGGCGGCAATGAACTCCCTCACTTTCTCGTGGTCTTTGCGTCCCGGGCTCCTCTCGACCCCGCTGCTCACATCCACGCCGTAGGGCCGCACCGCGCGCACGGCCTCACCCACGGTCTCCGGCCGGAGGCCGCCCGCCAGGATGATGGGGACCCGCCCCTTGGCCTGCCGGGCCAGCTCCCAGGAGATGCTGGTGCCGGTCCCGCCCCTCTGCCCCTCCACGAAGGCGTCCAGGAGGAAGGCGTGGGCCGGGTAGGTTGCCATGGCACGCAGATCCTCGGCCTCCCGCACCCGGATGGCCTTGATGACCCGGACCGGGATGCGGCGGCTGTACTCGGCCGGCTCCTCGCCGTGCAGCTGCGCGGCCTGGAGGCCACACTGCGCGGCGATGCGCAAGACCTCAGCCAGCGGCTGGTTCACGAAAACCCCCACCGTGGTGACGAACGGGGGCAGCTCGCCCACGATGCGCGCCGCCGCCTCCGGCCGGATGAGGCGCGGCGTCCCCGGAACGAACACGAACCCCAGCGCGTCCGCCCCGGCCTCCACCGCCGCCGCCGCATCCTCGACCGAGGTGATGCCGCAGATCTTCACCCGGGTCACGGCCCACCCACCAGCCGTTGCAGCGCCTGCCCCACGTCCGGGTGGCGGAGCAGGCCCTCGCCCACCAGGATGCCGTCCACGCCGGCCGAGGCCAGGCGTGCCACCTCCTCCGGCCGGCTGATCCCGCTCTCGCTGAGCAGGATGACCTCGGGCGGCACGTGGGGCAGCAGGTCGAAGGTCGTCTGGAGCGAGACCCGGAACGTCTGCAGATCGCGGTTGTTGATCCCCACCAGCCGCGCCCCGGACTCCAGGACCCTCTCCAGCTCCTCGCGGGTGTGCACCTCCGCCAGCACCGCGAGATCGAGCTCGCCCGCCAGGTCGGCGAGCTCCATCAGCTCGGCCGGGGCCAGCGCCGCGGCGATGAGCAGGACGGCGTCCGCCCCGGCCGCGCGGGCCTCCCAGAGCTGATACGGATCCACGTGGAAATCCTTGCGCAGGATCGGCAGATCCACCGCCTGCCGCACGGCCCCCAGATGCGCGAGGCTGCCGTGGAAGAACGGCGCGTCCGTCACGACCGAGAGGGCGTGCGCGCCCGCGTCCGCATAGGATCGGGCCAGATCGCCCGGCGAGAAGTCGGGGCGGATCAGCCCGCGGGAGGGGGAGGCCTTCTTCACCTCGGCCACCACCCGGATGGGCCCGGCGCGCCGCCCGTCCCCCCCGGCCGCGCGGCGCAAGGCTCCCCGCATGTCCCGGGGCGGCGGGCAGTCGCGGCAGCGCCGCTTCAGATCGGTGAGGGGAACGCGGGCGCGGCGGTCCAGGACGTCGGCTCGCGTGCGCTGGAGGATTTCGTCCAGAATACTCATGCGTCCAAGCCTTCGACCGTTCGACCTCCCCCTCGCCTGCATCCCGCCGGAGGCGGCGGAGCCGGGGAGAGGGCGGGGGTTACTGCTGGCAGAACTCGACCAGCCGGGTGAGCTTGTCCAGGGCGGCCCCGCTGTCAATGGAGCGGCGGGCCATCTCGAGGCCCGCGGCGATGTCCTCGGCCTTGC
>JBBIQE010000112.1:0-10848 GCA_037442485.1 Methylomirabilis sp. (SeqCode)
CGTTCACCCCGCCCCCCGGCGGGGTGCGGCTCAGCCGCCGCCCCGTTCGGCCCGAACTGTAAGGGGGACGTAGGTGAAAAAATAACTTGCGAAATGGGGCCGTGGGCACTGCATGCTACAGCGGGTCAGCGGAAAAGCGTGAGTTTATCTGAGGGCGCAGAGCGAGAGCTTGAAAGCGAGGGGCACAGGGCCTGCTTGATCAGCATGCGGCGTGAGGTGGGGGGCAACACCTTGGGGGAGAAAGTTGTGTACCGAAGACTTGGGGGCAAAGAGGTAGACGTTGGTGTCAAGTAGAATGGGCAAAGCCGCTCCCTGTACACGTCCACGAAGCGTGCCCGCCCCTTCCGAATCAAATCCCTGAGAGCTCCCGCGATCTCTTTGTTGGCCAGCACCTCCTGCAGCGGTTTGGTGATGGCGTCCGTGTCGGTCGAGGCCCGCAGGGCCTTTCGCACCCTCTTCAACAGACTGCCGTCAATCAGCACACTTGTTCGCTTCTTCGTGTTCTTCATGGAAGGTTGGTCGAGCCCATGAGGTAGCGGTCAATTCCCCGGGCGGCCTGACGGCCCTCGGCGATGGCCCACACGATCAGCGACTGCCCCCGCTGCATGTCGCCCGCGCTGAAGACGCCGGGCAGGCTGGTCATCCAGTGCTCATCCACGGCGACGTTGCCGCGCTCGGTGAGCTGCACCCCGAGCTGACTCAGCAGCCCGTCCTTCTCCGGCCCCAGAAACCCCATGGCCAGCAGGACCAGGTCCGCCTCCACCTCGAAGGCGCTCCCCGGGATCTCGCGCATGCGGGGGCGCCCGTTCCCGTTCGCAACCCACTCCACCCGGACGGCGTGGAGCCGCTCCACCTTCCCGTGGCGACCCGAAAAGCCCGTGGTCGAGACGCAGAAGTCGCGGATCCCCCCCTCCTCGTGGGCCGAGGAGGTGCGGAAGATGTTGGGCCAGAGCGGCCACGGGTTGTCGGCCGCCCGCTCCTTGGGGGGCATGGGCAGGATCTCGAGCTGGAGCACCGACAGGGCGCCCTGCCGGTGGGCGGTCCCCAGGCAGTCGGCGCCGGTGTCCCCCCCGCCGATGATCACGACCCGTTTGCCCTGGGCCGTGATGAACCGCTCCGGCGGGATCGCGTCCCCCATGCAGCGCCGGTTCTGGAGCGGCAGGTACTCCATGGCGAAGTGAATCCCGTGAAGCTCCCGGCCGGGCACCTTGAGATCGCGCGGCAGCGTCGCCCCGCCCGCCAGCAGGATGGCGTCGAAGTCGCGGCGCAGCTCCTCCACGGGCACGTTCACCCCGACGTTGGCATTCACCCGGAACCGGATCCCCTCCTGGCGCAGGATCTCCAGCCGCCGGTCCAGCACCCGCTTCTCCAGCTTGAACTCGGGAATCCCGTAGCGCAGCAGGCCCCCGATCCGGTCGGCCCGCTCGAAGACCGTGACCCAGTGGCCGGCGCGGTTGAGCTGCTGCGCCGCGGCCAGCCCGGCCGGCCCCGAGCCCACCACCGCCACCCGCTTGCCGGTGCGGGTGAGCGGGGGCTCGGGCCTGATCCACCCGGCCTCGAAGGCGTGCTCGATGATCGCCAGCTCGATGGCCTTGATCGTCACCGGGTCGTCGTTGATCCCCAGGACGCAGGCGCCCTCGCAGGGCGCGGGGCACAGCGTTCCGGTGAACTCGGGAAAATTGTTCGTGGCATGCAGCCGATCTATGGCCTCCCGCCAGCGGTCCCGGTACACCAGGTCGTTCCAGTCGGGGATGATGTTGCCCAGGGGGCAGCCCTGGTGGCAGAAAGGGATACCGCAATCCATGCAGCGCGCACTCTGCTTCCGGAGCGTCTCCGTCGGATAGGGAAGCATGACCTGCTTCCAGTCCCGGACCCGCTCCTCCACCGGCCGGTAGGGCTGCTTGGCCCGCCCGATCTCCAGGAAACCGGTCGGCTTACCCATGGGCCCCCTCCATGACCGCCTGCTCCCAGGGGATCCCCTCGGTCTGCGCCCGCTTCATGGCGGCCAGGGCCCGCTTGTAGTCGCGCGGCATCACCTTCACGAACTTCCCGAGGAGGCCCTCCCAGCTCGCCAGGACCTTCCTGGCCAGGGTGCTCTGCGTCAGCTCCGCGTGCTTTCCCACGAGCCCCCGAACGGCCTCGATCTCCTCGGGATCGTTCAAGGGTTCCAGATCCACCATTCCCCTGTTGCATCGCCGGGCAAAGTCGCCCTCCTCGTCCAGGACGTAGGCGATGCCGCCGCTCATCCCGGCGGCGAAGTTCCGCCCCGTCCGCCCCAGGATCACCACCCGGCCGCCCGTCATGTACTCGCAGCCGTGATCGCCCACCCCCTCCACCACGGCCAGGGCCCCGCTGTTGCGGACCGCGAAGCGCTCGCCGGCCACCCCTCGCAGGAAGGCCTCGCCCGAGGTGGCGCCGTACAGCACCACGTTGCCGACCAGGATGTTCTCCTCGGGGACAAAGGTGGATCCGCGTGGCGGGATGGCGATGATGCGCCCGCCGGAGAGCCCCTTGCCCAGGTAGTCGTTGGCGTCCCCCTCCAGAATCAGGGTGATCCCCCGGGGGAGGAAGGCGCCGAAGCTCTGCCCCGCCGATCCCGTGAAGTGCAGGCGGATGGTGTCCTCGGGCAGGCCCTCGGCGCCGTAGCGGCTCGTCACCTCGTAGCCGAGCAGCGTCCCCACGGCGCGGTGGACGTTCTTGATCGGCAGGCGCAGCCACACCTTCTCCCGCCGCTCCAGCGCCGGGCGGCAGGCCGGGATCAGGACGGTCCCATCCAGCGACTTGGTCAGGCCGTGATCCTGCCGGCGCACCCTGCGGATGGCCACGTCGGGACCGACCTCGGGCCGGTGGAGGATCGTCGAGAAGTCCAGGCCGCGCGCCTTCCAGTGCTCCAGCGCCGGCTTGACGTCCAGGCGGTCAATCCGCCCGATCATCTCGTCCATCGTCCGGAAGCCGAGCCTGGCCATGTACTCCCGGACCTCCTGCGCGATGAAGCGGAAGAAGGTCTCCACGTGCTCCGGCTTGCCCGTGAACCGCTTGCGCAGCTCCGGATCCTGCGTGGCGATGCCCACCGGGCAGGTGTTGAGATGGCATACCCGCATCATGACGCAGCCCATGACCACCAGGGGGGCCGTGGCGAAGCCGTACTCCTCGGCCCCCATCAGGGCGGCGATGACGACGTCGCGCCCCGTCTTCATCTGGCCGTCCACCTGGACGACGATCCGGTCGCGCAGCTTGTTCAGGACCAGGGTCTGCTGGGTCTCGGCCAGCCCCAGCTCCCACGGGACCCCGCCGTGCTTGATGGAGGTGAGGGGCGATGCCCCTGTGCCCCCGTCGTGCCCCGAGATCAGGACCACGTCCGCGTGGGCCTTGGCGACTCCGGCGGCCACGGTGCCGACCCCCACCTCGGCCACCAGCTTGACGTGGATGCGGGCCCTAGGGTTCGCATTCTTCAGGTCGTAGATGAGCTGGGCCAGGTCCTCGATGGAATAGATGTCGTGGTGCGGCGGCGGCGAGATCAGCCCCACCCCCGGCGTCGAGTGCCGCACCTTGGCGATCCAGGGATAGACCTTGTGGCCGGGAAGCTGGCCGCCCTCGCCGGGCTTGGCCCCCTGGGCCATCTTGATCTGAAGGTCGTCGGCGTTCACCAGGTACTCGCTGGTCACGCCGAAGCGCCCCGAGGCGACCTGCTTGACGGCGCTGCGGCGCGAATCCCCGTTCGGATCCGGCCGGAAGCGCGCCGGGTCCTCGCCCCCCTCGCCGGTGTTGGACTTGCCGCCCAGCCGGTTCATGGCGATGGCCAGCGTCTCGTGCGCCTCCTGGCTGATGGAGCCGTAGGACATGGCCCCCGTGGCGAAGCGCTTGAGGATGGCCTCCACCGGCTCGACCTCCTCGATGGGGATGGGCGCCTCGGCGTACTTGAAGTCGAAGAGGCCCCGCAGCGTGCACAGGTTCCGGCTCTGGTCGTCCACCAGCGCCGTGTACTCCTTGAAGATCTTGTACTGGCCGCTCCGGGTGGCGTGCTGGAGCTTGAAGATCGTGTTCGGGTTGAAGAGGTGGTACTCGCCGTCCCGCCGCCACTGGTACTCGCCGCCCCAGGGGAGGTCGGGCTTCTTCACCAGCCGGTCCGGGAAGGCCTGCCGGTGCCGCCGGAGGGTCTCCTCGGCGATGACATCCAGGCCCACGCCGCCGATGCGGGAGGCCGTCCAGGTGAAGTAGCGGTCCACGAACTCCCGGTTCAGCCCGATGGCCTCGAAGATCTGGGCGCCGCAGTAGCTCTGGATGGTGGAGATCCCCATCTTGGACATCACCTTGAGGATCCCCTTGTTGAGGGCCTTGATGTAGTTCGTGACCGCCGTGGCGTGGTCCAGGCCCGGCAGCATCCCCTGCCGGATCATGTCGTCTAGCGTCTCGAAGGCGAGATACGGGTTGATGGCGCCCGCGCCGTAGCCCATGAGCAGGGCGCAGTGGTGCACCTCGCGCGCATCCCCGGTCTCGACCAGCAGGCCGACCTTGGTGCGGCTGCCCTGCCGGACCAGGTGGTGGTGGACGGCGGCCGTGGCCAGGAGGCTGGGGATGGGTGCATGCTCCCGGTCCACGCCCCGATCCGACAGGATGAGGATCGTGTAGCCCCGCTCGATGGCCTGGCTGGCCTGCCGGCACAGCCGCTCCACCGCCTGCTCGAGGCCGGCGGCACCCTCGGCCGCCGGGAACAGCATGGAGAGGGTCGTGGAGCGGAAGCCCTGCACCGTGATGTGGCGTAGCTGCGCGGTCTCGTAGTTGCTCAGGATGGGCGCCGGGATGGCGATCTGGTGGCAGCTTTCCGGCTCGGGCCGGCAGAGGTTCCGCTCCGGCCCGAGGGTGCTCTCCATCGAGGTCACCAGCTCCTCCCGGATGGCGTCGAGCGGCGGGTTGGTCACCTGGGCGAAGAGCTGCTTGAAGTAGTCGTAGAGCAACCGCGGCCGGTTGGACAGGACCGCCAGCGAGGTATCCGTCCCCATGGAGCCGATGGGCTCCTCCCCCTTGGTGGCCATGGGGGCGAGGAGGATCCGCAGGTCCTCGTGGGTGTAGCCGAAGACCTGCTGCCGCTGCAGCACCGTCGCGTGATCCGGTTCGTGGACGTGGGGGGGCGGCGGGACGTCCGCCAGCGAGATCAGGTGCCGCTTCAGCCATTCCCCGTAGGGATGCTCGGTGGCCAGCGCCTGCTTCACCTCGGCGTCATCGATGATCCGGCCCTGGGCCGTGTCCACCAGGAAGATGCGGCCGGGGTGCAGCCGCTCTTTGAGCAGGATGTCCTCGGGCGGGATGTTCAGGACCCCCACCTCGGAGGCCAGGATGACCAGGCCGTCCTTGGTCACGTAGTAGCGCGAGGGGCGCAGCCCGTTTCTGTCCAGGACGGCGCCGATCAGGGTCCCGTCGGTGAAGGCGATGGAGGCCGGGCCGTCCCACGGCTCCATCAGGCAGGCGTGATACTCGTAAAAGGCCCGACGCTCCGGGCTCATGCTCTCGTGGTGCTGCCACGCCTCCGGGATCATCATCAGGATGGCGTGGGGCAGCGACCGCCCGGTCATGACCAGGAACTCCAGCACGTTGTCGAAGATGGCGGAATCGCTCCCCCCCTCCAGGATGATGGGCAGGATCTTCTGCAGGTCCGGGATGAGGTCGGACTGAAGCAGCCCCTCGCGGGCCCGCATCCAGTTGATGTTGCCCCGCAGGGTGTTGATCTCCCCGTTGTGGGCCAGGTACCGGTACGGATGGGCCAGCGGCCAGGAAGGAAAGGTGTTGGTCGAGAAGCGCTGGTGGACCAGGGCCAGCGCGGATTCCACGGCCGGGTCCGTCACGTCCGGGTACATGGTCTCGATCTGGTCGGCCGAGAGCATGCCCTTGTAGATCAGGGTGTTGCTGGAGAGGCTGGGCACGTAGAAGAACTTCCGGGCCGGCAGATCCGAGCCGTAGATGGCGTGCTCGACCCGCTTGCGGATGACGTACAGCCGCCGCTCGAAGGCCAGGTCGTCGGCGAGGTCGGGGTTGCGCCCGATGAAGATCTGCTGGATGAGCGGTTCGACCGCCCGGGCACTGGGCCCGAGGGGCGCGTCGTTGGTGGGGACGTCTCGCCATCCGAGGAGGCGCTGCCCCTCCTCCCGGATGATCTGCTCGAAGACGGTCCGGCAGCGGGCGGCCTGGGCCGGGTCCGTGGGCAGGAAGACCAGCCCCGCGCCGTACCACTTGGGGGCCGGGAGGCTGATGCCGATCATGGCGCACACGCGGGACAGGAAGGCGTGGGGCATCTGGATCAGGATCCCCGCCCCGTCCCCCGTGCTTGCCTCGGAGCCGCAGGCGCCCCGGTGGAGCAGGTTCTTCAGCACCGTCAGGGCCTGGGTGACGATCCGGTGCGACTTCCGGCCCCGGATGTCCACCACGAAACCGACCCCGCAACTGTCGTGTTCGAACCGGGGATCGTAGAGGCCCTGCTTGCCGGGGAGGCCCGGGGCCATCATCTCGTCCTCTGTGCGTCGCATGCTCACCGCATCCCCCTCGCACCGGCCGCCCCCGAAGCCCCGGTGCTCTCGGAAAGTCGGGCTAGACTACCCCAATGTCAAGCATAAGTCACGCGAAAATTGAAATATACTTTGCATTAATCTTGCTTATGCTCTATCCTCCCGGTCATGACCCTGGACATGCTCAAGCTCTACTGCGACATCGTCCGGCTGCGCAGCTTCTCCCAGGGGGCCGCGGCCAACCAGGTCTCCCAGTCCGCCGCCAGCCAGGCCGTCCAGCAGCTCGAGAGCGAGCTGAACGTCCTCCTCATTGACCGGAGCAAGCGCCCCTTCATGGTGACGCCGGCGGGCCGGACCTTCTACGAGGGCTGCCAGGCCCTGCTCCAGGGATTCGACAAGGTCCGCGCCCAGATCGCCTCCACCCGTACCCAGATGGCGGGCAGCGTGCGCGTGGCCGCCATCTACTCGGTCGGCATTCACATCCTGAGCGACCACATGCAGCGCTTCATGTCGCTCTACCCCCAGGCCAAGGTTCGTCTCGAATACCTGCATCCCCACAAGGTGGTCGAGGCGGTCCTGAACGACGAGGCGGACCTGGGCATCCTCTCCTACCCTCCGGCGAACCGCTCGCTGACCACCATCCCCTGGCGCGACGAGGCCATGGTGTTCGTCTGCCATCCCACCCATCGCCTGGCCCGGCGCAAGCTCGTCACGGCCGCGGACCTCAACGGCGAGAACTTCGTGGCCTTCGACGCCGACCTCAGGATCCGCAAGGCCATCGACCGCTGCCTGCGCCAGCACGAGGCCAAGGTGAACGTGGTCATGGAGTTCGACAACATCGAGACCATCAAGCAGGCCATCGCCATCGGCGCCGGCGTGAGCATCCTCCCCCGCCCCACCATCCTCAAAGAGGTGGGGAACCGCACGCTGGCCGCCGCCCCGCTGGCCATGCCCGAGCTGGTCCGGCCGCTCGGCATCATCCACCGGCGGGGCAAGCTCTTCACCCCGACCATTACCCGCTTCCTCGAGCTGCTCCGCGAGCCCGAGCCGCGATCCTCCCGGCCCTGAGACGGACCCCGCCCGGCAAGGCTGGAACGCCGGCACAGGGGGATGCGCGGAGGCTTCTGGCCTGCCAGGTTGGAAGCCTCCTCTCCTCCCGGGACCTCGCGCTAGCGCCCGCCCATGTGCAGGATCCTCTTCCACAGGGCGGCGGGAACGGGCATGACGGAGAGGCGTGGGAGGCGGGTCAGCTCGAAGTCCCGGAAGGCTAAAGCGGCCTTCATGGCCTCCAGCGGCACGGGCGTGGCGAGTGGACGGACCGGCGCCACGTCCACCACCACGAGCCGCGGATCGTTCGTGGTGGGATCCGGATAGGGGCCGGTCAGCGCTCTCGCCAGGCCGACCACCGCGCGCACGTTCCCCGTGTGGTAGATCAGCAGGTCATCCCCCTTCCGGATGGCCCGCAGGTGTTTCAAGGCCAGGGGGTTGGTGACCCCATCCCACACGGTCCTCCCGTCGCGGATCAGGTCATGGAAGGAGTATTCCCCGGGCTCCGTCTTGAGCAGCCAACGATTGGGCACGGCGCCTCCGCCTCACGCAGTCGGCATTCCGCATGAAGCCGGCAGGGCATACGTGCAGGTGGCGTGGGCAATCAGCCTGTCCTGATCCTCCGCCATGACGAGACGCACATCGCCGTAGGCGATGCGCTGCCCGACCTTGAGCACCTGGGCCCGGGCCAGGACATCCCCGCCGACGGCCGGTCGCAGGAAATTCATCTTCAGCTCGATCGTCACGGCCATGGCCTGGAGCCCGATCTCCCCGAGGATCGCCATGTACAGGGCGGCATCCGCCAGGCTCATCAGCCCCCCGCCGAAGAGGTAGCCTCCTGGGCGGAGCCACTGCGGGTCCCGCCGCCACCGCGCCACGGCGTAGCCAGGTCTCACCTCTTCGCACGAGATCCCCAGCGACTTGACGAACGGCACCTGCGTGTCGAGGAACTGGCACAGCTCTTCCTGCGTCGGGTGTTCCCCCATGGCCCCCTCCCCCTCCCTTGATCCGAACTCCCTGCGCCGCCAAGGCAGAAAGACACGAGGAACACGCTCGTCTTTCCTGGTGCCTGGGTGGCCTGGTGGTCCAGATCATTCTCGGACCGGGGTGTCGCCCTCCGGTGGATCCGTCCCATCTCTCCCTCCACCACGAAGGGTGAATCCGATAATGCCTCCACCGTGCGGTCGCGCGACAGTAGCCATTTAGGGCGATCCCGTCAAGCCTGGCCGATCGCGGCTCACCGGCCCGGGAGCGGGACGTTGCGTCCGGACGCTCCCGGTGGTAGTCTCGGGGATGCCATGCCCCGTCAGCCTCGCCTCGACGCCCCCAACGCCCTCCACCACGTGATGGTGCGGGGACTGGAGCGCCGGGTCATCTTTCGGGATGACACGGACCGGGACGACTTCCTCGCTCGCCTCGCTGCCCTGGCGGAACACGGGGCGCTGACCGTCTACGCCTGGGCGCTCCTGCCGAACCACGCCCATCTCCTTGTGCGCACGGGGATGCGCCCCCTCGCGCGGAGCATGCGCTCGCTCCTGACCGGCTACGCCGGTACATTCAACCGGCGGCATGAGCGCGTGGGTCACCTGTTCCAGAACCGGTACAAGTCCGTCGTGGTGGAAGAGGAGCCGTACCTCTTGGAGCTGGTCCGCTACCTCCACCTCAATCCGCTCCGCGCCAAGGTCGTCCCTGACCTCCGCAGCTTGGATCGCTACCCCTGGACGGGTCACAGCGCTCTCCTGGGGAAGGTTCCCCGGCCCTGGCAGGCGACCCAGGCGGTCCTCGCCCAGTTCGCGGCCAGCCCTCGTCGGGCGCGGGCCGCCTACCGCGCCTTCATCGCCGACGGCATCCCCCAGGGCCGACGACCGGACCTCCAGGGGGGCGGCCTCGTGCGCAGCCTTGGCGGGTGGGCGGCAGTCGGAAGCCTTCGCCGGGGGCGGGAGGCCTATGGGAGCGACGAGCGGGTCCTTGGGTCTGCCGAGTTCGTCGAGGCGCTCCGGCGCACCGTGCAGGCCGCGGAGCCACCCCCCACCCCCCGGATCGCGCTAGAGTCCCTGACGGACCGCGTCTGCCGCCACGTCGGGATTCCCCGCGAGGCGCTGACTGGAGGAGGCCGCCGGGTGCCCGTCCAGCGGGCCCGCGCCGGCCTCGCCTACCTCTGGGTAGAGGTGCTGGGCCACCCCGGCCGCCCCCTGGCGAGTGTGCTCGGGGTGCAGCCGTCCGCTATTCCCAAGGCCGCCCGGCGGGGAGCACAGCAACCTCATCTGTGGCGTCGACTGTTGGCGGAGAAGCTCTAGGAGTGTGCGGACGCAACGTCCCGTGCTCCTGGTTCGCTCCTCCCGGAAGGCAGCGGCCGAACCGCCGCTGCCTTCGGAATCCTCCCTTGGCTCCTCCTTGCAAATCCCCCCTCTGCCCCCCTTCGGTCCAGGGTAGGACGGGGGGATTTTGGCGAGACGCCGAGCGGAAGGCGACCGCGCGGGGGGATTCTTTCACACGCTCAGCCGGCGGGTTGGAGCAGGCGCACCTCGCGCTGCGGGTAGGGGATCTCGATCCCCTGCCGGCGGAAGCGATCCAGGAGCGTCCGGTAGACCTCGTAGTGCACCCGCCAGAAGTCCTCGGCCTTGCACCAGGGGCGGAGCGTGACCTGGATCCCCGAGTCGGCGAGGCGCGTGATGCCCACCTCCGGCGGCGGATCCTTGAGCACCCGCGGGTTCTCCGCCAGCACCTCCTGGACCACGCGGAGTGCGTGGTCCACGTCCTCGTCGTACCCGACCTGCACCGTGAGGGTCACCCGACGCTCGCCGGTGTAGTTGTGGATGATCTCGCCCACGATCTTCCGGTTCGGGACGATCACGCGCGCATCCTCCAGGGTCCGAAGGACCGTCACGGTCAGGTCAATCCGCTGGACCTGGCCCTTCACGGTCCCGATCTCGATGTAGTCCCCGATCCGGAAGTGGCGCGAGAACATGATGCTGAGGCCGGCCGCCAGGTTGGCCAGGACCCCCTGCACGGCGAAGCTGGCGGCCACCCCCGCCAGGCTGAGGCCCGCCACCAGGGCCGTCACCTGCACCCCGAACTTGTCCAGGGCCAGGATGGCCGTGAACAGGATCACCAGGGCCTTCCCGGCGCGGACCAGCAGGTCCTGCAGGTGGGCCTCGATCGCCGTCCGCCGGAGCGATCGCTGGATGAACCGCCCGCTCAGGCGGGCGCAGAGAAAGCCGACGACCAGGATGGCCACCGCTGCCAGCACCTGGAAGCTGTAGCGGACCAGAAGGTCGGTCACGATGGTGGCGACATCGGAAAT
>JBBIQE010000113.1:0-10789 GCA_037442485.1 Methylomirabilis sp. (SeqCode)
GCCGATCTTCTCCTTCATCTTTGTCTCCTTCATGGGGGAGGAACCTCCCCGCCCGGACCGCGTGGGACCCGGGCGAAAAAATGGGGGCGGAACCGAGGGTCCCGCCCCGGGCCGTGCGAGGATGACCGGTGCGGTCAGCGGCCCAGAACCTCCGGATTCAGGAGATTGGGCGGCCGCTGTCCGCTGAGGCCGGCGATGCAGTTCTGGGCCGCCGTGCCGGCCATCTTGATGCGGGTCTCGTAGGACGAGCTGGCGATGTGGGGGGTGAGAACCACATTCTTCAATCCGATGAGGCCCCGTTCGACCTTGGGCTCCCGCTCGTACACGTCGAGGCCGGCCCCCGCGATCTTTCCCTCCTTCAGGGCCGTGACCAGGGCCTTCTCGTCCACCACGGGCCCGCGGGAGGCGTTGATGAGGATGGCGGTCTTCTTCATCAGGGCCAACTCGGCGTGGGAGATGTAGTGGGTGGTCTCGGGGAGGAGAGGCACATGCAGGCTCACGAAATCCGACTCGCGCAGCAGCGTGCGCTTGTCCACATGCATGACGCCGTACTCCCGCTCCGTGCTCTCGTCGGCGCGCTGGATGTCGGCATAGATGACGCGCATGTTGAAGCCCTTGGCGCGCCGCGCCACGCCCTTGCCGATCCGCCCGAAGCCGACGATGCCCAGGGTCTTCCCGTACACGTCGTGCCCCATGAAGTCCGTGAAGGCCCACCCCTTCCACTTGCCGCTGCGGAGGAAATTATCCGCCTCGACCAGGCGCCGCGCCGTGCTGAGCAGCAGGCACCAGGCGAAATCCGCGGTGGTCTCATCCAGGACGCCGGGGGTGTTCGTCGCCATGATCCCGCGGCGGGTGCAGGCCTTGAGGTCAATGTTGTCGAATCCCACGGCCAGGTTGCAGACGATCTTCAAGTCGGGGCACTGGGACAGCAGCCGCTCGTCGAAGATATCGGTGAGGAGCGCGATGGCGCCGGCCTTGCCCTGGAGCTTTTTCGCCAGTTGCGTCGGCGAGAAGGGGATGTCACGCTGGTTGGACTCGACGTCAAAGTGCTTGCCGAGCAGCCTCAGCGTCTCATCGAACACCCTGCGGGTCACCAGGACCTTGGGCCTCACTCGGGTCTCCTTTCGCGGGCAGTCATCCTCCCGCACCGGGCGGAAGCGACGGCAAATCTATGGGGGCACTGGAAAGCTGTCAAGCAATTTCTCCGGTGCGGATGCCCGAACGACGCGGAGTTATAGATCTTAAAGCCGCGCCGTCTCCCGGCAAAACTTACCATGGTAGGGGCGGATGACGCAACGTGCGCCCCCGTACCGGAGGATAGAGGGCGCCAGCGCCGTGCCGGCCTCGGCCTTGACACCCGCTGAAGCTGGATGGTAGAAGGGGCGTGCGTACGACCGCACGAGGGGTGTGCCCGCAGGGGGGCGCGCCGGACCTTCGGAAGGAGGGGGGCCATGCCGCTGCAACCAGGGGTTGTGGGCGAGGTCACGCATCGCGTTACGCCGGATACCTTTGCCACCCACTGGGGGAACCCGGGCGTCGAGGTGTTGGCGACACCGGTGGTGGTGGGATGGCTGGAGGATGCGGCCATCCGGGCGGTGGCGCCCCACCTCGAGCCGGGACAGGCCAGCGTCGGGACGGTGGTCTCGATGAAGCACCTGGCGGCGACGCCGGCCGGAATGACCGTGCGCGCCAGGGCCACGGTCACGGCGGTGGAGGGGCGGCGGATCCGCTTCGCCGTCGAGGCCCATGACGACAAAGAGAAGATCGCCGAGGGCGAGCACGAGCGGTTCATCGTGAACATGGCGAAGTTCCTCGACAAGGTGGCGCAGAAGGCTGGCCCCTGATGAAAAACTGACAACCGACAACGGATGACTGACCACGGGCAACCGAGGAACGAAGTGCCGCGGAAAAAGTGGCCGGTTGTCAGGTGTCGGGTTCAGGTGTTGCCTCGCCACGACACCCCATGCTCGACACGACTCACTCCATGCTGCGAGTGGATGGCGCACAGGGGGAGGGCGGCGGGCAGGTCCTCCGGACCGCGCTGGCGCTCTCCGCGATCCAGGGCGTGCCGGTCGAGATCCACTCGATCCGCGCCCGGCGCAAAAATCCCGGCCTGCAGGCCCAGCATCTCACGGCCGTGAGGGCCCTGGCCGAGATCTGCGGGGCCGAGGTCGAGGGAGCAACGCTCGGCTCGCCGCGTCTCCGCTTCGCGCCCGGAACGCTCCGGCCCGGCGACTTTCGCTTCGAGGTGGGAACGGCTGGCTCGGTGGCGCTGGTCCTGCAGGCCATCCTGCTTCCCCTGGCGGTGGCGCCTGGAGCCTCGCGGATCGTCCTGACCGGTGGGACACACGTCCCCTGGAGCCCTCCCATCCACTACGTGAGCGAGGTGTGGTTTCCGGCCCTGGCCCTGATGGGCATCTCGGCGCGCCTGACGCTTCTGCGGTGGGGGTTCTACCCCGGGGGCGGAGGACAGGTGACCGTGGAGGTCGCGGGCAGCGCCACCCTTCGCCCGGTCAGCCTGGTTTCCCGGGCGAGCGTTGTCCGGCTGCGTGGGCTCTCGGCTGTGGCAAACCTTCCGCGCCGGATCGCCGAGCGGCAGCAGGCACAGGCCCTGCGGCGCCTCGCGGCCGAGGGACAGCAGGCCGACGTCGCCGTGGTCGAGGCCGAGGCGGCGGGGCCGGGAAGCTTCCTGCTCCTCGTGGCGGAGGCGGGAGACCTTCGGGCGGGCTTCTCGGCCCTGGGCGAGCGGGGCAAGCCGGCCGAGCGCGTGGCAGAGGAGGCCGCGGGGGGACTGTGTGATTTCCTCAAGACCGAGGCGGCCTGCGATCCGCACCTGGCCGACCAGTTGATCCTGCCCATGGCCCTGGCCCGTGGGACGTCGCGCCTCACCACATCCCGCGTCACGCCGCACCTGCTGACCACGCTGCAGATCGTTCAGCAGGTCCTGGGATGCCCGGTGCAGGTTGGCGGGGAGGAGGGGAGTGCGGGGCACGTGACCATCCAGGGGGTGGGGACGAGAGCCGAGAGCACGGGGGGGGCACCCACCGGACGGTGCGGCGTGGGGGCGTCCGTCGGCTCCCCGACCGGTCCCGCCACGGGCGAGAAGGGTCGGGAGGGGGCCCCGGGTGACCAATGCCGAGCCGCGAGCCGCGAACTGAGCGCCGGGCCCCGACCGGCACCATCCGCAATCGGGTACCTCCGGGGTGATCCGCAATCCGAAAGAGGGGCGTCCCCGGTGGTCCGCAAGGCGCGGGCGGCCGACGTCCCCGCGATGCAGAGCCTGGTGGCACACTTCGCGGCGCGGGGGGACCTGTTGCCGCGCACCCTGAACGAGCTGTACCAGCACCTGCGGGACTTCTTCGTCTGCGAGGCGGACGGCCAGATCGTAGGGGTGTGCGCCCTGTCTCTCTACTGGGAAGACCTGGCGGAGATCCGCACCCTGGCCGTGCACGAGGCCTACGGCGGCCGGGGCCTGGGCGGCCTCCTGGTCCTGGCCTGCCTGGAGGAGGCCGCCGGGCTGGGCGTGCGGCGGGTCTTCGCCCTGACGTATCGCCCCGGGTTCTTCGAGCGGTTCGGGTTCCGGACAATTGACAAGCGGGAGCTGCCGCAGAAGATCTGGAAGGACTGTATCAAGTGCGCGAAGTTCGCCTGCTGCGACGAGATCGCCCTGATTCGCGACACCTCAGGCTCCCCCCTCCCGGACCCTCGCCCGCACCCCGCGGGCACCCCCTGGGTGGGCGGGGGACCCGAGGGGAGGGGTGGGTGGGGGCGGAAGGCGTGAGGTGGGATACGAATCACGTCGGCGGGTCCGGCGACCAGCGGGGGCGGTCGTGAGCAAGACCTGTGAGAAGTGCGGCCGGGCGATGCCGGACGGCAGCCTGGCTTACGAGGTCAAGATTCAGGTGTACGCCGATTTCGACGGCGTGTTGGAGGATGTCAAGACGGCCGAGGAGATGGAGGCACGTCTCCGCGAGGTGGTGGCCGCCACGGAGGGGGCGGACCCCGAGGAGCTGATGCGCGACGTCTTCCACGAGGAGCGGCACCTGCTCTGCCCCGGGTGCCGCGACCGGTACCTGGCCAACCCCCTGAATCTCCCCCTGCCGGACGGGCGGACATGACCCACGGTCTTGCCGGGATGACCATGCCCGGATTCGCCGAGGCCACGGGCCGGAACGCCTGGCTGCTCCTGCCGGTCGGCACCACCGGAGGGCACGGCCCCCCCGCAGATCCCTGCGCACTCCGCGCGGCTGTTTCCCCCGGGCGTGCAGGGTGGTGCCTCGCGGGCATCGGCGGTGTCGGGGGAACGGGCGCCTCGCCACGTGGAAGGGGAGGCCGGCAGCGTGCCGCTCCCCGAGGCTTCCGCCACGAGTGGAGGGCAGTCATGACCGAGATGGAGAGGGAGCTGGAGCAACTCTTGGCGGCTGCGGGAGGCGCGGCGGGCCCGGAACGGTGCGCCGTGGTGCTACAGGCATTGAGCGCGGGCATCTCCAGGGCCCTGGCCCTCCGGCCGGACGAGCTGGCTATCCTGGTGCTGAGTCCGGATCGAACCATGCTCCGGTTCGTGTATCCCGCGGAGCTGGCGGAAGGGGGGACGAACGCCTTTCCCCTCACGGCGGCCAGTCTGGCCGGCCGCGTGCTCCAGAGCGGCCGCAATGCGCTCTTCAACACCGCCCAGGACATCCCGCACCTCGGGTTTTACGAGCGGATTCGGATCAAGGGGGAAAAACCGTTACGGATCCAGAAACTCCTCGTGGTCGGCGTGAAGGGGCCGGATGGGAAGGTTCAGGCCGTGATCGAGGCCAGTCGCCGCGGGCAGGCCCCGGCCGAAGCCGGCCCCGACTTCCGTCCCGAGGACCAGCGACTTCTGGAGCGGCTGGGAGAGATTGCGGCGCCGGCCATGGCGACCGCCTTCGCCTGGAAGGGCTGATGGGCGCGGAGCCCTCCCGCGAGGTGACCGGCATCTTCTACCACCCCTCCTTCAGCCGGCGGAGCTACCTGACGACGGGCCGGCGGCTGGCGGATTTTCCCGCCGCCCTGGACCCGCTTCTCCGCAGGCCCGAGGTCCGCCTCTTCCAGTGTGTTCCCGCCACGGACGAGCTGATCCTGCTGGCACACGATCCCCGACTGATTCCGCAGGTGGAGGCCGATCCTCTCTGATCCACGGCGCGCGCCTCCGTGGGGGGCGTGGTCGAGGCCATGGGGCGGGTCGCGGCCGGGCAGCTGCGCAACGCCTTCTGCTTCATCGGGGCCGGGGGGCACCACGCGGGGCGAAACTTCTTCGGAGGGTATTGTTGCTTCAACGATGTGGTGATCGCCCTCCGGCAGGCGCGGCGGGCCGGGCGCCTCCGCCGGGTGGCCATCCTGGACACGGATGCCCACCACGGGGACGGCACCCGGGATCTCGTGCAGGATGACCCCGAGGTCCTGCACGTCTGCGTCTGCGACAGCGAGTACGCCTCGGCTGATGGGACGAAGCTCGACCTGGCCGCGCCCGATCCCTGGAGCGCCGGCGAATCGCCGGACCGCGCGTATCTGACACTTGTGAGAAGTGCGTTCCCGGTACAGGCCGAGCGGTTCCGCCCTGACCTGATCGTCTGGTACTTCGGCTTCGACACCCACCGGGGGGATTACGGGGATCGGGGATTGACCACCGGGGCCTTCCTCGGCCTGGCGGACTTGTTGCTGGAGACCGCGGGCGCGGCGTGCGGTGGGAAGCTCCTGGTCGTCCTGGGCGGAGGCTCCCGGACCGATCTGGCAACCACGCTCATCCCGCCCATCATTGCCCGGCTGGCGGGCGTCCCTGCTCCGTAGGCTCCGGGCCCGCAGCGCCGTGGACGGCGGGCGGGGAGCCGCACCAGCACAGAGATGGAGCCGCATGGGATTGATCCGGGAGCTGAATTTCTTGACACTCACGAGGGACGTATGTTACGAATCACATTATTTCCAACAGTTGAAATGCAAGACTTCAGCTAATTCATCAGGTTGAGCGCATGCTCGGGCGAGCCACGAAGGTGAAGCTCGTGAAGGAGTTCCAATGGGCGGGGGAGGAATTGATGGCCCGGGGACTCCTCAGCTTGCACGCGGGCAACCTGAGCGTGCGACGGAGTAGCCGCGTGTTCATCACGCGCACGGGATCGCGGCTGGGACGTCTCGGGCCGGCCGATGTGGTGGAGACGCCGCTCGATCCGAAGCGGCCTCGCCATCCGAAGGCCTCCATGGAGTTGCCCGCGCACCTGGCTATCTATGCGGCCACGGGGGCGGGCGCAGTCGTGCACGCCCATCCCGCCTTCGCCATCGCCCTCTCCTGCGTCTCGGACCGCATCGTCCCTGTGGATTCGGAAGGGGCCATCGTCCTGGGGGAGGTGCCGGTGATCCGGGCCAGGCAGGCCGTCGGGTCTCCCGAGGTCGCCCGGAAGGCGGCCGCGGCCTTGCGGGACCATCGGATCGTGGTGGTGGCCGCCCACGGGAGCTTCGCCGTGGGCCGCTCCCTGGAAGAGGCGCTCTCGGTGACGACCACCCTGGAGATGTCGGCGAAGATCGCCCTCTTGGTCCGCGCCCTGGGCGGCCGGGCGCCCCGCAGCGGCGCGGTCGGAGGGGAGGGGCGATGACGAACCTCATGCTCATCGCCCTCTTCGGGGGCATGGCCCTGCTGCTCTACGGGATGCAGCTCGTGGGCGAGGGCCTGCAGCTCGCCGCGGGTGGGCGGATGCGGCAGATCCTCGGCTCGCTCACGAGCAACCCGTTCAAGGGGATGCTCGTCGGGGCCTTCATCACGGCCGTCATCCAGTCGAGCAGCGCGACGACGGTCATGCTGGTGGGCTTCGCCAGCTCGGGCCTCATGGGCCTCACCCAGACCATCGGGGTGATCCTGGGGGCCGACATCGGGACCACGGTCACCGTCCAGCTCATCGCGTTCCAGATCTTCGACTACGCGCTCTTCCTGGTGGGGGTGGGGTTCCTGCTGATTTTCGCGGCCCGACGGAAGATCTTCAAGTATATCGGCCAGGCGATTCTGGGCTTCGGCTTCATCTTTCTGGCCATGAAGGTCATGTCGGACGCCATGGTGCCGCTGCGCAGCAGCGAGCTGGCGAAGGCGCTGCTGATCTCCCTGGGCAGCCAGCCGCTGCTCGGCATCATCGTGGCCGCGGTCTTCTCGGCGCTGGTGCACAGCTCGGCCGCCACCATCGGCCTCGCCATCACCCTGTCCCTGCAGGGCCTGCTCCCCCTGGAGGCGGCCATCCCGGTCATCTTCGGGGCGAACATCGGCACCTGCGCGACGGCGCTCGCCAGCTCCATCGGGACCAAGCCCGAGGCCAAGCGGGTGGCCATGGCCCACATCTTCTTCAAGGTGGCCGGGGTGGTGGTCTTCCTGCCTGTCATTCAGCCCTTCGCCCGCCTGGTGGCGTTGACCGCGGGGGACGTGCCGCGCCAGATCGCCAACGCCCACACCCTGTTCAACGTGGGGATCACGGCGCTCTTCCTGCCCTTCTCCTCGATCCTGGCGCGGTTCATCTCCAGCCTGGTTCCCGAGGACAGGGAGGGGGAGGGGCTCTTCGGGCCGAAGTACCTGGACGAGCACATGCTGGAGACCCCCGCCCTGGCCCTGGGGCAGGCCACCCGGGAGGCCCTGCGGATGGCCGACATCGTCTCCGAGATGTTCACCAAGACCATCGCCACCTTCTCCAACGAAGACCCGGAGCTGGTCGAGTTCATCCAGGAGAAGGACGACCAGGTGGACATCCTGGACCGGGAGATCAAGCACTACCTCACCAAGCTCTCCCAGCAGAGCCTCACCGACGAGCAGAGCAAGCGGGAGATCGGCATCCTGGCCTTCGTGAACAACATGGAGAATATCGGCGACATCGTGGACAAGAACCTGATGGACCTGGCCAAGAAGAAGCTGAACAAAGCGGTCCACTTCTCCGAGCCCGGCCTGCGGGAGATCGTGCAGCTCCACAAGAAGGTCCTCCAGAACCTGGAGCTGGCCATCTCGGCCTTCGCCAGCAACGACCCGGCCCTGGCCCAGCAGGTCCTGGAGCGCAAGCTGGAGATCAGCCAGACCGAGCGGAAGTTCCGCCAGGCCCACATCCAGCGGCTGCACGACGGCTACCGCGAGTCCATTGACACCAGCGAGATCCACCTGGACGTCCTGACCAACCTGAAACGGATCAATTCTCATGTCACCGCGGTGGCCTATCCCATTCTCGAAAGTGCCTGAGGTCGCAGCTTACGGAGGGCCCCGCGGTGTGGTCTCATGGCACCGCGGGGGCCTGATTCTCGGGAGTGCCTGATGCTGCAGGCGGCCGCTGGCCCCGCGGCCCGGTCCGGGTTTTTGCGCTGGCGCCCAAAAACCAAAACCGACCAAATCCCAATGACCGACGGAAGGTTGGCCTTTTCCCGCTGGAGATGCAGGCGGTGAAGCAGAATCGGCCGGCTCGCGGCCGGAGGATGCGGGCCGATTCCGCACTCCGCACTGCGCGCTCCGCAATCGCGTCGGGTGGGGGCGCGCGGCCGGTCTTCATCGTCTCCGACGCCACGGGCCGGACGGCCGAGATGGTCGTCCGCGCGGCGCTGGTCCAGTTCCAGGGAGCGGACGTACAGCTCCAACGGCGGCCCCACGTCCGCACGGCCGAGGCGGTGCGCGCCGTCGCCCAGGAGGCGGGTCGGTCGGGAGGGCTCATCGTCCACACCCTCGTCTCGGCGGAACTTCGGAACCGAATGCTCACCGAAGGGCGGGCCCGAGACGTCCCGACCATTGATCTGCTGGGGCCGCTGCTGCTCCGCCTCGAGGACCTGTTGCGGCTGCAGCCTCTAGCCAAGCCGGGGCTGTTCCGGGAGATGGACGAGGAGTACCGGCGCCGCTTCGCGGTCGTCGAGTTCGCCGTCAAGCACGACGACGGGCAGGATCCCCGCGGCCTGCAGCAGGCGGAGATCGTCCTCGTCGGCGTCTCGCGGACATCCAAGACGCCGCTCTCCATGTTCCTGGCGGGACGGGGATTGCACGTGGCCAACGTCCCCATCGTCCACAACCTGCCCCTGCCGGAAGAGCTGGGGAAGCTGGATCCTCGCCGGGTGGTGGGGCTCACCATCAAGCCGGAACGGCTCCTCGAGCTGCGGCGCGCCCGCCTGCGACAGATGGAGACCCCACCGAAGTTCCCGTATGCCGACCCCCAGCAGATCTGGGCGGAGCTGGAATACGCCCGCGATCAGTTCAACCGGGCGGGCTGGCCGGTGGTGGATGTGACTGACAAGTCCATCGAGGAGATCGCGGCCGAGATCCTGGTCGTCACCGGAATCGAGCAGCCTGCCAGCCGGCCCGTGGGCGGGGGGGGAGGACAATCTCCCGCCTGGCGCCGGAGTTCGGAGTAGGGGAGGTCTGCGGCTACGCCCCCCGGGCCAGGCGAGGGCTCCCGCCTGGCGCCGGAGCTGGGAGTGAGGCGGGGAGGGTGGTCATGGGCATCTACGCGTACGTCTTCGTCGAGACCAGTCCCGGTCGGCCCGGCCAGGTTGCCGGGGCCCTCGCAAAGCTGCCCGGGGTGAAGATGGCGCATGCCGTCACCGGATCCTATGACGTCATCGCCTTCGTCGAGGCCAAGGATGTAACGGCCCTGGGCGAGTTCATCAGCGCCCGTGTCCACCGGTTACCGGGGGTGTTGAAGACCACTACGAATGTGGTGGTGGACTAATGGAAGGCTCACATCTCCGCAAGGACCCGGTGACCCAGCGCTGGGTGGTGATCTCTCCGGGTCGAGGCGAGGGAGTCCAGGCGGCTCCGCCGCCGCCGGGGCTTCCCCCCGAATCCTGCCCGTTCTGCCCCGGCCGCGAAGGCCAGGCCGGCGCGGAGATCTACGTCGAGCGCGAGCCGGGCACCGGAAGGAACGGACCAGGCTGGTGGGTGCGCGTGGTCCCGGACAAGTATCCCATCCTCCACATCGAGGGCAGCCTGGGCAAGAGCGCCGACGGCATGTACGACAGCATGAATGCCATCGGGGCCCACGAGATCCTGATCGAGACGCCGGAGCACGACCGGCATTGGGCCGACCTGGAGCCGATCCAAATGGAGCGGGTGCTGCGGGCCTGCCAGGAGCGGAGCCAGGACCTCCGGAACGACGTCCGGTTCCGCCACGTGATCTGGGTGAAGAATCACGCGCTGCCCACCAGCCTGATTCATCACCCGCACTCCCACATCGTGGCCAGCCCGTTCATCCCGCGGGCCATCGAGGAAGAGCTGAAGGGGTTCGGGGATCACGTCCGCTGGAAGGAGCGGTGCGTCCTGTGCGATGTCGTGCGGCAGGAGAGCAGCGCCGGGCGCCGAATCGTCCTGCGGGAAGGCGGGGTGCTGGTCTTTCAGCCCTTTGCGCCTCGCTTTCCTTACGAGAGCTGGATCGTTCCGACCGAGCATGGCCATGACTTCGGCGCCAGTCGGTCCGCGCTGCTCCGCGATCTGGGCCGGGCCATCCGGAATGTGCTGGCCCGCCTCCGGCGCCTGCTGAACGACCCGCCTTTCACGCTGGTCCTGCACTCCTCCCCGCTCGGCGAGTTCAGCCGCGAGGAGTACCACTGGCACCTTGAACTCGTCCCGGGCCCCCCCCAGGTCCTCGGTCTGGAGTGGGGGACGGGGATTTATATCAATCCGGTGCCGCCCGAGGTCGCGGCCGAGCGACTCCGGAGCCTGGGGCTGTGAGGGATTTTCACCCCGGCCACCCTGCCCCGGATCCCGGCGCCCTCGGCCGGTGGCCGGTGCCGCCCGAGGTCGCGGCCGAGCGGCTCCGTCGTGTCGCGGTGTGAA
>JBBIQE010000114.1:0-10685 GCA_037442485.1 Methylomirabilis sp. (SeqCode)
CGCGTCGTCGCTGCCGGCCGGTTTCTCCTGTGACATCCTGGAACTCGAACCAGAACTCCGACACCCTCCCAGGCGGCGGCCATCTACTTTCTCCGGGTCTCCCCGGGGGGTCTGGGGTCCCCCGATCGTCTCGATGCCGGTGGCGGGGTTCTTCGCCGCGCTGATCGGACCCCTGGTGGCGAAGAAGCGGGGCATCTACTTTGCCCTCATCACCACCGCCATCAGCGGGGTGTTCTCCTTCATCGCCTTCCGCTGGGACGAGGTTGCGGGGGGCGAGACGGGCCTGTCCGGGATCGACCGGCTGGAGTTCGGCATCCCCGGCCTGCTGCCGCTGAGGATCTCCACACCGATCAGCTACTACTGCTTCGTCCTGGTCATTTTCATCGTGTGCACGCTCCCGATCTGGCGGATCGTGCATTCCCCGTTCGGCACGGTGCTGCAGGCCATCCGGGAGAACGATGTTCGGGCGAGCGACCTCGGGTATCGCACGGCCGCCTACAGGTGGGCGGCCTTCGCCTTTGTCCTGGACTGGACCCAATCGGGCAACGTGGTGATGATGGCGCTGCTGGGTGGGGGGACCGTCAATGGGGAGGACATCACCCATCTGCCCGTGCGCCAGGTCGTGCGGCGGGGGAGTTCGCGATCCTTCCAGATCATCAACCTGTTCAGCGAGCTGACGCTGTACGAGAACGTGTGGCTGGGGGTCCAGTCGCAGCAGGGGCACGGGCCCGAGATCCTTTCGCCGGCGGATGCCCTCCAGTCGGTGAAAGAGGAGACCGAGCGGATCATCCGGGAGATCGGGCTGCCAGGGAGGGAACAGTTGCCGGTGAAGCCTCTGTCGTACGGGGACCGGAGGATCCTGGAGATCACGTCTCCCTCACGGCCAGGCCCTCGCTGCTCCTGCTGGACGAGCCGATCGAGGCCCTGTTCCCCTCATGCCCGGCCCTCACCGTCTCCCAGCGGGCCTACATCCTGGAAAACGGCCACGTCGTCTACGCGGGCGGCGCCGAGGAGCTGAGCGGGAACAAGCAGGTCAAGCAGAAGTACCTGGGGATCTGAGGTCGAGGCTGGCCCGTCACAGGGACGGGGAGCCTGGCGCTTGGCCAAGGCGCCCCGCACGACTACCCCCGGCCGCGCGAGACCGGCCCGTGGCATCCAGAGAGGGCCGGAGTATTCCGCCTGCCGAGCCGCGGCTAGATCCGCAGCTCGCCGCCCTCCAGGACCGCGCGACCGTCCAGCCTGAGCGTCGGGCGGTACATCATCCCGTCGAAGTGGCACGCGGCCTTGGTCGTGCCGCCGATGTTGGCGCTGGTCCCGATGCCGATGTGCACCGTGCCGAAGGCACCGTGGTCCTGGGCCCAGACCCCGGTGAGCATGTAGATGGCCGGATTCAGGCCGATGGCGAGCTGGGCGATATTGTACACCGCCGCATCCCCCATCTCGGCCCATACCTTCCGGATCATGTCGGCCTCGGGGCCGCCTTCCACCGTGACGATGTTCCCCTGCTTGATCGTGCAGCGCACGGGGGCCCGCAGCGGCCCGATCCGGAGGTTCGGGATGCTGCCGTCGAAGACGATGATCCCCTCGGCCGTCCCATCCACGGGGGAGATATTCGCCTCGATGTTGGGGAAGGCCGAGAACTTGCCCGGCCGATCCAGGATGCAGTCGTGGGCGTTGCCCGAGCGCCCCTTGAGATCGAAGGTGCAGTCGGTGCCGGCGGGCGTCGTGAGATGGGCGGTGGAGGCACCGGTGAGCAGCTCGGCCATCTTCCGCACCGTGGGCGAGGCCTTCTCGAAATCCGCCTCGGCGCCGCCCCGCACGAGCTGGTCGGGGGTGGTGGCGGGCAGGGACAGGACCCGGGTCCCGCGCTTGAGGGCATTGCGGGTCGCCGTCGAATGGCTGATCGAGTAGCTGACGGGCAGCAGGGCGACCTCGGCGGCCAGCATGGCGGCGGCCACGACGGCGGGGGGCTCGTCCCCGTCCACGGCCACCGGCCGCATTACCGTCGTCACCACCTCGGGGGTGATCTCCAGCGCGGCCGCGGCCAGCGCCTCGGCGACCACGACCGTGTCGGTGTCGGCCGCGATCAGGACCTTCTCGCCGGCCGTCACCCGCGCCAGGGTGCGGACCACCTTGCGCGCGCCTTCGATGATTCCCGCGATCTGCATGGACGCTTCCTCCTCTCTGAACACCGTGATGGATGCAGCCCGTCGCCCCGGCGGGCCTTCAGGGCTGGGCCTGCGCCCCGCGCTTCCGGTGCGACTGCCAGGCGGCGCGGATCACCGGGGCGAACAGGGACAGCAGGGCGCCCATGGTCAACACGGCCGAGATCGGCCGGGTGAAGAATATCGAAAGGTCGCCGTGGGAGATGGTCAGGGATTGGCGGAGCGATCGTTCCACCATGGGCCCCAGGACCAGGCCCAGCACCGCCGGTGCGGCCGGAAACTCCAGCTTGCGCATGAGATATCCGATGATGCCGAAGGCGAACATCACCCACATGTCGAAGACGTTGTTGTCCGTGGCGAAGACTCCCACGGCCGAGATGGTGACGATGAGGGGCATGAGGATCCGGTAGGGGACGCGCAGCAGGCTGGCCCAGATCCCGACCAGCGGAAGGTTCAGGACGAGCAGCATGACGTTGCCGATGTACATGCTGGCGATCACGCCCCAGACGAAATCGGGGTTGCTCTGGAAGAGCAGGGGCCCCGGTCGCAGGCCATGGATCAGGAGCGCCCCCAGCAGGACGGCCGTGGTCCCCGAGCCGGGGATGCCCAGGGTGAGCAGCGGCACCATGGCCCCGCCGGCGGCGGCGTTGTTCGCCCCCTCGGGCGCGGCCACGCCCTCGATGACGCCCGTGCCGAACTTCTCGGGGTGCTTGCTCAGCTTCTTCTCCATGGCGTAGGACATGAAGGAGGCGATGGTCGCCCCCGCCCCGGGCAGGACGCCGATGAAGAAGCCGAGGAGCGAGCTGCGCCCGATGGGACCCAGGGAATCCTTCCAATCCTGCAGGTTCGGGAAGAGCGTGCGGAGGCTGAGGCTCGTCCGGACGAACACCTGCTGCATCGGCGCTTCCAGGTTGACCAGGACCTCGGCCACGGCGAAGAGTCCTACCGCGACGCCGATGAAGCCAAAACCGTCCAGGAGGTAGATGTTGCCGAAGGTGAACCGCTCCTCGCCGCTGATGGCGTCCACGCCCACGCAGGCCACGATCAGCCCGAAGACGCCGCTCATGATGCCCTTCAGCATGGACTCCCCGGACAGACTCGTCACCAGGGTGAGCCCCATGAAGGTCAGGGCGAAGTACTCGGGGGGCCCGAAGGAGAGGGCCACGCCGGCCAGCGGGGGCGCAATGAAGGTGAGCAAGATTACGGCAAGCGTCCCGGCGATGAAGGAGGAGAAGGCGGCCATCCCCAGGGCGGGGCCGGCCCGTCCCTTCCTGGCCATCTGGTAGCCGTCCAAGGTGGTCATGACGGACGAGGATTCGCCGGGGACGTTGATGAGGATGGACGTGGTCGAGCCCCCGTACATGGCCCCGTAGTAGACGCCGGCCATGGTGATGATGGCCGTGGTGGCGTTCAGGCCGAAGGTGATGGGGATGAGGATCGCCACGCCCGTCACCGGCCCGATGCCCGGCAGGACGCCGATCAGGGTGCCCAGGGTGACGCCCACGAAGCAGAAGAGGAGATTCTGCCACGACAGGGCCACCTGGAAGCCCAGCAGGATGTTGTGGAAGATCTCCATGGGATCCCGTCTCTGCCCCGCCTAGAAGCCGAGCGGGTTCTTGGGGAGGCTCACCCCCAGCAGCACCCGGAAGACCAGGTACAGCCCGATGGCGTTCAGCACGGCCACCGCCAGGGTGGTGCCCCATCGCTCCCGCTCGACCACACCCAGCAGGAAGGCGGTGAGCAGTGCCGTGGCGAGCAGGAAGCCCAACCGTTCCAGCAGGAGGATGTAGACGGCCAGGCTCCCCACGGTGGCCCCCACGGGGATCAGCG
This sequence comes from Methylomirabilis sp. (SeqCode), assembly GCA_037442485.1. GTDB lineage: Bacteria > Methylomirabilota > Methylomirabilia > Methylomirabilales > 2-02-FULL-66-22 > 2-02-FULL-66-22. The sequence goes on from JBBIQE010000114.1 coordinate 3,996, forward strand.
CCTCCCGGCCGGGCAGCACCGCTCGGCCCGGTGGGCCGGCCGGCCGGCGGCTGGCCGTGACCAGCAGGACGAGGGAGAGCGCCGCCATCAGCGCCCCCAGCCAGAAAGGCAGGAACCCGGCGCCCGGCCCGAAGGTGGCGCTCGGGGGCAGGCGCCGGGACCCTTCCATCAGCACCAGCGAGAAGACGAAGAGAACGATCCCGGTGACCTGATCGGCCCGTCGCATGGCCGGACCCGCCTTTCCGCCTCCCCTATTTCAGCAGCCCCATCGCCTTGAGGACCTCCTGGTACCGGGTGTGCTCCCCGTCCAGCCACTTGCCGAAGGTCGGCCCATCCATCCAGGCCTCGGACAGCATGTTGTCTTGCACGTACTTCTTGAAGATGGCGCTCTCCGTGTACTTGCGCAGCCCGGCCTCGAGGACCTTCCGGGACTCCTCGGGGATACCGCCCGGGGCCACCAGGCCACGGTTCTGGACGTAGACCGCGTTAATGCCCTGCTCCTTCAATGTCGGCACATCGGGGGCGCCCGCCAGCCGCCTCTCGGCGTAGACGCCGAGATTCCGGATCTTGTTCGCCCTGGCCAGCTCCAGCGCTTCGCCCGGATTGGACACGGCCCAGTCCACGTGCCCGCCCATCAGGGCGGCGTTCACCTCGCCGCCGCTGTTGAAGACGATGTAGTTGAACTGGACGCCGGTGGCCTTCTCGATCAGATAGGCGCAGATGGAGTCGGAGGAGCCGAGCTGCGTGCCCCCCACCGTGATCTTCTTGGGGTTGGCCCGCGCCGCCTCCACGAGGTCCTTGATGCTCTTGAACCTGGAATCGGCCCTCACCATCACCATGTACTCATCGAAGGCGAAGTTGGCGATGGGGGTGAAATCCTTGTAGGTCACCTGGGACTTCCGCAGGATGGGTGTGGTGAGAAAGCTGGTCACGGCGGTGAGAAGGAAGTAGGGATCCCCCCTCTTCCCGGCGACGTAAGAGAAGGCCACCGCGCCGCTGCCGCCCGGCTTGTTCTCGACGACGATCGGTTGCGGGAAGTACTTGTCCTTGTCGTTGGCGGCGGCCAGCGTGCGGGCGAAGATATCGCTGCCGCCGCCCGCCGCGGCGTGGACCACGAGGGTGATGGGTTTCTCCGGGAAACCGGCGCCTTCCCCCACGGCCCCGATGCCCAGCGCCAGGCACACCGCGGCCAGGGGCAACACACTCACTCCCCATTGTCGTTTCATCGCGACCTCCTCCCGGGCCACGAAGGGGGCTCGCCGTGCGTCCCCCCGGGCCCCTCGACATCGAGCGTCGGTCCGACGGATGGCCCCGCCCGGCGCGCACCCGCGCCCGGCGACGTTCCCGCCGGCCTCCGACGCCTCGTTCCCTAGCGCCGCTTCGGTGCCTTGGCCTTCCTCCCCGCCTTCCCGCGTCGCATACGGCTTGTCCGGGCCTTGGCGGCGGTCACCGTGCGCCCGCGCCCGTGGCGGCCGGCCTCCCGAGACAGGAGGGCGGTCAGCTCCCGCACATCGCGCAGATTTTCGAGTTCCCACACCATCTCGACGACCTGCTCCGCCTTGGCGCGGGGCCACCGGCTGAAGCTGGCGCACTCGCGGAACTTGTCGGCGACCTCCTCGTAGGTCATGGGGTTGGCGGGGCTCCCCTTGCCGAAATCCGCCCGGCCCGAGATCGTGCGCCCGTCGGTGAGACCGATCTCGATGATCGTCGTCATCTTGTCGTAGCCGGCCGCCTCGGCCTCGGGGTGGACGCCGAACTCCACCTTCTGGATCATGGCCTGCACGTCCGGCCGGTTGACGACCTCGTCGGTGAACTCGGGCAGCCCGGCCTTGCGCTGGAGCAGCAGGATGGCCATGCAGAACTCCATGCTGAACTTGGCCTGCAGCTCGGTCGTGGGCCGGTGATGGATGAGGGCGTTGGGCATGTTCTGGTTGGTGCCGACCTTGACCCGCGCCACCTGCTCGGGCCGGATGTCGTGCTCTTTGATGAGCGAGAGCATGAGGGTCATGCCGGGATGGGTGAGGGATCCCGAGGGGTGCGGCTTGATGGAGATGCCCGGGTCCATGAACGTCCAGGGGTTGCCCAGCTTCCCCCGGATAGCCGCCTCGTCGTAGCCCCCGCCCGCAGCGCGGAAGAAGCCGCGCGGGGCCTCCAAGATGTGCGGGGTGGCCGTGAAGCCCAGGCCGGCGAACTCGGCCGCGAGCACGCCGCTCTCGGCGGCGCGGCCGGCATGGAACGGCTTCATCATGGTCCCGAAGTTCTCCCGGAGCCCGGCCGAGAGGCTCCCGGCGATGCCCAGCGCCGTGCCGGCGAGTCCCGGAGAGAAGCCCTCCAGCTTGGCCAGCCCGGCCGCGGCGCCGAAGGTGCCACAGGTGGCCGTGGAGTGAAAGCCGTCCTGGTAGTGCCGGGGGTTGATCGCCTCGGCGATCTTGCACTCGACCTCCACGCCGACGTGGTAGGCCGTCATCAGGTCCTTGCCCGAGCGGCCGTCTCGCTCCGCCACGGCCAGGACCGCGGGCAGCACCGGCGCCGTGGGGTGGGTGAGCAGGCCGTAGACCCGGTCCTTGGCCACGGCCAACTGGGTGTCGTCGTAGTCGTCGGCGTGAATGGCGGTGCCGTTGGCGAAGGCGGCGAAGCGGGCGGGCAGCCGCAGGGAAGATCCGATGACGGTGCTGGTCCCCCCGGCGCAGCCGAGGCCCTGCAGGTGGCGGCGGATGAGCGCCCCGCTCTTCGCCACGGAGCCCGCCAGGGCCAGCCCCAGGCCGTCGAGGATGGATTTCTTGCCCAGCTCGACGGCCGCAGAGGGGATATGGGCGTATCGGGTAGAGGCGATGAACTCGGCGACGTAGGCGGTGAGCGGCGTGACGTCCGATCCGGCTGACTGCGTGCTCATTCTGCCCTCCTCCTGGCGGGTATGTCCCCGGCCTCCGCCCCCCCGCGCCGGCCGTTCCCGCGCGACCGGATGCGACGACGCAGGACGGCCAGCGCCCCCTCGATATGCGCGCGCATCAGCCGCTCCGCCATCGCCCCCTGGCCCCGCAGGATGGCCGCGGCGATCCGCCGGTGCTCCCGCAGGGAGACCTCGGGGCGCCTGGATACGGCCAAAGACAGGGTGCGCAAACGGGCCACCTGATGCGTCAGGGTATGGTACATGGCGTGGAGGCGGTGGTTCCCCGACAGGCCGAAGACCACATCGTGGAAGCGCCCCGCCGCCTCGTGATACACGCGGTAATCGGCCGTCTTCTCCGCCAGCTCGGCCAGGATGGCGTGAAGCTGCGCGGCCTTGGCCGGGTCGGGATTCTCGGCCGCCTGCCGCGCCGCCAGGCCCTCCAGGACGGCGCGGATGGCGTAGATGTCCTCCAGGTCCCGGGGGGTCACCTCGGCGACGAAGGTCCCGACCCGGGGGATGGTGGTGAGGAGTCCCTCCGCTTCGAGCTGGCGCATGGCCTCGCGCAGGGGGGTGCGGCTGACGCTGAGTCGCTTGGCCAGCTCCGGCTCCATGAGGCGGCTCTTGGGGGGGAGGTCGCCGGCCACGATGGCGGCCCGGAGGCGGGAGACGATCCGCTCGCGCAGGGACTGGTGGTCGGCGAGGGAGCGGACGGGATCGGGTTCGGCCATGGCGGGCCCCGTAGTGTATACAGCATGCTGTCTACCTCATCCCCTTCTTTCCTGTCAAGTCAAAATCCGCGCGGGTGGCTCCACCGCAGAGGCGACGTCGCGGCTTTAGTGCCTCTTCGCGCTTCGCCTCACTCCCGGCCCTGCCGGCGGATTCATGCTGGTATGCTCGCGCCCGCAGGTCACAGCGCCCGTTGGAAGATGGCCCGGGCGTCCTCGGGGCGGACCTGTCGCGGGTTGTTCACCAGCAGGCGCGTCATCCGCATGGCGCCCTCCACCAGGTCGTCGAGGTGCTGGGGCTTGATCCCGACCTCCTGCATCTTCTGCGGGATGCCGATATCCTCCGACAGGAGACGGCAGGCCTCGGTACTGCGCGCCGCGGCGGCCCGCGGTGACAGGCCGGAAACGGGCTCCCCCAATGCCTCCGCCACCCTGGCGAACTTCGGCAGATTGCTCAGGGCGTTGAACTCCATGCCGTAGGGGAGCAGGAGCGAGTTGGCCACGCCGTGGGTGACCCGGTGCTGCCCCTGCAGGGGGTAGGCCAGGGCGTGCACGAGGTTGGTCCCGGCGTTGCCGATGCCGATCCCGGCGTACAGGCTGGCCCGTAACAGACCCTCCCGCGCGGTGAGATCGCCCCCGTTGGCCACGGCCGTCCGCAGATGGGCGCCGATCAGCCGGATGGCCTCCAGGGCATAGAGGTCCGTAAGGGGCGAGGCGTTCAAGGACGTGTAGGACTCGATGGCGTGGCTCAGCGCGTCCAGGCCCGTGGCGGCCGTCACAGCGGGGGGCACCGTGGCGGTGAGGAGCGGATCCAGAATGGCCACGTCGGGGATGATGTGCGGGCTCACCATGGCCCGCTTCTCCCGCGCGGCCGGGATGTAGAAAAGGGCGTTGGGCGTGATCTCGGCGCCGGTGCCGCCGGTGGTGGGGATCAGGATCGAGGGCACGCCGCGCCGCTTGACCAGTCCGATCCCAAGGTAATCCTCGGCCCGGCCGTCATTTCGCGTGAGGGCCGCCACCGCCTTGGCGGTATCCAGGGTGCTGCCGCCGCCGAACCCGATCACGAGATCGCACTGCGACGCCTTCGCCGCCGCCGCGGCCGGGGCGACGCTCTGGATGGAGGGCTCGAACTCGATCTCCGCGTACACGGTTGTCCCGATCCCCTGGGCCGCCAGCGAGGCGAGGATCCGGTCGGTGGCGCCCAATTTCTGGAGGTTGGGATCGCTCAGCACGAAGGCGTGGGTCGCCTCGAGCCGCTTGGCCTCTGCTCCCACCGTCTCGGCCGCGCCGGCACCGAAAATGATCTGACCCGGAACCCTGAAGGCTGCCACCTTACTTTCCATGGAACGCCCTCCTCCGCCCTGGAAAGAATCGGTCCGCGGTGCCCCGGCAACCGCGACCCGTCCGATCCGTCCAGGGCTCCCCCCTCGGAAACAGGGACCGAGGCCGGGGAGCATTCGTTGGCCCATCACATCTGCCGGCCCATGGCCTTCACGAAGGGGCGCAGGCTCTGCATGAGGCTCGCGAACTGCCTCGGGTAGAGGGATTGGTGTCCGTCGGAGAGCGCCTCTTTGGGGTTGTGGTGCACCTCGACCAGGAGTCCGTCGGCGCCGCAGGCGACGGCGGCCTTGGCCATGGGGGTCACATACTCGCGGACCCCCGTCCCGTGCGAGGGATCCACGATGACCGGCAGGTGGCTGTGGGTCTTGATATGGGGAATCGCATTCAGGTCCAGGGTGTTCCGCGTGGCGGTCTCGAACGTCCGGATCCCCCGCTCGCACAGGATCACGTTGGGGTTTCCCTCCGACAGGATGTACTCGGCCGCCAGCAGCAGGTCTTCCACCGACGCGGCCATGCCGCGCTTGAGAATGACGGGCTTCCGGCTCTGCCCCAGGGCGCGCAGCAGCCGGAAGTTCTGCATATTGCGCGCCCCGACCTGGAAGGCCGAGGCGTACCGCTCCACGGCGGCGACATCCCCCACCTCGACCACCTCGGTGACGGCCGGCATCCCGACCTTCTGCGAGACCTCGTGGAGGATCTGGAGGCCTTCCAGTCCCAACCCCTGGAAGCTGTACGGGCTGGTCCGGGGCTTGTACGCCCCACCGCGCAGGCACCGGGCGCCGGCCCGCTTCACCGCCTGGGCGGTGAGGAGCATCTGCCGGGGGCTCTCCACCGCGCAGGGTCCGGCGATCACCGTGAAATGCCTTCCCCCGACGGGGACGCCGTCGATCCGGACGATGGTGTCCTGGGGGTGGATCTCGCGGCTGACCAGCTTGTACGGGGTGAGGACGGGCGAGACGCGCTCCACCAGCGGGTGATTCTCGATGTGGAGCTGCCCCAGGATGCGCTCGTCCCCGATGGCCCCCAGGACGGTGCGCTCCGTCCCGGGCATGTAGAGCGGCTTCAGGCCCACGGCCGCGATCTGCCGCAGGATCTCGTCGGCGTCCTTCTTGGTCGCCCCCGGCTTGAGGATGATGATCATGCGGTTCTCGCGCCTCTCTCCACAAGTGCGCCTGGCCAGTGAGGGGCGGATTATAGCATCCACTCCTGCCCGGGCCGCAACCGAATTGCTTCGGTCACCATGGCGATGTCGGACGGAGCGCGATCTGGCCTATAATATTGGCTGTGTGGGAGGGCCGGCAGCGTTCCTCCAGCATTGGGGGTGAGTCATGCGCTTCGAGTTCGCCACGGCGACCCGGATCCTGTTCGGGCCGGGCGTCGCAAAGGAAGTGGCTCCGGCGGCCGCCGCGATGGGACGTCGCGCTCTGCTCCTCACCGGCCGGAACCCCGAGCGCGGCGCGCCGCTCCGGGAGCAACTCGCCGCGTCGGGGGTGGCTACGGTTTCGTTCAGCGTTGCCGGCGAGCCGACCGTCGAGACGGCCCGGGCAGGTGTGGCGCGGGCACGCGAGGCCGCCTGCGACCTCGTCATCGGCCTGGGCGGCGGCAGCGTTCTGGACGCGGGCAAGGCCATCGCCGCCCTGCTCGGGAGCGGCGGCGATCCGCTGGACTACCTCGAGGTCATCGGCCGGGGGCAGGCACTCACTCGGCCTTCAGCGCCGTACATTGCCATCCCGA
>JBBIQE010000115.1:0-10586 GCA_037442485.1 Methylomirabilis sp. (SeqCode)
CCTCGTCGAGGCGGTCAAGGCCGAGTTCCGGGAGAACGAGGACCTGCCCAACACCACCAACCCCGACGACTGGGCCAAGATCGCCGGCCGCCGGAGCGAGCGGATCGTGCACGTCCGGCCGGTGTTCCGCCAGGAGAAGGACAAGCCCAGGAAGGCCGAGGTGGTGAGCACGGGGCACTATCTCTAGCGCGGGGCCCGGCCGCGCCGGTCCCCTCCCGCGGCGGGGTCCCCGGCGCGCCGGTGGGGACACAAAAAAAGCGGGGGTCGCGCCGTGGCGACGCCCGCTGGCAGTCGGCCGTCGGGCCGCTCTACAGGTACTGCCCGTAGCGGATCTTCTCGATGATCTCCTTGGTCTTCCGGTACTCCTCGATGGTGCGCTGCATGTCCTCGGTGGTGACGGGGCCGGGCTGAGCCCCCGCGCCCTCCTGCTGCACCTTCCCCTCCAGCGCCTTCTGGACGATCTCGGCGAGATCCGCGCCGCTCATCTTCACGGTTCGCGCCAGGATGGCGTCGAAGTCCAGCTCGGCGAACAGCCTCCGTCCGGCGATGGCCTCGGCCCGGGCCAGGTGGATCTCCAGGATCTCCCGCTTGGCCTCGTTCTCGGGCAGCGGCACCTCGATCAGGCGATCAATCCGGCCCGGGCGGATCAGGGTGGGATCCACGGCGTCGGGCCGGTTCGTCGAGGCCACCGCCAGGATGTCCCCCGAGCGGCCGATGTCGTCCAGTTGCTCCCCGATGCTGTTGACCAGGCGGCGGCTGGCGGCGCGCAGCTCTTCCGGGGCGGCGCGGTCGAAGACCAGATCGTCAATCTCGTCGAGGAAGAGGATGCAGCGTCCGCTCTCCTTGACCTGGGCGAAGACCTCCTGCAGGACCTCCCAGGAGTCCCCGTACCATTTGGTGACGACGTTCGTCACGCGCACGTGGAAGAAGACCGCCTCGGCCTCGCGGGCCAGCGCCTTGGCCAGGAGGCTCTTGCCCGTGCCCGGCGGGCCGTAGAGCAGGACGCCGTTGGGCGGCTGGGTCCCCCACTTCTTGTGCAGGTCCGGGCTCTTGAGGGCGTAGACGAGGCCGGCGATCTCCTGCTTGGCCCGCGCGAGTCCCCCGATGTCCTTGAAGGAGACCTCGGGCTGCATGGCGATCTCGATCTTGCCCTTCATCTCACCGAACCGCTTGGTCAGCCGCGCCAGGAAGTCCTCGAGCTGGCGGCGCAGCAGGGCGGGCGTATGCCCGGTGAGCATCTTGCGTTCGGCCATCGTCGGCACCTCGTCGCCCGGCATGGTACACAACCGGCTGAGGCGTGACAAGAGAAAAGGCCGGCCCCTGGAGGCCGGGCGCGGGGAGGGGGCCCCGGGTGAGGCCACGGGGCGCCGATCAGTCGTCCACCGAGCCGGCCGCGCGCAGGAAGGACTCCTGCATCTTCTGCATGAGGGCGGGGATGTCGGTGGTCATGATGACCAGGTCGTGCTTGCGTCCCTGGAGGTCCACCACGTGATTGGCCAGCCGTGCCTCCTGCTGGAAGCCGAGCTTTTCGAACACCTTGATGGCCGCCACCTGATCCGCCACCATCTCGGCCACCATCTTGTCCAGGCCGAACTGCAGCGCCAGGTAGAAGATCTCCCGGGCCATGGCGGAGGCCAGGCCGCGCCGCCGGAAATAGGCGTCGGTGACGACGCGGATCTCCCCCACGTGGCGCATCCAGCCGTAGGCCTGCCGGTGCAGCGTCGCGTCGCCGACGATCTGGCCCTCGTGTTCCGCCAGGATCGGCAGGACCCGGTCGTAGTCCAGGCCCCGCGCCCAGCCCTCGATGATCTCGGGCCGGGTGACGTCATCCTTCAGGAACTGGCGATCCTGCGGCGGAAGCCGCCGGAAGAAGGCGAGGAGGGCGTCCTTGTCTTCCCGCACCATGGGGCGCAGGGTGATGAGGGTCTCGTCGCGAAGGCTCACGCGTTTGGGGAAGTTCCTGAGCGGCATGGCAAATCTCCTCGGGCCCGAAGATTCGGTCGGGCCGCCGGGGTCGAATCGGGCTACACGGTAGCAGAGAACATCCCCCGGGCGCAAGCGCGACCGAACCCTTTCGGCGAAATGTCAGCAACGTCGAGCGAGGGGAGAGGACCCGGCCGTCTTTCCACGGGCTCGTGCCCATTGACGGACGGGCGACGCGCCCGCATTATGGGGCCTCTCGGGGGCCCCTTGACGGCCGGTGCCCGCAGGGGGGCGGAGGAGGCGTGGGGTCAGGAGCGAGGAGGCGCCGTGACGTTCGACATCGTCTTCGTGGGTCACTACACGAAGGACACCATCGTCTCTCCCCAGCACACCCGGACCGTGGACGGAGGCGCCTTCTACTACGGCGCCCACGTGGCCGTGCGCATGGGCCTGCGGGTGGCCGTCATCACGCGCCTCGCCCGCCAGGACTGGCACGTGGTGGAGGAGCTGGAGCGGCTCGGCGTGACGGTCCTCGCCCGCGCCACGCCCGCCTCGACTCGCCTGCGTCTCACCTACCCCACGGCCGACCTGGACGAGCGCAGCATCGAGCTGCTCGGCTCGGCCGGGCCGTTCACCGTCGCCGAGGTCGCGGACGTCCGGGCGAAGGTCTTCGCCGTCGGGGCCTCGGTGCGGGGCGAGGTCCCGGTCGAGGTGGTGGAGGCCCTGGCGGCCAAGGGGGCCACCCTCGCCCTCGACGTGCAGGGCTTCATCCGCGTGGTGCAGGACGGCCGGCTGACCGACGATGACTGGCCGGGCAAGGAATCCATCCTGCGGGACGTGACCGTCCTCAAGACCGACGCCGTGGAGGCCCGGCGGATCACCGGCGAGTCCGACCGGTATGCGGCCGCGCGGCGGCTGGCCGCCTGCGGGCCGCGCGAGGTGCTGCTGACCCATGGGGGCGGCCTCCTGGTGTATCACGATGGACTCTTCGACGAGGCCCCGTTCGTGCCGGCCGCACTCCGCGGGCGGAGCGGGCGCGGCGATACCTGCACCTCGGCCTATCTCTGTCGGCGGTTGACCGCCCCGCCGGGGGACGCGGCAGTCTGGGCCGCCGCGGTCACGAGCCTCAAGCTGGAGGCGGAGGGGCCGTTCCGGCGGGACCTGGCCGAGGTCCAGGCCCTGTACGAGCGGCTGCGTCGGGGCGGCTGATCCCCGCGGCCCGGCTGCAGAGGACGCCCGCCGCTCTCGCCGCGCGAACTTCTGGAAGGTGTGGGCGCTCTCGGGCACGTCGCCGCGCGAGACCCCGAACGTCCACGTGACCTCGCCCACGTAGAGGTCCCCGCGGGAATCCACGCAGAGGGTGTGGGGGGCGATGGGGTTTCCCGGCGCGCATCGGTCGGCGCTCCCCCAGCGGAGGAGGACGTGGCCCCGGAGGTCGAGGACGCTCACCCGCCCGGGCAGCTCCTCCCTGATCTCGCCGTGCACGAAGGACGACTGGCCGACGCGCCACCAGAGCTCCGAGACAACGACCAGCCCATCCCGGCCGAAGGAGATGTCCGTGGGCCGCTGGACGTGCGTCCAGCTCTCCCGCAGCCGGCCGTCCCGCCAGAAGATCTGGATCCGGTCGTTCTCGCGATCCGGTACGAAGAGGCGGCCGTCCGGGGAGATCCCGATGCCGTGGGGCAGATGGAACTCGCCCGGTCCGGTGCCGGGCCCGCCCCAGGACTGGATCAGGGTTCCGTCGGCCCGAAAGCGATGGACCCGGGCGTCCTGCCGGGTCATGAGGTACACGCGATCCTGGGAGTCCACCGCCACGCCGTCCGCATCCCGATGGAGGTATCCGGTGGGACGCTTCTCCCATCCTCCGAGCACCTCGAACCTGGGGACTGTCCGCCTCGCCTGGCGCCTCCTGGGTCTCCTGTCTCCCGAGGGAATGCCGAGGCCTTCGTCGCTCGCCCCCGCTCCTGCCGCTTCTTTCCCTCCGGCGCGCGTGGAAGGATCGGAGGGGGCTACCGCCGGGCCCCGGGGGGAATCTCGCCGCGGATGGGATGGCACGGTCGGCCCTCCGGGTCCGGGGGAACATGGCGGAAATTCAGGGGGAGAGGAAGCCGGAAGGCAAGGCTGTCCGGTAGGGCTCCCCGGAGGCCTTTCCCGGCAAATGTGCGCCGGGCTGATCCAAGTCCCCCGTTGGCGTATTTTCCCTTGCCCTGAGGAGAGGGCTTCATATATCTATCAGCTTTGTCCCGTTTCCCTGACGCTCATGGGTGGTGAGCCCCGCCGGCAATGGGTTCGTTCCAGGATTTCCTCCAGTTCGTGTTCTCGGGCCTGACCAGCGGGGCCATCTATGCCATGGTGGCCATCGGCTTCGGCGTGGTCCACAACACCATGGGCATCGTCAACTTCACCCAGGTGGATTTCGTTTCTCTGGGCGGGATGCTGCTGTACGGCGGCCTGGTCGGCGCCACACTGCCCGCGATCATGGCGCTGCCCGCGGCCGTGGCGGGGGTCGCCCTGGCCGGGGCCCTGGTGGAGCTGGTGGGCCTGCGGTCGTCCCGGTCGCGGGACCATCTCGTCCTCATCCTCCTCACGATCGGCCTGTCCATCATCCTGCGCGGCGCCATGCAGAGGATCTGGGGGAAGAACCCGCTGGCCGTCCCCCCGCTCAGCGGGGAGAGGCCGCTCAGGCTTCTCGGGGCCAGCCTCTTGCCCCAGGCGGTCTGGATCTTTCTCTTCACCGCACTCACCATCGGCCTCCTGGTCTGGTTCTTCCGGAGGACGACCGCCGGGCTCGCCATGCGGGCCGTGGCCTCCAACCCCACCGCCGCGGCCGTCGTGGGGCTCCGGGTCCCCCGTGTCCGGACGGCGAGCTTCGCCCTGGCCGGCGCCCTGGGGGGCCTGGCCGGGGCCCTGGTCACGCCGATCGCGACCCTCCGGTACGACGTGGGCGTCCTGCTCGGCCTCAAGGGATTCGCCGCGGCCATCCTCGGGGGGTTCGGCTCGTTCCCCGGGGCCATCGTGGGGGGCCTCACGCTGGGTCTCCTGGAGTCGCTGGGGGCCGGGTATCTGAGCAGCGCCTGGAAGGACACCATCGCCTTCCTGATCCTGCTCCTGGTGCTCTTCGTGAGGCCGCACGGCCTTCTGGGAAAGGCAGGCGGGGCGTGAGTCGCAACGGGTTTCCGGCGAGGGGCCGGGACGCGGGGTCGCCGTGACCGCGCAGCGGGCTGCCGCCTTTGCCGAGCGCCATCACACCGGGCTCGCGGTGGTGGGGCTCAGCCTCGCCCTGGCGCTCGTTCCGCTCTTCCTCGCCAACCCGTGGAAGTTGGGCGTGCTCAATCTCATCGGGGTGCACGCCGTGATCGCGCTGGGCCTCAACCTGTTCGTCGGCTATGCGGGACAGATCTCGCTGGGGCACGCCGCCTTCTTCGGCCTGGGGGCCTACGGCTCCGCCATCCTCACCACGGCCTTTGCCATGCCGCCGCTTGCGGCCATGGTCCTCACGGCCGTGGGCGTGGCCCTGACCGCGCTCCTCCTCGGCGTCCCGACGCTCCGCCTCACGGGGCACTACCTGGCCATGGCCACGCTGGGCTTCAACATCGTCGTCCACAACCTCTTCGTCCAATGGGACCGGGTCACCGGCGGCCCCAGCGGCCTCACCGGAATTCCGCCGTTTTCGGTCCTCGGCGTGGCCTTCCCGGGGGAGGTGCGGGCATACTATCTGCTGTGGGGCGCGGTCATGATCGCGCTGACCCTCTGCCTCAACCTCGTCAGAAGCGGCGTGGGCCGGGGCCTGGCGGCCCTGGCCGAGGACGAGGTCTCGGCGGCGGCCATGGGGGTGAACGTCCGCCGCGGGAAGATCGTCGTCTTCACCGTCTCGGCCGTCTTCGCCTCGGTCGCGGGAAGCCTCTTCGCCCACTACCTGGGGACGATCACCCCCGACACCTTTGGCATCTTCGCCTCGATTGATCTGCTCCTCATGGTGGTCATCGGCGGGATGGGCTCCCTGTGGGGGAGCCTGGCCGGCGCCGCCTTCATCACGGTGCTGCCCCACCTCCTGGGCCCGCTGGAGGCGTACAAGGAGATCATCCACGGCCTGATCCTGGTAGGGATCCTCCTCGTCCTGCCCCGGGGTCTCGTGGCCGACATGGCCGGGCTGGCGAGGGTGCGGCTCGCGCGCGGCTGGTCCGCCCTGACGGGCCGGCCGGCGTAGGCGGGTCGGGGATGGCCATGGCCGCCAACGACACGGCGATCCTCCGGGTCTCGGGCCTCACCAAGCACTTCGGGGGACTGCCGGCCCTTTCCGAGGTGGGATTCGTGGCGCGCAAGGGCCAGGTGACCGCCCTCATCGGCCCCAACGGCGCGGGGAAGACGACGTGCATCGACTGCCTCACCGGGCTGCTCAGGGCGGATCGGGGCTCGATGGTCTTCGACGGGCGGGAGCTTTCGGGGCTCCCCCCGCACCGGATCGCCCGCCTGGGCATCGCGCGGACGTTTCAGAATCTGCGCCTCTACCCCAGGCTCTCCGTCCTGGAGAACGTCTTGTGCGGGCTGTCGGCGCAGGCCGGGGATTCGTTCCTGGAGGCCTTCCTCCGAACGCCGGCCCTCCGCCATCGCGAGCGGCGGCTCAGGCTGGCGGCGCTGGAGGCGCTGGACACCTTCGGCCTGTCGGCCAAGGCGGACTGGCCGGCCGGCGCCCTCGCCTACGGGGACAAGAAGCGCCTGGAGCTGGCGCGCGCCTTCGTTTCGGGGCCGCAGCTGTTGCTCCTGGACGAGCCGGTGGCGGGGCTGAACCCCGAGGAGACCGAGCGGGTGGCCGTCCTCATCCGGCAGATGCGGCGGGGGGGCGTCACCCTGGTCCTGGTGGAGCACGACATGGACCTGGTCATGTCGGTCTCGGATCACGTGGTGGTGCTGGATGGCGGCCGGCGCATCGCCGAGGGGGCACCGGAGGATGTCCGCCGCAATCCCCTCGTCCTCGAGGCCTACCTCGGCAAGATGAGCGTGACGGCATGACGGTCATCCGAGCCCGCAAGAGCCTGCTCGTCATCCAAGGCCTCACCCTCCACTACGGGGCGGCCCAAGCCCTCTTCGGCATTGACCTCGCGGTGGCCGAGGGGGAGACGGTGGCCATCGTCGGGGCCAACGGCGCCGGGAAATCCAGCCTCCTCAAGGCCATCACCGGCCTCGTGCGCCCCTCGGGGGGACGCATCCTCTTCGACGGGCGAGACGTGACAGGGGAGCCGTCCTTTCGGATGGCCGCCCGGGGCGTGGCCCTGGTGCCCGAGGGGCGCGAGATGTTCGGCGACCTCAGCGTGCGGGAGAGCCTCGTCCTCGGGGCGGTGGCCAGCCGGCCTGACAAGGAGGAGCTGGCCCGCCGGCTGGAGGGCGTCTACCGGCGGTTCCCCAGGCTGCGCGAGCGATCCGGCCAGCCGACCGGTACCCTCTCGGGGGGCGAGCAGCAGATGGTGGCCATCGGCCGGGCCCTCATGGCGCGCCCGCGGCTTCTGCTCCTGGACGAGCCGAGCCTGGGCCTCGCCCCGCTGGTCACGGATGAGATCTTCGACATCATCCACCAGCTCTCGCGGGCGGGGACGACGATCCTGCTGGTGGAGCAGAATGCCGCCCGGGCGCTCACCGCCTCGACCACGGCCCATCTTCTGGCCAACGGGCGAATCGTCCGCTCGGGCAGGAGCGACGAGCTGCTGGTCCATCCCGAGCTGCGCCGGGCCTTCCTGGGCGCGGCCTCGGCGGACGATCCGGCGAGGAGCCGCCTGGGGGCCGCCGGACTCACCAACATTCGATTGGAGAAGCCCGACATGAGCCGACTGACCTTCATGCCGCCCTTCACCTCCCAAGAGGAACTCGCCGCCCACCAGCTCCGGGGTCTCCAGTGGACCGTGCGGCACGCGCGCGAGGGCTCGTCGTTTTACCGGAGCCGGCTGGATGCGGCCGGGGTCGGGCCCGAGGACATCCGCTCGCTGGAGGATCTCCACCGGCTCCCCTTCGTCACGGCCGAGGACCTGCGGGAGGACTATCCCTTCCCGCTGCGGTCGGTCCCCTTCGAGCAGATCGTGCGCATCCACTCCTCCTCGGGCACCACCGGCAAGCGCAAGATCCTCTGCTACACGCAGAAGGACGTGGACGACTGGGCGCACTTCTTTGCCCGCGGCTACGAGATGGCCGGGGTGACCCCCCTGGACCGCGTGCAGATCGCCGTGGGCTACGGCCTGTGGACGGCCGGCGTGGGGTTCCAGGCGGGCTGCGAGAAGGTGGGTGCCATGGCCGTGCCCACGGGGCCGGGGAACCTGGATCTGCAGTGCGAGTTCCTGGTGGATCTGCAGCCCACGGTCTTCTGCTGCACCGCCTCCATGGGACTGCTCCTGGCGGAAGAGGTGCACAGGCGGGGACTGGCGGAGAAGATCGCCCTCCGCAAGGTCATCTACGGGTCGGAGCGCTCCTCGGTGTCCATGCGGAAGAAGATCGCGGAGCTTCTGGGCGGGGTGGAGCTGTTCGACATCCCGGGCCTCACCGAGCTGTACGGCCCGGGCACGGGGATGGAGTGCCCGCACCACGACTGCATCCACTACTGGGCGGACTACTACCTCCTGGAGATCCTCGACCCGGAGACCCTCCAGCCGGTGCCGCCGGGCGAGTGGGGCGAGATGGTCGTCACCACCCTGGCGAAGGAGGCCGCGCCCCTCATCCGGTACCGGACCCGCGACATCACCCGGATCATCCCGGGGCCCTGCACCTGCGGCTCCATCCTGCCGCGCCATTCGCGGATCATGGGGCGGACGGACGATGTCTTCAAGTTCCGGGGGGTGAACATCTACCCCTCGACGATTGACGCCATCCTGTCGGCGATTCCCGGCCTCGGCTCGGAGTACCAGATCCACCTGACCCGCGACGCCGCCGAGCGGGACCACCTGCGCCTGGTGGTGGAGCGGGGCCAGGGGGTCGAGCGGGGGCGGGGCGAGGAGCTGGCCCGGGAGATCGTCCACTCGGTCAAGCACAAGGTCATGGTGACGCCCGAGGTCGAGGTGGTGGAGTACGGGACGCTGCCGCGCTCCGAGCGGAAGACGAAGCGCGTGTTCGATACGCGGATCCAGGATTCCATCATTTAACCAACATTTCACAGGGGGGGAGAATGGCCATGCGAGTGAAACTGACCAACGCCGTCGTTGCGCTGGCCCTGGGCCTTGCGGCGCCGTCCTTCGCCGCCGAGCCGATCAAGATGGGGGCCTTCTTCGCCCTGTCCGGCCCCGGCGCCAACATCGGGACGCCGACCAGGCTGGTCGCCCAGATGGTCGTGGACAAGATCAACAAGGAGGGCGGGATCAACGGCCGGCCTATCGAGCTCATCCTGGGCGATACCGAGAGCGACCCGGCCAAGGCCGCCGTCATCGCCAAGAAGTTCATCTTCAGCGACAAGGTGGCGGCCATCATCGGCCCCACCTCGACGGCCGAGGGGATGAGCGTGAAGAAGATCGTCGAGGAGGCGGGGGTCCCCACCTTCATGACCGTGGGGGGCGACCCCGTGATCATGGGGGGCCAGTTCGGCGCCTACACGTACGTCTTCAAGTCCCCGCAGCGCTCGTCCACCGCGGTGCAAAAGCTCTACGGGTACCTCAAGGCCAAGGGCCTGACCAGGGTGGCGCTGTTCACCAACACGGACGGATTCGGCAAGGACGGCCTCGGGTGGCTGGAGAAGCTGGGCCCCCAGTTCGGCCTCACCTTCACGGCCAAGGAATCCTTCGGCCCCGCCGACACCGACATGACCGCCCAGCTCACCAAGATCAAAAACTCCGCCCCCCAGGCCATCGTCGTCTGGACGATCGGGCCGGTGGGGTCCATCGTGGCCAAGAACAAGGCGCAACTGGGGATCACTATCCCCCTGTTCCAGTGCCACGGCCTCCCCGACCCGAAGTACATCGAGCTGGCGGGCAGGGCGTCCGAGGGTGACCGCATGCCGGCCACCAAGCTCATGGTGGCCGACTCGCTCCCCGACACGGACCCGCAGAAAAAGGTCATCGGCGAGTTCGTGCGTCTCTACCGGGATGTCTACAAGTACGACAAGGAATTTCCCATCAACACCCACTCGGGCTACGCCTGGGACGCCATCACCATCGTGGCCAACGCCATGAAGAAGGCGGGGACCGATCCCAAGGCCCTGCGCGCGGCCATCGAGCAGACGAGGGGCTACGTGGGCATCTCGGGGATCTACAACCTGACGGCCGAGGACCACAACGGCCTGGGCGTGGACTCCCTGGTCATGGTCCAAGTGAAGAACGGGAGATTCGTGCCGGCCGACTAGCGGCCTAGCGGCTCTCTCCCGACGCCAGGCGGCGGATCTGGGGGGCCTGGCCGCGCCGGTAGACCAGGATGGTCCGCCTGAAGGTGATCACCACCTTGCCGTCCTGGTTGTAGCCGGTGGTGCGCACCGTCACGATCCCGACATGGGGGCGGGATTTGGACTCGCGCTTTTCCAGCACCTCGGACTGGGAGTAGATCGTATCCCCTTCAAAGACCGGATGGGGCAGTCTCACCTCGTCCCAGCCCAGGTTCGCCATGACGTTCTGGGAGAGGTCGGTGACGCTCTGCCCGGTGACCAGGGCCAGGGTCAGGGTCGAGTTCACCAGGGGCTTGCCGAACTCGGTCTGCGCCGC
>JBBIQE010000116.1:0-10464 GCA_037442485.1 Methylomirabilis sp. (SeqCode)
GTGAACAGGTAGAGCACGCTGGGCAGGGCCGAGCTGTAGGGGATCTCCTCGGTCTGGAGGGAGAAATAGACGATGAAGGCCTTGCCCTTGATCTTGCGCATGTCCAGGAATCCCCACACCCGGCTGTCCATGCTGTGATCCCGGTTGTCGCCCATCATGAAGAGCCTGCCGGGAGGAATCACGATCGGGCCCAGGCGCTCGTTCTCGACCAGCCGGGCGAACGGGCCGTCGGAGTACACGGCGTACGGCTCCTGCAATGCGACCCCGTTGATCAAGACCTGCCGGCCCCGGATCTCCAGGGTCTCCCCCGGGAGGCCGATCACCCGCTTGATGAAGTCCCGGGTCTCGTCCTGCGGGAACTTGAAGACGATGATGTCGCCCCGCCGGACGGGCGTAAAGTCGTAGATGAACTTGTTGACCAGGATGTGATCCCCGATCTTCAGGGTCGGCAGCATCGACCCCGAGGGGATCTTGAAGGCCTGCACCACGAAGGTCCGGATCACCAGGGCCAACAGGACCGCGATGATCAGGGCCTCGGCGTACTCGCGCAGGACCGATCTGGCCGGCACGGGCACCGCCGTCTCCGGCGCCGCCCCCTCCCTCGCCTCCCGTCTCTTTCGCACGCTGAGCCTCTCCTTCACCTGACCGATGGAAAACCACCAAGGCACCCTACCGACGGCCAACGGACGACGGGCCGACGCCCGCAGATCTCCGGTCGTCGGTTGTCAGTCTGCCATTTCGCATTCACTTCCCGCCCACCTGCAGCAGGGCCATGAAGGCCTCCTGGGGGATTTCCACCCGGCCCACCTGCTTCATGCGCCGCTTGCCTTCCGCCTGCTTTTCCAGGAGCTTCCGCTTCCGCGTGATGTCGCCCCCGTAGCACTTGGCCGTCACCTGCTTGCGCAGCGGGGGGATGCGCTCCCGCGCGATCACCCGGCTGCCGATGGCGGCCTGGATCACCACTTCGAAGAGCTGTCGCGGGATGCGCTCCTTCATCCGCTCGACCAGGAGGCGGCCCCGCGCCGCGGCCTGGTCCCGGTGGACGATGCAGGACAGGGCATCCACCGGCTCGCCGTTCACCAGGACGTCCAGCTTGACCAGGGGACTCTCCCGGTACTCCAGGAAGTCGTAATCCAGGGAGGCGTAGCCGCGGCTCACCGACTTCAGCCGGTCGTAGAAATCCAGGACGATCTCGTTCAGGGGCAGCTCGTAGGCGATGAGGACCCGGCCATCCTGCAGGTACTCGATCCCCCGGTGGACGCCCCGCTTCTCCTGGCAGAGGCTCAGGATGCCCCCCAGGTACTCCGTCGGCGCCAGGATGGAGGCGCTGATGTAAGGCTCCTCGATGGTGGCGATCTCCTGCGGGGGGGGAAGCCGGCTGGGGTTGTCCACCTCGAGCGACGCGCCGCGCACCCGGGTCACCCGGTACACCACCGTGGGCGCCGTCCTGAGCAGCGTCAAATCGAATTCCCGCTCCAGCCGCTCCTGGATGATCTCCAGGTGGAGCAGTCCCAGGAATCCGCAGCGGAAGCCGAAGCCCAGGGCCAGGGAGGTTTCGGGCTCGAAGGAGAAGGAGGCGTCATTGAGCTGCAGCTTCTCCAGGGCCGCCTTGAGGGCGGGGTACTCCTGGCTCCGCACCGGGTAGAGGCCGGCGAAGACCAGGGGCCGCACCTCGCGGAAGCCGGGCAGCGGCCGCTCCGCCGGCCGGTCCGCCTCGGTGAGGGTGTCGCCGACGCGGCACTGGCGCACCTCCCGGATGCCGGCGATGACGTAGCCGACCTCGCCCGCGGAGAGCTGCTCGGCCGCCCGCATCTGGGGGGTGAAGACGCCCACCCGGGTCACCTCGAAGGTGGCCCCCGTGGACATGAACTGGATCCGCATTCCCGGGGCGAGGCGCCCGTCGTAGAGGCGGACGTAGGCGATGACCCCCTGATAGCTGTCGAACCAGGAGTCGAAGACCAGCGCCTTGAGCGGCGCCGCGGGCGAGCCGCGGGGCGCGGGGATCCGTCGCACCACGGCCTCCAGGACCTCCCGGGTCCCCAGGCCGTGCTTGGCGCTCGCCGGGATCGCCTCCCTGGCGTCCAGCGCCAGGATCTCCTCCAGTTGTCCCTTGACCCGCTCGACGTTGGCGCTGGGGAGGTCGATCTTGTTGATGACGGGGACGATGGCCAGGTTGTTCCGCATGGCGAGGTGCACGTTGGCCAGGGTCTGGGCCTCCACTCCCTGTACCGCATCCACCACCAGGAGCGCCCCCTCGCAGGCCGACAAGCTCCGCGAGACCTCGGAGCTGAAATCCACGTGCCCGGGCGTGTCAATCAGGTTGAGCAGGTACTCCCGGCCGTCGGCACCCCGGTAGGTGAGGCGAACCGCCTTCGCCTTGATGGTGATTCCCCGCTCCCGCTCCAGGTCCATGCTGTCCAGGACCTGGTCGGCCATCTGGCGAGGGGCCAGGGCGCCCGTCGCCTCCAGCAGCCGGTCCGCCAACGTGGACTTGCCGTGGTCAATGTGAGCGATGATGCAGAAGTTTCGGATGTGATCCATGGGAGGTTCAAGGTTCCCGGTTCGAGGTGCCAGGTTGGGTCCCGCTGCCGGGCCGCTGCCCAACCGCAGCACGTGGAACCTTAAACATCGAACGGCGGCAGGGATCACCAGTCGCGCTGGCGGACGAAATCCACCAGGCGGTGCAGGGCCCGACGGGCCGGCGACTCCGGCAGGACCCCCAGCAGGCCGTGCGCTCGGGCCAGGTACTCGTCCACCAGGCGCATCGTGGCTGGCACGCCCTCGTACCGCTCCACCAAGCCCCGCAACCGCGCCAGGTCCTCGTCGCTGAGGCGCTCCTGCCGGGACAGCTCCTCCACCACGCCCCGGTCCGCCCCCGAGGCGCTGCGCAGGACGTGGATCAGGGGAAAGGTGATCTTCCCCTCCCGAAAATCGCTGCCCACGGGTTTCCCCAGGCGCTCCTCCCGGGCCGTGTAATCGAGGGCGTCGTCCACCAGTTGAAATCCGATCCCCAGGTTGTGGCCGAAGGCCGCCAGGGCATCCGTGGCGGCCGGGGACGCCCCGGCCACCAGTGCCCCGGTGCGGGCCGCGGCCGACATCAGGGCGGCCGTCTTGCCGGCGATGATCTTGAGGTACTCCGCCTCGCTGATCCTGAGGTCCCGGAGGAGCTGGAGCTGGAGGACCTCGCCCTCGACCATGGCCACCGTGGCGTCGGCAAAGGCCTGCAGGATGCGGATATCCCCATCCGCCACCAGGACCTGGATGGCGCGGGAGTACAGGAAATCGCCCGCCAGCACCGACACGTCGGAGCCGTACAGGGCCGCGGCCGAGGGACGGCCGCGCCGCTTGGTGGAATGGTCCACGATGTCATCGTGCACCAGGGTGGCCGCGTGCATCATCTCGGCCACCGAGGCCAGCGTCACCACCCGCGCCCGCTGGTCGGCGCCGCAGGCCCGGGCAGCCAGGAGGAGCAGGGCCGGCCGGATGCGCTTGCCCCCGGAGCCCAGGGCATAGCTCGCCACCAGCGAGAGCAGGGCCCCGCTGTCCTGGGCGGGCTCCTGCAAACGGTCCTCGACCGCAGCGAGTTCCGCGGCGATGACGCTGAACAGCCCGTCTTGCCTGTCCAGGGTAATCATCCCCTCAGGCCATTCCAATGGAAAACCGACAACCGATCCGCCGGAGGCGGGAAAACCGGCCATCCGTCTGCTTCATTTCCCGGTTGTTCCGCCGTCCGGGGATCGGTTTGAGAATTGAAAATTGCGCTCAGTCCGGCAGGGGGAGCAGTATATGGCATAGCCCCCGCGCGCTTTCAAGCGCATAAGCCCCCCCACCCCCTCCAGCCGCGCCCCGTAGGCAGCCCGAGTGATGACCGCCACCGGATGCCCGCCCTCCACCAGCCGGCGAATCTGATCCCGCCCCTCCGGGGCCCCGGCCCCGATGGGTGTCACCCGCCGCTGCGCATAGAATACTATGGTTGGCGCGTTCAGTCCATACGCCACCAGGGTTCCCTCCCGGCCGACGATCTCCCGGGCATCCTCGGTGAACTCGCGCAGCGGTCCCTGGAGGATGGCGTAGACGCGCGGGACCACCATCCCCGCCGCCGTGAGGATCAGGAGGCCCATCATGGCCGACAGGATGGCCGGACGCCAGGACCCCTTTGCCAGAAGGCCCGCCGCCGTGCCCAGGGCCACCAGGACGGCGGGCCACCACACCAGCCCTGGCGGAACCGCCACCTCATCCAGGAGTCCCCCCACCCTCGGCCGGAGGGCATCCAGGATCCACGGGACCAGCCCGAACCCCAACGCCAGCAGGGCCCCCGTCAGCCCGATGAGGCACACCCCGAGCGTGTCCAGCCAGCGGGGCGCCTGCCCCGCGCCACGCCACCAGGGACCAGGGACCAAGGACCAGGGACCATTTCCGGCCGTGGGCCCGTGGTCGGCCTGCGTCGAGATCCCCGGCCCGAGCCGGGGCGAGGGCAGGCGAGAGCCTGTCGGTGAAAATCCAGCGGCCCCGACGAGCAGGGCCAGGGCCGGGAATGCCGGGAAGAGGTAACTCGGCAGCTTCGTGCCCGCGAAAGAAAAGAAAAGGAACACGCCGGCTGCCCAGCAGAGGCAGGCCACGAGCAACCGGTCGGCCGGATCCCGGACCTCGCGCCGGCGCGCCAGCGCACCGGAGAGCCAGAGTGCCCTGGGCAGCAAGCCGCTCCAGGGAAAGAATCCGATCAGGGCCACGGGCAGGTAGAACCACAGGGGCCCCGCATGGCTCGAGATCACCCCCGCGTACCGGGTCACGTGGTGCTTGACGATGAAGCCCTCGACGAAGGCCCAACCGTTGGCCGCCAGCACCAGGCCGTACCACGGAAACGTGATCGCCGCGAACACGACCGCCCCCTGCCAGGGGCAGAGCCGCACGAGGCCGGTCCTGACCTCGCGAAGGAGGAGGACCATCCCGCCGAGGGCCAGGGCCGGAATCACGAGACCCACGGGACCTTTCACCAGGACGGCCAACCCCACGGCCGCCCATCCGGCCGCCGCCCACCGTTTGCTCGTCTGCAGCGGGACCGAAAGGGCCGCCACGCCCGCCAGGATCGCCAGCGTCACCAAGAGGGTGAGGAGCATGTCCGTCACGGCGGCCCGAGCCAGCAGGGCCGTCAGCCCGTTCAGCATGAAGGCGAGCCCCGCGTACAGATCCGCCGGCGGCCCGAGCCACCGCCTGGCCCCCCAGGCGACGGTCAGGACGAGGAGGACGGCCGCCAGCGCGGACCAGAACCGAACGGCGAATTCCGTGACGCCGAAGAGGCGGTAGCTCAGGAGGATCAACCAGTAGAACAGGGCGGGCTTGTCGAAGCGGGGCTGCCCGTTGAAGCGCGGGGTGATCCAATCCCCCGTCTCCTGCATCTCCCGCGCCGCCTGGGCATACGCCGGTTCGTCCGCGTCGAAGAGGCCGGGAGTCCCGAGACGGAAGAAGAAGAGGATCCCCGACAGCAGCAGGAGCAGGAGGAGGGTCGCCGCCCCCCTGCCGCGATCCGCACGGCCCGATGGGAGCACAGGCGAGATCACCGGCGCGCAATCAGCCGCATGGGCATTGGCAGCCGATCCTCCGGAGAGGGCCGACTGGCGCCGGGGCTGCTGGAGTGCATCTGCGGAGAGGCCAGGCGGCTCGAGGATCCCGGGAACCAGGCAGCCACCCGCCGCAACCGGCGGGTGGAGGAGAGTAGTTCTGGAGCCACCGTCCGGAGGCCTTCCCGCGGGTGACGATCCCGCTGCCGGATCCTGACGAAGCCGAATTCCAGACGAGGGACGCGCCTCGGAACCCTGGCATTTGTAGCACAGCCCGGCCGCGGCTTCAATCCCAAAGCGTCACGCCGGGCACCCGTGTGGCCGGAGAATGGTCGCGAGGGCGCACCGCCCCTCTTCGGCGGCGGGCGCGAGGGCAGGAGACGGCCGAGACCCCTGCCCCGCCCGATAGCTGCCCAGGCAGCCGAGCGGGCGGGAGGCCCGTGGCCCCGCGCAGACGGCTGGGTGCGGTCAGCCCCTGGGGCGCGTCACGGCCGGGGCGACCTCCGGCGCCGCCCCGCCGGGGCGCTCGTCGGCCGAGGACTCCAGCCACGCGATCACCGTGCCCACCCTCACGATGGCCTCTTCGGGGACGTGGAGTTTGCGGACGATGCCCGCGGCCGGGGATGCG
The DNA here is from genome assembly GCA_037442485.1 of Methylomirabilis sp. (SeqCode). Lineage (GTDB taxonomy): Bacteria > Methylomirabilota > Methylomirabilia > Methylomirabilales > 2-02-FULL-66-22 > 2-02-FULL-66-22. Next base: position 6,187 of record JBBIQE010000116.1, read on the forward strand.
AACTCCACGTTCACCTTGTCGGTCATGATCTCTGCCAGGGTCTCTCCCGCGGCCACCGCATCCCCCTCGGCCTTGCACCAGCGGACGATGGTCCCCTCGGTGACCCCCTCTCCCAGATTCGGCATCTTGACCTCGATCATGATCGCTCCGCTCCGCCGTCGGCCATTCTCCTCCGTCCGTTCTCAGATTCCCAGCTCGAGTTTCTCGGGGTGCCCCAGGAGATCGGCGAGCGTCTCCAGGAACTGGCCCACCGGCACGCCGTTCAGGATCCGGTGATCCCAGGTGAGGCTGATGGGCAGGATCGAGCGGATCACGATCGCGCCATCCCGGACGACCGGCTTTGCCTCGATCCGCCCGGTGCCGAGGATCGCCGCCTGGGGCAGGTGCACGATGGGCGTGGACCAGCCCACGCCCCGCACCATGCCCACGTTGGAGAGCGTGAACGTCCCCCGCCGGACGTCCTCGGGCTTGAGCGCGCCGGCCCGGGCCCGATCGGTCACATCCGCCACGCGGGCCGCGACCTCGGCCAGGCTCTTGCGCTCGGCCTGGTGCACCACCGGCACGATCAGGTTGCCGTCGGGCAGGGCCACCGCCACCCCGATGTTCACCTCGGCGTAGACGCGAATCTCGGGCACATCCTCGGCCAGCGCCGCGTTCAGGAGCGGGTGCCGCGTGAGCGCCTGGGCCAGCGCCTTGACCAGGAGGGGGGTGTAGGTGAGTCGAACCCCGGCAGTCCGGGCCGGCTCCGCCGCCAGGCGGTCGCGCAGCGCCGCGAGCCCGGTGACGTCCACCTCGCCCAGGGTGGTGACCGCGGCCACCTGGGCATGGCTCCTGGCCAGATGGTCGGCCGCCATCCGGCGCATCCCCTTGAGCGGGATGACCTCCCGAACGGGGATCCCCCGATCCTTCAGGACCTCTTCCGCCATGCCCCTGCTCCCTCGTAGAATTGCCCCGCCCCCCGGCGCCTGGCCCCCGCCACTATGCGTGCTTCATCACGCCCTGCACGGCGGCGATAATGTCCTGGGCATTCGGCAGAAAGGCCCGGCGGATGGTGGCGTGCGACGGCACCGGGACGTGCGGCGCCCCCACCCGGAGGATGGGGGCCTTGAGGGATCCGAAGGCCTGCTCGGCCACCGTGGCCGCCACCTCGGCCCCGAGGCCGCCGATCTTCCAGGCCTCGTGGGCCACCACCAGGCGGCCCGTCTTCTTCACCGAGGCGAGGATCGCCGGGACATCTAGCGGCGCCAGCGTCCGCAGGTCCAGCACCTCGACCTGGATGCCCTCCGCCGCGAGCTGGCGGGCCGCCTGCAGCGCCCGGTGGACCATCCAGGCCGTGGCAGCGACCGTGACGTCGCGCCCGGGACGTTTGACCTCCGCCCGGCCGATGGGGATCAGATGCTCCCCCTCCGGCACCTCGTCCCGGACGCCGTGGTACAGATACATGTGCTCGAAGAACAGGACCGGATCATCGTCCCGGATCGCCGCTTTCATCAGGCCCTTGGCATCCGCCGGCGTCGAGGGCATCACCACCTTCAGGCCGGGGACATGGGCGAACCAGGCCTCGAAGCATTGCGGGTGCGACTGGTAGGGACCGTCCCCCACCTTGGTCCGGATGGTGAGGGGGACGCGGGCCTTCCCCAGGGTGAGCCAGTGGACCGCCGGGGCGTGCAGGGCAAGCTGGGGCATGGCCGACGGGAGGAACTCTCCGAAGGAGATGTCGAGGATGGGGCGCAGGCCCTCCATCGCGGCACCGACGCAGAGGCCGGCCGCGGCCGACTCCGAGATGGGCGTGTCCAGGATGCGCGCCGGCCCGAACTCTTCCCACAGGCCGAAGGTCGAGCGCAACGACCCGCCCATGGGCCCGATGTCCTGCCCCAGCACGAATACGTTCGGGTCCCGGCGCATCTCCTCCCGGATCGCCTCGACGATCGCCTCGACGAAGGTGATCCGCTTACCGGGCATCTCGGGCCTCCTGGACGGGCGTGGCGAACATCTGCTCCAGGCCGAGGTCGGTGGGCCGAATGTCGGGATGTTGCCTGGCCGCCGCCCTGGCCGCCTCGACCTCTCCCCGGACGGCGGACCAGACGGCTTGCGCCGCCTCCGCGGAGAGCAGGCCGGCAGCCGCAAGCCGCTCTTCCAGCCGCCGGATCGGGTCGCGGCCCCTCCACTCCTCCACCTCGGCGGCCGGACGGTACGGCGCCGTGTCGGCCGCGAAGTGTCCGCGCATGCGGAATGTCTCGGCCTCGATCAGGGTCGGGCCCCCGCCCGCCCGGGCCTGTCGCACCGCCTCCTGAACGGTGGCATGGACAGCCAGGACGTCGTTGCCGTCCACGGCCACACCGGGGAGGCCGTACCCCGCGGCCCGATCCACCAGGGCCTTGGCCGCCGTGGCCTTCTCGATCCGCAGCGAGATGGCGTAGTGGTTGTTCTGGATGACGTAGACGACGGGAAGCCGCCAGGCCGCCCCCAGGTTGACGGCCTCGTGGAAGTCGCCCCGGTTGCTCGTCCCATCGCCGAAGGAGACCACGGTCACGTTATCGCTCTTCCGGTACTTCTGGGCGAAGGCGGTGCCCGTGGCCTGGGAGATGATGGGACCGAGATCCCCGGCAATGTAGGGCAGGATCCGGAGCGCGATGGGCGCGGTGAAGCTGAAGTGGCGGCCCCGGGCAAAGCTGGTCCGCTTCCCCAGCGCCCCCGCCAGGACCTGCTCCAGCGTCGCCCCCCGCATCAGGTAGACGACGGGAGCCCCGCGATAAGCCGGAGCGCAGACATCGTCGGGCCGGAGCCCGTAAAACGCGCCGACCGGGACGGCTTCTTCCCCCTCCGCGGGAAACCAGTGGGCCGATTCCTGGCAGCAGACCTCGTCCAGGACCCGGCTCGTGACCATCCACCGGTGCATGGCCAGGGCCGCCTTCGGATCCTCGATCATCCTGACCTCCGTGGCCGGAGCGCTCGAAGGGAACGCACCCGAATAACCAGCGCAGGATGCCACAGCGTCGGCCCGGGGGCAAGGGGTTTTCGCGGCGGGAATCTCGGTCGGCTATCGCCGGCTACTGCGAGCCGGGAGGAGCACGGCTTCGCTCGGAGAAACCGCTTGCCTTGCCTGCCGGACGCGGGTATAGGAAGGCATTCGACAGGGGGGACAGCGCCAGGCGTCCGCCCGGCCGAGCAACCGGTTCGGAGGACTCTTGACAAGATGCCGCCTCGGACCGAAACGACAGAAGGCCCGCGGGTGGTCTGGATCAGCCACAAGAGGGGCGAACACTGCACGGGCTGCGGTGCCGAGCTTTACCGGGGAGACTTCGTGCAGATCACCCGGGAGGAGGGGATTCGCCACCATGGTCAAGTTCTCCCGGCATCGCCAACGCAGCGAGCGACAGGGCGTTCTCGTCGCCGAGGCAGCCATCCAGGCGGCGAAGCGAGAGTGCGAGCGGGATGCGGCCCCGCGGGAAGAGGCGCGGGAACGCCGTCCTCATCAGAGACGAGGCGGCGGGACGACCGGGCCTGAGGGCGTCAGGGTCGCTCGGACTGCCGACCCGTGGGGCTGGAGACCGTAGGGAATGTGCAGGGAGGATCCTCCGTGAGGGCGAGGCAGCCCCCTCAGGATACCCTTGGCAAAACCTCACCCCGGCTCCGAATCTCCGGCTGCGCCCGAGCATCCCTGTCCGTGCATCAGCCTCGCGGGTGCGATGGGCCCGGACGTGCGCCCGAGCCTAGCCGGAGATTATGGCCGGCCCGATGAGGGGAGCGTCTTGCGATGAGAGAGAACTGGGCGAAGGGCGTCAACCGACCGCTGCTACCAACCCGGCCGATCTCCTTCGCCTGCCCGCGCTGTGCCGTCCGGAACCTTTCCTATGCGCCGCAGGGGGCGGACAACCGGGTGGTGGAGTGCTGGCAGTGCGGGGAGGTCCTGTTTGTTGACAACGCTGGCCGCCCCGAGGTGATGGTGCGGGAGCCCCTGACCGATTGGACCAAGATGGAGCGAATGGGCTGAGGGAGGCCCCCCCCTTTTTTTGGTCTGGTTTAGGAGGGATTCGTTCTTGGTGGGACAGGGGGGGGACGTCCTTTCCTGCCAGGAGGGCATCCTCCAGGACCGTAACCCCGACGGGGGCTACCCGCCCCCGGCTCCCCGCCACCCGCGCTGGCCCCTCTGCCCCCTGCCCGACGGCCACGGGACAGGGTAGCGGACAGAAGGCAGTCTCGGAAGCCACCTCCCCCTTCTGTCCGGCAGCGAGCATCAGGGCGCCAGCGCCGGAATGCGCCTCGGGATGACCAGTC
>JBBIQE010000117.1:0-10290 GCA_037442485.1 Methylomirabilis sp. (SeqCode)
AACTCTTGACAAGCTCCATAGGAAGTCTCTCCCCCCGCCGCAAGCCGATCACCATCGAGCCCCCACGGGCCGCTGTACGGCCCGGGGCGCCTCCGCATCCAGGCGAAATTTCACGCGGCAGAAGAGATGCTGGGGATCGCGGCGTTAGGGTCTGTCAGTCGACAGGAGGCCGAGGGCCAGCTCGCTCGCCCAGCCGATTTGCGTGAACTTCAGGCCGTGGCGGATCAGCTCTCCCGGTGTTCGCGCCTCCGCGGGCTCCACCCAGACGATCACCCCGTCCGCGGCGACCGGCCCGCGCCCGGTCGGGAGGCTGACTTCCAGCTCGGTGCCGGGCTGAAGCGCCTCGGGAAGCCGGAGAAGCAATCCCGCGCGACTGATGTCTCCTGTCCGGCCCTGGAGAGGGGAGCCGCCCGTTCCCTTCTTCTGGCACGTCACAGGCAGCTCGGCGGGAAGACGGACGCCGGCTTGCCGGACCTTTCCTTTGGAGGCGAGCAGACCGGCAAGAGCTCGATGTTCCTCCGGGGCGAACTGGGTGAAGGCCACCCCGTGGAGCACGCCCGCTCCCGCCTCCTCCGGCCTGGAGACCCAGACGACCTCGGCATCCACAACGATCCCGCCTTTATCCGTCTGGAGAATCACGCTCAAGTGAGTTCCCTGGGCGAAGGGCTCGGCCAGCTCCAGGCACGCGCCGCCTTCGCTCACATCCCGCGTCCAGCCCACCCCGGCCCTGACGGGCGGGCTCTTCCTCTTGTAGAAAATTGGAAGTTTGATCGGGAAGCGGGGAAACCGCCGCTGGACCGCCCATTCAACCACCGGCCGTTCTCCAACCGTTTGCTGGCGCGACCTGGAGCCCTTCCAAGCTCCCCGTCCCTGACATTCCCCCAAGGGCGCACGGGGATGCGGAGTGAACCCTATCGAATGGGTGCCCGGGCGTCAACAGGAATCCGAGCTGGAGCCATCGCGCGTGCGCCGGTCTCCCGGGACCTGCCCGAGGAAACGGCGCGGGATGCCCCTGGACGGCTGGATCGTCACGGGCAGTACTCGACGCTGCCCCCGGGCGACCACGTCCCCACGGTCACGCGCGGCGCGCGCACCCGCACCTCCTCGATCAGGCGGTTCGGGTCCAGCTGCTGGTTCGGGAACGTCCCGTAGTGAATGGGCAGGAAGAGCCGCGGGTGGATGAGGCCGCAGGCGTAGGCGGCCTCGCGAATGCCCATGTTGTATTTCCCGCCCACGGGCATGACGGCCACCTCGGGCGCATACAGCTCGCGGATGATCGCCATGTCCCCGAAGACCCCCGTGTCCCCCGCGTAGTAGATGGCGGGGCCCCCGTCGAGGGTGAGGACGTAGCCCAGGCTGCCCGCTCCGGGGACGACCGTCCGGTCCTTCCTGAACTCTTCGCCCAGAATCTCCGAGGTGTGCAGGGCGTTGACGACATTGATGGTGAAGCCGTCGCTCCTCCAGCCCCCGCCCACGTTCACCGGGTAGGAGCCCCTGTCGTACTCGATGCCCCGCCGATCGGCATAGATCCCGATCTCGGGGCTGCAGACCAGCATGGCGCCCGTCCTCTTCACGATCTCCAGGGAGTCCCCGAGGTGATCGTCGTGCCCGTGGGTCACGCAGACCACGTCCGGGCGCGGCAGCTCCTCCAGCCGCATCCGGCAGGCCGGGTTTCCCCGGATCCAGGGATCGAAGAGGAAGGTCTTGCCGCTTCCCTCGACCATGATGGAGGCGTGTCCGATCCAGGTGAGCCGCACCCTTCCCATGGATGTCCCTCCCCCCCCGCCCCGTCATGCGTCCGCCGCCCCCCGCGATCCCCCGCCAAGGGGTCAGGCAGTCCTTTTGCCCTTTTCAGTCGCCGTCGGCAAAGGCGTCGCGGAGCAGCTTGCTCTGGCGGTCGAAGGCCTTGCGAGGATCCCGGGGGGCGTCCTTCATCAGGGTGATCTCCTGCGTGAGGAGGCGGGCGAGGTGCATGGTGTGGGTCTCGGCCTTGCGCGCCTCGCGCCGGTAGAGAGGATGGTCGCAGTTGATGTAGATGACGGTCCCCTCGCTGAAGCACTCCGGCCCCTCCTCGCCGAAGTGATCCAGGCAGCAGGAGACGCCCTCCTGACCGATCCGGAGTCGCTTGACGACCGCGTCGGGCGTAAGCCGCTTCACCTTGGCCTTCCTGGCGCGCTTCTTCTGGGGCGGCGCCGCGGGAGCACCCACGATCTCCTCGCGGGACTGCGCCTTGCCCGCGCCCGTCGCGGCTGCGCCGCGCTGGCCGCCCGCCCCCGCCTCGGGCAGGGGACCGAAGGGCGAGAGGTCCGGGTTCCGCGCCAGGGCGCGCTGGATCCGCTCCAGCGCCTCGCGGAGGGCCTTGCTGGCAGCGCGCCGCTCCCGCTGGCCGGTCAGTTGTCGCAGGAGGGCTCGCACCTCGTTCATCACCCGGGCGACCACGTCGCGGAAGGCCAAAAACTCCGGCGAGTCTTGGACAAAGCCGCTCCGATCCGTGGTCACCGGCAGGAAATCGGCGTGCAGTTCCCCCCGCAGCCGCTCGGCCGCGCGCCCCCAGGCCTCGGCCCCGAACAGATCGCGGCGGACGGTGACCTGCTTGACCTTGATCTCGATGCCGGGCGGTGCCGGATCCGAGGCCGAGGCGGGCAGGATGAGAATCTCGCCGTGCACGGGCCCGTAGGGGGTCCCGTCCAGGACCGCGATTCGATGGCCCGACAGCGTCCGCGGCCTCACCCGCTCCCCATTCAGAAAGACCTGGAAGCTCGGCGCCCTGAGGGGAACGCCCTCGACGAGACGGCGCTCCACCTCCTTGGGATCGAAACGCCGGGTGAGCTGGAGCAGCGTGACCGTCGTCCCGTCGCCCCGGCGCGGGTCGGCCGCAAGGTACTCCAGGGGCAGGTGCCAGGACTCGCCCGCCTGCTCCCAGGCCGACTTGTCGAAGATCACCCGGGCCGCAAAGTCCCCCTTCTGCGTCTCGACTTCGAACCGCCTGCAGGCCGAGAGGCTGGCGAACTTGCCGATCCCGAACTGCCCGATCCGGTCCCGCTGGAAGCGCGGGGACCTGGGCTTCTGCAGCTTCTCCGGCGAGCCGATGTTGAAGTACTGCTCGAGTCCCGCCAAATCCATGCCGGCGCCATTGTCCTCGACCCGGATCAGATCCTCGCTCACCGTGACCCGGACCTCCGTGGCGTCGGCGTCGTAGGCGTTATTGACCAGCTCGCGGATCAGCTCGATGCTTTCGGCGTAGAGCCGCTCCCCGATCGTGATCAGGTGGCTCTTGTCCACCGTCACGGGCAGATAACCGGATGTGGGCATCGGCGCTCCCGTGCACCGGAACCGTCCAGAGAATCTGGCTCGGGAACGGCTTGGTGCGCTCTGGCTTCTCGGGGATCCCCATCTCGCGGAGCAGGCCCATGGCCCGCTCCATGGCCTCGGCCCTGGCGCGCCTCCGGACGAGGACACCCGGCCGAGGGCCTTAATCTCCCCGGGTGAACGGCTCGCCGACGATCCTCTTGCGGCCGTCCATCCTCTCCATCGGCGGCCAGGGTGGCGACGCCGGGCCTGCGCGAGGCCCCGCCGCGGCCGGACCCGGCGACAGGGCCACGGGGCCGAGCCCGGGCAGGGGCATGGCGACGGGGAGCGGAGGACCGGCCCTCATGGCGTCCTCCGTTCAGCACGGTATTCCGGGGATCCCGCGCGCCGCCGGGGGCGCGTGGGCGCGAGCGCCGTCACGGCGGTCCGGGACCGTTGAAACCCCGGGCGGAGACCAGGCAGCGTGTCGGCTCATCGGACGAATCTGAACAGGAGGAATCCCACGAGAATCGCACCGCCGGCGGTCAGGGCCAGAACGTCGCGGCCGTGGAAGCCGATCTCCAGGTACGAGGTCCGCTCGCGCCTGGCGCCGAAGCCGCGCGACTCCAGCGCCTTGGCGAGCTGGTCGGTGTTCCGCAGCGTATGCAGGAAGATGGGGACCAGAAGCGGGATGTAGTTGCGCAGCCGCCGGAGCGGCCCGCCGCTCGCGAGGTCCAGCCCCCGCGAGCGTTGGGCCTCGGTGACGGTCACGGCGGTGCCGATGATGGTGGGCACCATCCGGATGGCGAGCGAGAAGGCAAAGGCGGCCTGGTAGGGGACGCGCAACCGGATGAGGCCGAGGACGATCTCCTCGGTCCTGGTGGTGCTGAGGAAGATGAGGCCGGCGATGATCATGCTGTCAATCTTGATGGCGGCGCCGGCCCCGTAGAGGAGGCCCTCCCGGGTGACCCGCCAGAAGAGCGGGGTCGTCCCCCGGGCGAAGACGGACCAGCTCACCACGGAGAGGACCGCGATGCCGAGCAGCAGGAACCAGATGCGCCGCAGATTCTGGAGCGCCCGGCCCGCGGCCCCGTACAGCAGGAGGACGACCAGGAGGGCGCAGAGCGGCGCGGGTCGGAAGAAGAGCACGGCCGCGACAAAGCTCCCCAGCAGCAGAAAGATCTTGGTCCGCGGGTCCAGGCGGTGAATCGCGGTGTCTTCGTCCAGGTAAAGGAACAGGTTCATCCCCGCCCCCCCGCGCCTCCGGCCCGCTCCCCCGCTGCCACTCGTTCCAGGCAGCCGACGAGCTCATCCAGGGTCAGCGCAGGGACGCCGAGACGGTTCGCCACCTGCACCACCGGCGGCGGGGTGAGTCCCAGGTCCAAGAGGGCCGCCTCGTCGGCAAAGACCTCGCGCGCCGGGCCGTCGCGGACGATCCGCCCGTCCCGCATCAGGAGGATGCGCCGGGCGTATTCCGCCGCGACGGACATGGCGTGGGTGATGATCAGGATGGTATGCCCTGCCCGGTTCAGGCGCTGGATCAGGGCCATCATGCCGGTGAGTTCCCGGTGGTCGAGGCCGGTCGTCGGCTCGTCCAGGATGATGATCTCGGGCTTCGTCGCCAGCGTGCTGGCCACCGCCACCCGCTGCCGGCCGCCTTTGGTCAGCACGAAAGGGTCGAGGTCCCCCGCCCCCGCGAGATTCACGGCCTCCAGCGCCTCGTCCACGCGCCGGGCGATCTCGCCCTCGGCGAGGCCCTGCAGGCGCGGACCGAAGGCCACCTCGTCGCGGATGCGCTCGGCGAAGATCTGGTGATCCGGGTTCTGGAAGACGAGGCCGACCCGCCGGCTCAGCCGGCTCGAGGGATGCCCGCGCAGGCTCTGACCGGCCAGGCGGATGTCGCCGGCCGTCGGCCTGAGGATGCCGTTCAAGTGCTTGACCAGCGTGGTCTTGCCGCTGCCGTTCTGGCCGAGGATCGCGATGAACTCGCCCCGGCGGATGGCGCAGCTTACCCCCGACAGCGCCCCGGTCCCATCCGGGTAGCGGTGCCAGAGATCCTCCACCTCCAGCAGCACCTCTGCCCCCGCCGGCTCGGCGTCGGCCGATCGCAGCCGCGCGGCGGCCGCGGGGTTCACCCGCCATCCCGCGCCCCGGATTGCGGCCGCCGCCTGATCCGCGTCCTGCCAGCGCCCGGCCAGGCCGAGCCGCGAGGCGAGCTGGGCCAGGGTGAAACCCTTCACGCCGAGGGCCTCCAGCGTCGCCGTCTCTCCCCACAGCTCGGCCGGCGTTCCACTCGCGGCCAGCCGCCCCCGCTCCAGGACGATCAGGCGATCCGCCCAGGCCAGCTCGTCAATCTCGGGATCAATCATGACCAAGGTCATGGCGCGGTCGCGGCGCAGGGATCGGATGGCCTCCAGCAGGTCCCGCCGGCCCGCGGGATCCAGGTCGCTGGTCGGCTCGTCCAGCACCAGCACCTGCGGCTCCAGCGCCAGGACCGAGGCGAGGGCCAGCCGCTGCTTCTGCCCGCCCGAGAGGCTGGCCGGGGCCTTGTGGCCGAGGGCCTCCAGGCCCACCAGGCCGAGGTAGCGCTTCACCCGCCGGAGGATCTCCTCGCGCGGGACCCCCAGGTTCTCCGGGCCGAAGGCCACTTCCAGCGCCACGTTGGTCGAGAAAAGCTGTGCCTCGAAGTCCTGGAACACAAAACCGATCCGGCCGGCCAGCTCCCGGGGACGGCGGGCGCGGATGTCCTCGCCCCCGACGTGCACCCGGCCCTGGAGGTCGCCGCGCATCAGATGGGGAATGGTGCCGTTCAGGGTGCAGGCCAGGGTGGATCGTCCCGAGCCGCTTTGCCCGAGCAGGCCGACGACCTCTCCCGAACCGATGTGACAGGTCACGCCGGCGAGCGCCGGCTCGGCGGCGCCGCGATAGCGGAAGGAGACCCCGTCCAGGCGGATCATCGGCATTCTGGATTCGGCCCGGACTTTTCACGCCAGCTCGACACGCTTTTCATCCGTCGTGGTGACCGGAGAGGGTCATGGCCACCTGGCGAGAGACCTGCGAGGTCTCGGTTCGGGCCTCCGGGCAGGAGCCTGCGGCCCGGAGGCGACGGGCTGCAGCAGTCGAGGGGTGGACTCATCTCACGCGAGGAGGCAGCCCAGGACGAAGGCGACCAGGAAGGGAAAGACGCCCGCCACGACGCCGAGGCTCGTCGTCCCGGTCCCGAACCGGAACGGAAGGGCCGCGTAGAGTCCCGTCGAGATGGCCACCCCCACGGCGAGCGCGCCAACCCCCCCGGCCCACATCAGCAGGCAGCCGATCCAGGGCCGCTTCGCCCGGGAGATGTCGCCGGGGTCCATGATCTCGGTCCACAGAATGTCCCACCGCCTGGCCCGCGGGTACATGAGCCAGAGCAGGAATGGCCCCAGGATGGCGGCGGCCAGGAAGTTGTTCAGGGTAATGATAGGCCCCAGCACCCCGAAGGGGACCAGGCCGAACAGGTCCACCCCCCAGGAGATAATCGCGGCGCAGGCGGCGCTGGCGAGAAACGCCACCAGGAGGTACTCGACGAGGTGCCGCCCCGTCCGGGCGTCCAGGGGCCTCCCCGACGACAGCGGCCCCATCTTCCCCCAGAGCTTGTACGGCACCAGCCCGTAGAAGAAGTTGCCGATGAAGCCGAAGAGGCTGCCCAGCCCCAGCGTCCCGAAGAAGTCGCCGATGAGATTGCCGAAGGCGGACCCCCACGCCCCGGCCGGGCCGAAGAGCAGGCTGAAGACGACGGGCACGACGTTGGCGGGACGGATCTCGGTGAACCCGGGGATCAGCGGGATGCCCTTCAACGGGATGAGGATGGCGGCGTAGACCCCGGCGGTGAGGGCCACGAGGACAACCATCTTCGTGTGGCGCCACATGGTGAACACTTCACGCATGGAAGTGCCCGCCTCTGCCCCCTCCGCCCGATCTCCCGGCTCCGGTCGGGTGCGGCGCCCCGGGCATCTTCGTGTGGCGCCCCATGGTGACCAGATCGCGCATGGGCCCGCTCGGTCTCCGCCGCCTCCCCTGCAGTCTGTAGGCTATCCAGGGCCCGTGGACGTGTCAAGGCGAAACACGCGACGGCGAGGGCGTGGCCCCCATCGCGTGTCGTGAAACGCAAGACGTGAGGCGCAAGGGGACTCCCTCACACCTGACGCCTCCCGCCTCACGCCTTACGATCACCATGCGCTGGGGCTTTGTCCTTGCGCCAAGGGCGAGGCCCCGGATAGAATGCGCTGGCCGTTCCCGAAAAAGGAGACCCTCCATGGCAGACTGCATCTTCTGCAAGATCGTGGCGGGCGAGACCAAGGCCCACACGGTGTACGAGAACCAGGACGTCCTGGCCTTCCTGGACATCCACCCCGCCTCGCGCGGGCACACCATGGTGATCCCCAAGGTTCACGCCGAGCGGTTAGATCTCCTCGAGGACCGGCACGTGGGCCCGCTGTTTCTCGGGGTGAAGACCGTGATGGCCGTGCTGGAGCAGGCCCTGAAGCCCGGCGGCCTGAACGTCGGCTGGAACCACGGCTGGGCCGCCGGGCAGCACGTGAACCACCTGCACGTCCACATCATCCCCCGCTACCGGGGCGATGGCGGGGGCGGTGTCCAGTCCCTGATCCGGAGCTCGGCCCAAGAGGACCTGGCCAGCGTCGCCGCCCAGATCCGTGCCGCCGCGCGCTGACCCGTGGCGGCCGAACTGCTCGGCCCGGCGCAACCGGCTCCCCGTTCAGGCGCGCCCCATTGCCACCGCGCCGGCGACAGGGGATCAGGCGATGGCGAGTCCCTCTTTCTCCTTGACATCGTCCGGCGCGTTACCTAGCATCCGCCCGAACCGTGATCGCCGCGACAACGATGCGACTCATCCGAGATCCCAAAGGACGCTTCTGGAAGTGGCCGGTCGCGCTGGGCATCGCATTGCTGTTCATTGGGACTCATCTCCTCTTGAACGTCTTGACCCTCGATGGATCAAATACCCTCCGCGAGCGGTATCCCACCCCCTCCGTCGGCCCGGAATCATCGGAGAACGATGCCGAAGGCTTTCTCCGGCCTGACTCGGCCTGCCCGGTACCATCCGAGCGCGTGCGGTTCTTGATCCCTGAATCTATGATGGATGCGCGGGCATCCTCCGGCCCTCTCATTGCGAGGATCCTTCCTGACCGTTACCCGGAACTGCTCGGGCGCGGGCAGACCGCTTCTTCGTCCTCCCCCCGCGCCAGTCCGGTCTGAGGGCCCTCCCGGACCGAGCTGAACGGGCCGCTCCCGACTCGTCGCGGATCCCCTCTGCCCTGACGACAGAATCGCGCAACGGGTACGCGCGGCAGGCCGCGCGACCTCCCGAAAGGGCGGTCCTGCAATGCAACAGACAACCCACGGGGGAGAGGGTCGGCGGATAGCGGCCGCCCCTCTGGAGCGCCTCCGCGCGGGCCCGCATGGCCTTGAACGGCAGGGACGCGGTCGGCCCGGCGGCGCTGGGGACGACCTAGCCAGCACGCCGGATCCGGGGGCGCGGATCGCCCGTCCGAGGCCCCGCAAGGAGGAAGTGCCATCGCACGTCTGAGCGATCTCGTCCGGAAATCCGAAGGCGCACGCCAGGGCGGCAAGCCGTCCGTGAAGGAGGCGACTTTGGCATTCGCCCAGATGGGCTCCCTCCTAGCCGATGCGGCTCCAGCCCGAACCCCAGAGGTGCGCCCGCAGGAACAGCCGCTGCCACCCTCCTCTCCCCTTGGGCCGGGCGCCCACCCGCGCCCCCCAACCCCGGCGGCCTCCGGAGAGGCGGGCGGGGGACCGGCATCGCTCCAGTACCAGGCGGCCCGGCGGGAAGTGGCCCGCGCCCTCGAGATGGCGAGCGCGGGGAAACCCTTCGACGGCGAGCCTCTCCAGCGGGTGGCCATGGGCCTGGTCGAAGCCACGGCGGCCGGCGACGGGCTCCTTGTGCAGGCCCTGGAGGACGGCGAGACCCACCTGGATCTGCCCAGGCACCTCCTCAACGTGGCCATCCTCGCCGTCAAGATCGGGCAGGGGATCGGCTACGGCGAGGCGGAGCTTGCGCGCCTGGCCCTGGCGGCCGCGCTCCACGATGTGGGCATGACGAGCATCCCCCGGCCCATCCTGGAGAAGCCCGGGGCCTTGAGCCCGGAGGAGCTCGCCCTCATCCGCCAGCACCCCGAGCAGGGCTTCCGGATGCTCCAGGTCCTCGGGCCCCCCTTCGAGTGGGTGGCCACGGTCGCCCTGCAGCACCACGAGCGCGAGGATGGCAGCGGCTATCCCCAGGGGCTGACCGGCGAGCAGATCCACGAGTACGCCAAGATCGTCGGCCTGGCCGACGTGTACGAGTCGCTGAGCCACACGCGCCTGTGTCACGGGCGAGGACGACCCTTCGATGTCGTGGAGCGAATCAGAGAGATCGTGAGGAGAAACCGTCACACGTTCCCGCCCCGAATGCTGAAGGGGCTGCTGGAGGGGGTATCCCCCTTCCCGGTGGGCAGCCTGGTTCGGCTGAATTCTCTGGAGATCGCCCGCGTGGTGGCCAACAACCCCGCGTCTCCCCTGCGGCCGGTGGTCGAGGTTATCACGGGCCCCAAAGGAGAACGCCTGGCCGCCGCGCGCCGGGTGGACCTCGCGCAGAACGCTCTCCTCTACATCATGGATGCGGCGAGCGGCGAGGCCGACAGCCGCGGGCCATCGCATGCCCTCCCTGCCGAGGACGCGAGCGGATTCATGGGGCGCATGCCACACTGAAAGATCCGCACCCGCTCACGGGAGGGCGCTCGCGGGCGTCCTCGGGCCGCGGCTGAGCGCGGCGGTGGTTGGCGCGGTTGGCCTGTGGGTCATCTGGCGACCCGTCGGTACGCTTTACGACAAGGCGGCGGTGGAGGACGAAAGGGCCCCGGCCCTGGAGGCGGCCAGGCAGATGGCGCAGTGGGAGCGGGGGCCGCGATCGGGGGAAGAGATCTGGAACGAGTACCCCGCGCA
>JBBIQE010000118.1:0-10188 GCA_037442485.1 Methylomirabilis sp. (SeqCode)
TTCGTGGGGGTGGGGATCGGCGCGGCCATGGTGGGCCTGCGCCCGGTGGTGGAGATGATGACCTTCAACTTCGCCATCGTGGCGCTGGACCAGATCGTGAACCACGCGGCCAAGATCCTGTACATGTCGGGCGGCCAGTTCCGGGTGCCCATGGTGATCCGGGGCCCCGGCGGGCCGGCCGTCCAGCTCGCCGCCCAGCATTCCCAGAGCATGGAGTCCTACTTCTACCACGTCCCGGGCCTGAAGGTGGTCCGCCCCTCGACGCCCAGGGACGCCAAGGGCCTGCTGAAGAGCGCCATTCGCGACGACAACCCGGTCATCTTCATCGAGTCGGAGACCCTCTACGGCATGAAGGGCGAGGTCCCCGACGAGGAGTTCACCATCCCCCTCGGCGTGGCCGAGGTGGTGCGGCCGGGGACCGATGTCACGGTCATCGGCTGGACGGTGATGGTGCACCGCGGCCTGGAGGCGGCACAGGAGCTGGCGGCGCAGGGCATCTCCGTCGAGGTGGTGGATCCGCGGACCCTGCGACCCATGGACAAGACCACCATCCTGGGCTCGGTGAAGAGGACCCACCACGCCGTGGTCCTGGAGGCGGGCGCGGGCTTCGCAGGGCTGGGCGCCGAGATCGCCACCCTCATCACCGAGGAGGCCTTCGACTACCTGGATTCCCCGGTGGTGCGGGTCACCGGGGCCAACGCCCCCATGCCCTACGCCAGGAACCTGGAGCGCGCCAAGACCCCGGACACGGCGCGCATCATTGCCGGCATCCGGCAAGCCCTAGCCGTATAGGGGGCGCGGAGCTGAACATGCCATTCCAAGTCATCATGCCCAAACTGTCCGACGCCATGACCGAGGGAAAGGTCATCCAGTGGCTGAAGAAGGAAGGCGACCGCGTCCAGGGCGGGGATGTCCTGGCCTCTATCGAGACCGACAAGGCCGAGATCGTACTGGAGGCCTTCGGCAGCGGCGTCCTGCGGAAGATCCTGGTCGGCGAGGGCGGGACGGTCCCCGTGGGGCAGCTCCTCGCCGTCATCGCCGAGCCGGACGATGACATCAGCGGCCTCCTGAAGGGCGCCCCCGCGCTCGCCACCGCCGCGGCTGCCCCCGCGCCCGCGGCGCCTGTGCCGAGCCCCGCCACGGGTGGGGCTGAGGCAGGGTGGGTTCCCGCCTCGCCCGTCGCCCGGCGCATGGCGCGCGATGCGGGCATTGATCTCGCCCAGGTGAAGGGCAGCGGCCCGGGCGGCCGCATCCTCGAGCGGGACGTCGAGGCCTACCTGGCCACCCAGGCCCAGCACCTGGCCGGGGCCGAGGTCCCCGTGGGCGAGCGGGAGTTCGAGGACAAGGAACTCAGCACCATCCGGAAGACCATCGCCGCCCGCATGGTGCAGAGCAAGGCGCCTATCCCGCACTTCACTGTGACGGTGGAAGTGGACATGGGGGCGGCCCTCGAGCTCCGCAAGTCGCTGAACGCCATCGAGGCCCAGGCCGAGAAGCTCTCCGTCAACGACATCATCATCAAGGCCACGGCCCTCGCGCTCCAGCGCCACCCGGCCATCAACGCCGCGTACAACGACGGCAGGGTCCGCCTGTTCAAGCGGGTCCACATGGGGGTGGCGGTGGCCATCGAGGACGGCCTGATCGTCCCGGTGATCCGCGACTGCGACCGGAAGAGCCTGGGCGAGATCGCCCGCGAGGCCAGGAGCCTGATCGAGCGGGCGCGGGCGCGCAAGCTCCGCCCCGAGGAGTACTCGGGCGGCACCTTCGCCATCTCCAACCTGGGGATGTACGACGTGGTCGAGTTCACGGCCGTGATTGATCCCGCCCACGGGGCCATCCTGGCGGTGGGGGCCGTCGAGGAGAAGCCGGTGGCGCTGAACGGCCAGGTGGCGGTGCGCCACCGGATGCGGCTCACCGGCGCCTTCGACCATCGCATCATTGACGGCGCCATGGGTGCCCGCTTCCTCCAGGAGCTGAAGAAGATCCTGGAGAACCCCGTGCAGTTGCTGCTATGATCTTTCGGGTGGGGACTCACTCCGGTTTCATTCCTTTCCCCCTTCACGCCTACCCTCCTGCCGGTTGGCAGGTTGATGTAGCATTTTGCAAACTGCTTTCTGCATAGGTCAGCGGCATGCCTGCGGGGCCGGGGGGAACTCGCAAGCGGCACGTCCTGATCGTGGATGACGATCGCTCCGCCCTGGAGGCGATAGAGGCGGCGCTCGGCAAGGAATTCCGCGTCTCCCTGGCCCACGACATCCGCACCGCCACCGGCATCCTGGAGCAACATGCCGTAGACCTCGTCATCCTTGATGTTTGCCTGGACGGTGAGAACGGCCTCCTTTTGCTGGCCGACCTCCGCGAGACGAGCGACGTGCCCGTCCTGCTGATCAGCGGCTACGGGACCAAGGAGGTGGTGATCGCTGGTCTTCGGTCGCGGGCCAGCGATTACCTGGACAAGCCGTTCAGCGTGCCACAGCTCTTGCAGAAGACCCGAGAACTGATTGCCCAGGGCCCGCGGCCGAGCCACGTCTCGGAGCGCATCCGTCACTTCATTCAGGAACACTACATGCGAAACTGGACCGTGGAGAGCCTGGCGAGGGAACTGCGGCTCTCGGTGCGGACGATGCGCCAGATCTTCCGCCGGCGCTACCAGCAATCGGTGATGGAGTTCCTGGAAGAGGTGCGGGTCACGCGGGCCCGCGAGCTGCTTGCGACAACGGATCTTCCCGTCCAGCAGGTGGCGGCGGAAGTCGGCTTCCGCGATCCCCACTACTTCGGTCGCGTTTTTCGCAAGCATGTTGGGGCCTCGCCGCACGCCTTCCGGGACGCGCACCGGGGCGAGCCCGCTAATGATCCGTCCCCGTTGGCCTGATTGGGTCCTGCTTCTCCCTGCGGCTCCCCCTCGCGACCGGATTTTCCCCTTCTGAGATCGATCTTTCCCCTTGACGCCTTCCTTGCCCTGAGGTAAGGAGGGCCCCACATCCCCACCTCAGGCACTCAGGCTCCTGATCAGAAACCTCGCAAGACCCTCGGAGCCGCCTATGCCGATGCTGCCGCGTCGTCCCGTCGCCCACCTTTGGTTGTCCGTGCTCGCACCGGCCGCTGCCCTCTGGCTCCTCATCCCTCCCCCTGCGGTTCTCTCCTCCGATCGCGGCATCCAAGCATATGCCCGCGTCGAGATCCTCGCCTCCCGGCTCCACGAGCCCGCTGGCCTCGCGCTCGACCCCACGTCCGGCGACCTCTTCATCAGCGAGGCGGACACCGGAGTCATCCTCCGCCTCAATGCCCAGGGGGCGCTCGACACGCATGCCACCGGCTTCAAGCGCCCGCAGGGCCTGGCCCGAGATCCCCGAGATGGCTCGCTGCTGGTCGTAGATGAAAAGGCCGGCACCTTGAGTCGAATCGCCCCCGATCGGTCGATTACCCGTCTTCGGGATGACCTCAAAAAGCCCCAGGGCGTGGCCGTGGCGGATGACGGCACCATCTATGTCACCGCCGAAGGGGGAGCGGGCTTCAAGCTGAGAGGGAACGAGGAGGGCATCCTTCTCCAGCTCACCCTCGATGGCTTGAATCCGCAGCTCCTCGCGAAGGGCCTGAAGCGGCCCACGGGCCTCCGGGTCCTCCCAGACGGCCGCATCCGCTTCTTGGCCGACCGGTTGCGCACTGAACCCGAGCGAGAGGAAGGCACTGTCTTCGAACTCACGCCCGGCGAGCCCCTCGAGGTCCTCGTCCACTCCGGCTTCAAGCGACCCCAGGACCTCACTCTCGACGTCCTCGACGCCACATACCTCACGGCGGATGCCCAGCGCGACGAGGGTCACCCCGCGCGGGGCGTCATCGGCAAGGCGTTCGGGGAGGAGAGGGTCGCCCTGTTCGCCACGGGCTTGCGGGAGCCCCGGGGCATCGTCTTCGATGCCCAAGGGAATCTGTATGTGGCCGAGGAGGACACGGGCCGGATCCTCAAATTCCGCGCCCCTCCGGCTCCGACTCTTAAATCCCCGCCTCCGGCCTTCACCAACGAGGCCGACCTCACCCTGACCGGCACGGCCGAACCGAATGCGCTCCTCACCGTTCGCGGCGCCATGGTGCCCCTCCCCCCAAAGTCTGATGTTTCAGCCCAGGTGCGTGTGCGAGTCTTCAGTAGACGGTGGCAGCCCCGCACCGATCTCTTGGTCGAAACGCTCGCCCTCACCAACACCGGCATCACCCCGCTGGCCAGCCCCTTGGCCGTCGTGGTCACATCTATTTCACCCTCGGAGGTCACCCTCGCCAATGCCACCACGATGGTGCACGACCAGCCGGCCGTCGAGGTCCCTCTCGTCGAGGGACTCCTGCGGCCGGGGGAGACGGCCCGGGTCGCCTTGAACTTCCAGGGGCTCAAGCCCAACCAACACCTCACATACACCCGCGAGATCTGGGCCCTCCGCCCTGTCGCCGTCACCAATCCCGAGGGGCACTTCTCCTTCCCCGTCACCCTCACTCTCAACACGGAGAACCACCTGGAGCTCTTCGCCACGGCCAGCTTTGGTCTCGGGCTCACGTCAGCCCCGAGACAAGTAGCCGTAACCCACGACGACCGGCCGCCTGTCCTGACGATCACGGCCCCGCAGGATGCCGCAGTCGTGGGCGGCACAACGGTGGCTGTGCGCGGATCAGTACAGGACCAGAATCTCGACGCTGTGACCGCGAATGGCGTGACGGCTGTCGTGACAAATGAGGTGTTCGAAGCCGTGGACGTCTCGCTCCCAAATGAGGGGCCCCAAGGCGTAACGGTGATCGCTCGAGACCGGGCAGGCAATACGACCACCACCACTGTGAACGTGATCCGGGACACGATTCCTCCGGCAGTCACCATCACCGGCCCCCTTGCGGGGGTGGTCACGAACCAGACGAGCATCTCCGTGGAGGGAACCGTCAGTGACGCCAATCTGAAGGAAGTC
Source organism: Methylomirabilis sp. (SeqCode) (assembly GCA_037442485.1). GTDB lineage: Bacteria > Methylomirabilota > Methylomirabilia > Methylomirabilales > 2-02-FULL-66-22 > 2-02-FULL-66-22. Next base: position 4,941 of record JBBIQE010000118.1, read on the forward strand.
ACGGTTAACGGTACGCCCGCCACGCTAGTCAATGGCACTTTTCGGGCGGTTGGCGTCCCTTTGTCGGTCGAAGGAACCAACACCCTCACGGCGATCGCCACGGATCGCGCAGGGAACGCCGCCTCCTCCAGCCTCACGGTGATCCGGGATACCCTATCTCCCGTTATGAGTATCACGAGCCCTGTCCCGGGGGTGGCCACGAGCCAGATAGTCATAACGGTGGCGGGCAGTGTCAGCGATGATACTCTAGATCGAGTCTCGGTGAACGGGGTCCTAGCCGTCCTGACAGGGGGGCCTACGAAGCGAGGAGTGTCCCCCTCTCAGTGGAGGGATCAAACACCCTTATTGCCACTGCCGTGGATCGGGCGGGCAATTCCGCGACAGCAAGCGTGACGGTAACGCGCGACACCACGCCGCCGAGCGTAAGCATCACTGCTCCGGGGGCCGGCGATATTGTTCGCGGGGCCGTCGAGGTCCGCGTGATCGCCGTGGATGCCACTGCCGGAGTGGAGGCCCTCGCCCTCTACGTAGACGGTGCGCTTCGAACAGCCAGTGACATCGCCTTCCTGACCTACACCCTCAACACTCGCTCCCTGGCTGCCGGCGGCCACATCCTCACAGCCACGGCCACGGACCGGGCCGGGAACCAGGCCTCGACCACGCGCAGCATCATCGTCCAGAACCTCAGCGTCCGCATCAGCGCTCCTCTGGACGGCGCCAACCTCACACAGGATCGCGTGCGCGTCACCGGGACGGTCGAGGGGCAGGGCGAGATCGGGGTCGTTGTGAATGGCGTCCTCGCCTTCGTTACCGGGAGCCAATGGATCGCCGAGGTTCCGCTCGTCCTCGGCGCTAACGGTATCGCGGTCACTGCCACAGATGCTACGGGCGCCCAGGATACGAAGCGCATTACCGTGCAGGCCACGCAAGTCCAGCCACCGGCGGTTACCCTCACGGCGAGCCCCGTTAGCGGGCTGGCTCCCCTGACGGTCCGGTTTGGGGTCCAATCCGGGTTGGATCGTCCAATCGTCACGTACGAGTTCGACCAGAACGGGGATGGCACCATTGACCTCACGAGCACGACGTTCGAGAATATCGAGGCGACCTACACCACCCCCGGCCTCATCATCCCAACCCTCACCGTCACCGACGACCAGGGCCGGACTGTCACCGTCGCGACGATCGTGCAGGTGCTGGATGCCGTCGCCTTCGATTCGCTCCTGCAGGCCAAGTGGACAGGGCTGAAGGCCACCCTGCTCCAAGGGGACGTGGCCCAAGCCCTGCCCTACATCTTCACCGCGGCACGGTCGCGGTATGAAGCGATATTCCGGGCGCTCCCCCTCGATCTGCCGGATGTGGATACGATTCTCACGGGGATCGAGCTCCTGGAGGTTCGCGGGGCCGAGGCGCTCTACGAGATGGTACGGACAGAGGGAAGTGTCACGCGCTCCTGGCCGAGTACGCCCGAGTCAAGCCCATTTTTAGTTGAAATTCCGAAGCGGCTCCTACCATGGACTTATGCAACTCGGGGTTCAGCTCTGTCCTCCTGGTCCTGGATCTCCCTCTGAATCGCCCTGCGGAGAAGGGGCAGCGAGCGGTAGCCCCGGATCCGGCGCAGCCGGGGTTCGATGTCCAGGAGCGCCGCGGCCAACCAGCGCTGCTTCTGGTCGGAGGTCCGCCAGGCGGTGACCTTCCCCGTGCGGCGCTCCACGAGGGCGTGGATCGACTCCAGGCAGTTCGTGGTCTTCAGACTGGTCCCGAGGGCCCCGAAGACGCCCAGGCGGTGGAGGGTGAGCGTCTCCTCGAAGCCTTCGTCCAGGCTCTTGACGGCCGATGCGTTCCGGAGCCGGAGGTCACTGCGCAGCCGGAGGAGCGCGCCCTTCGCCTCGGCGTAGCTCGGCCGCTCGTAGGCCTGCTGGAGCTTCCGGCGCCACGTCGCCTGCTGGCTCTTGGGCAAGTAGGCCACCACGTTCTCCCGCTTGTGCCACTGGCAGCGCTGGACCACGGCCTGGGCCCCGAAGACCGTCTGGACCGCTTTCCGGAGGCCCTTGGAGCCATCCAGCACGCAGAGGAGGCCCTGGCCGATCTGGAGGCCCCGCTCGACCAGCTCCCGGAGGAAGGCGGCGCAGACCGTCTCGTTCTCCGTCGCCGTCTGTACGAAGCCGAGGAGCAGCTTCTCCCCAGTGAGCGTGATCCCCAGGGCGAGGACCATGGCGTCGGCGGCGAAGGTCTTCCCGTCCAAGACCAAGGCCACGATATCATACTGCTCGAGCCGCCGCTCCAGGAAGGCCTGGAGCTTCCGGGCGCTGGCCCGGATGAAGCGGCGGGAGACGGTGGAGGGGCTCAACCCGAAGGCGGCCGGCAGGGTGTCGGCGCAGCTTGCGTAGTCCCGGCAGCTCAGCCCGAGGAGGACCTTCCGGTAGAGGCCGAGATCCTCCTGCCGGGGTTCCCGGAGCTGCTGGTAGCTCTGGAGCGGGACCTCCTGGTTCCGGTGCCGATCCCGGACCCGGGGGACCGGGACCGGGAGCTTCTGATCCAGCAGGTAGATCGAGCCCGGTTGCTGGCTCCACCGCACCAGCCCCGGCTGGCCCCCGGTGCGGGCGTACCGGGGGCCGGCGAGCTGGGTAACCTCCTCCTGGAAGAGGTCCTGGACCGCCTGGAGGCCCAGGGGGATCAGGGCCTGGATCGCGGCCCCCGCGGCCTTGAGGCGATCGATCTCGGGGTGGTTCGCCAGCCCGCGCAACCCGATGTCTTTCACCTTGCCTTTGCCCTGGATCCGGAATACTCTCCTCATGGAGCGGCTCCTTTCAGTGTGGGGTTGATGGTTTCGTGGCACAAGCCACTTCACCACACGGGAGCCGCTTCGTCAATTTCAACTAATCGTAGCACATCCTCCGCACTGGAATTGACGCCTGAAGAACAGGCCAAGTATCATCCTGGAAGGCGATACGACCAGGCGCAGGCAACCGAACGACTCGAGAAGGCATGGCTTGTCGCTCGTGCTGCGGCGAGACTCCTGCGCGGGCAATTCGGGGCAACTCGCGTCGTTGCATTCGGTTCATTGGCCCACCGCCTCTGGTTTACCCCGTGGTCAGACATCGACCTTGCAGCCTGGGGCATCCCGCCAGAGCGCTTCTTTCGGGCGGTGGCAGCGGTGACCGATCTTGCCAGTGAATTTGCGCTGAATCTTGTCGATCCCGAGAGCTGCCAACCCCACTTACGGCAAGCAATCGAACGCGATGGCCTTGACGTATGAATCAACAGCTACACGCAATTGCCCGGCGCATTCAGGCTGAGTTACCTGACATGGATCGCGCCATAGAGCGCGCTCGTCAAGCTTTGGAGCGGGCGCACTTATCCTCTGACGACCTTTACCTGGACAGCGTCGCCCTCAACCTTCATTGGGGGCGTCGATCGGCTCTTCACCCTCATCGCCAGCGTTATTGACGGACCTCTCCCTTCGGGAGAGGCATGGCATCAGAGGCTCCTACAGCAGATGGCCGCCGATATGCCGGATGTTGGGCCTGCAGTACTCTCTGCGGCCACGATGACGTTGCTCGACGAATATCGAGCATTTCGACACATCGTGCGAAACGTCTACGCCTTCCAGCTCGATCCAGCCAAACTTCAACGGCTCGTCCAGGAAGCACCCAGCGCGGCTGCACAGCTTCGTGTCGAGTTGGTCGCCTTTGCTGATTTCCTGTTGGCCGTTAGGTCCTCTTGAGCATGAGTGACATAGCTATTCGCGTCGAGAACCTGAGCAAACAATACCGCATCGGCACGGGGCGGGTGCCGTACAAAACCATCTGCGAGAGCCTCACCAGCGCCCTCACCGCGCCGTTCCGCCGCCTCAAGGTGGCGGACCACAAGACCACTGACACCATGACCACTGACCAGAGTCCCGTGGCCACCGGTCCTGTAGCCAGTAGTCAGTGGTCCCGTAGTCCGGCCGACTACATTTGGGCTTTTGAAGGATGTCTCCTTCGAGATCAAGCGCGGCGAAGTCGTCGGCATCATCGGCCGCAACGGCGCAGGAAAGAGCACCCTGCTGAAGATCCTCTCGCGGATCACCAAGCCGACCGCAGGGCGGGCGGAGATCCACGGCCGGGTCGGCTCCTTGCTTGAGGTTGGCACCGGTTTCCATCCCGAACTGACCGGGCGGGAGAACATCTACCTGAACGGCGCCATCCTGGGGATGCGGAAAACGGAGATTGACCGGAAGTTCGACGAGATCGTGGGGTTTGCCGAGGTGGAGAAGTTCATCGACACCCCCGTGAAGCATTACTCCAGCGGCATGTACGTCCGCCTGGCCTTCGCGGTGGCGGCGCACTGGGGGCTGATGGGAACCAGATTCGAGGGGATCACGCTGGGCTACCTGGCCGGCCTGGTCGCCATGGTCACCCACAGTCTCGGTGCCAATACCTTCATCATCGTGCGGATCATGGAACCGTTCTGGTTCATGACCGGGATCATCATTCTGCTTCCCCAGCTACTCGAAAAAGAGGGGGCCGAACAGGCTCCGGGTCGGCCGGACGGCAGACCTGCCTTGGTCGTGTAAGTGGTTTCCACCGAGTGGGCATTCCCACGACTGAGACTTCCCGGGCCGCGGCCGTGCGCGGGGACGGCTCAACTCGGAGGCCCTGCACGCCCCCGCCCGGATCGGGCCGGGGAAGCCTGGGGATTCCAGCGCGCCTGAGCCCCAGGCCGGCGAAGGCCCGGAGCCGCAGCCCCCGGTGCCGGTTTCGGCGCGTCCCGCTTGCCAAGGACCCCATGCCAGAGGGTTCGGAAATCGAAGCCATCAAGCAGCTGGCGGACAGAGTGCACGGCTGGCTGCGGGATGAGGAGGGCAAGCTGCTGTACGCCCTGGCCAGGAACTGCCTCGGCCGGGGCGTCATTGCGGAAATCGGCTCTTTCAAGGGAAAATCGACCATCTGGCTGGGCAGAGGCTCCAAGGCCGGCAAGGGAGTTCCCGTGTATGCCATCGATCCTCACGATGGATCCGGTGAGCTGAAAGAGATGTATGGAGCGGTCTGGTCGTTTGACGACTTCAAGGCGAACATCGCCGCGGCGCATGTTGATGATATCGTCGTTCCTCTCGTCCAAACCTCGGAACAGGCGGCGCGCGCCTTCGAAAAGCCCGTGGAGGTCATCTTCATCGACGGCGATCACGAATACTCCCAGGTGCTGTTGGATTTTCAGTCGTGGTTCCCCAAGGTCATCGTCGGGGGCATCATGGCCTTCCACGATG
>JBBIQE010000119.1:0-9840 GCA_037442485.1 Methylomirabilis sp. (SeqCode)
CTATCACCCGATCAGCCGCGGCAGTCTCTGCCCCAAGGGCGAGGCCGGCCTCCAGGCCCTCTACGATCCGGACCGCCTCCGGGGCCCGCTGAAGCGGGTCGGCCCTCGCGGCCAGGGCCAGTGGCAACCCATCGAGTGGGACGAGGCCATCGCCACGACGGCCGAGCGGCTGCGCGACCTGCGCGCCCGCGGCGCCGCGCACACCCTGGTGACCATCGCGGGCAACGTGCGCGGCCTCATGCCGGAGCTCATCCGGCGCTTCCTCACGGCCTACGGCTCCCCCAACTACGTGAGCACGGCCCACGGCTGCGAGACCTCGCGCCTGCTCATGCGCCTCACCCAGGGGATGGACGAGCCCATCGCCTACGATTTCGAGCGGAGCGCCTACATCCTGGCCTTCGGCGTGAGCCTCCTGGAGGCCGGCTGGTCGCCGGTGCGCCAGGGGCGCGCCTTCGCCCACCTGCGACAGGGCACGCCGGGGCGGCGCGCCCGGATCGTCCAGGTGGACCCCCGCCTGTCGGTGTCGGCAGCCAAGGCGGACGAGTGGATCCCCATCCGCCCCGGCACGGACGGGGCCCTGGCCCTCGGCATCGCCCACGTGATCGTGAGCGAGGGGCTCTACGACAAGGAGTTCGTGGCGGAACGGACCTTCGGGTTCGAGGACTGGAAGGATGCCGGCGGCCGGGTGCGGCAGGGATTCAAGTCCCTGGTCCTGGCGGAGTACCGGCCCGAGGCGGTCTCGGCCATCGCCGGGGTGCCCATCGCCACCATCGCCCGGGTGGCGCGCGAGTTCGCCGCGGCGCGTCCGGCCCTGGCGCTCGGAGGTAGCGGCGCGAGCCTGCACACCAACGGCCTCTACAACCGGCTGGCCATTCAGGCCCTGAACGCCCTGGTGGGGAGCGTGGAGGCGCCCGGCGGCACGACGGTGCAAGGCCGCCCGCCCCTGGCCCCCCTCCCTCCCGTCCGGCCCGACGCCGTGGCCGAGCGCGGCCTCGCCATGCCGCGCCTGGATGGCGCCGGAACGGACCGGGCCGCGCTCGCCGCCTCGGCCCTGCACGCGCTGCCGCAGAATCTACGCGCCGGCCAGCCCTACGCGGCGGGCGCGCTGCTGCTCTACTACGCGAATCCGGCCTACTCCTCGCCGGGATTTGCCCGGGACCCGGAGGTCTTCCAGCAGGTGCCGTTCATCGTCAGCTTCTCCCCCTTCCTGGACGAGACCGCCCGCCACGCCGACCTCGTCCTGCCGGACCACACGTATCTCGAGCGGTGGCAGGACGATCCGGTCGCGGGGGTCTGGGGACCGCCGGTCCTGGGTCTCTGCCAGCCGGTCGTGGAACCGAGACAGAAGACGCGGCATACCGGGGACGTGATCATGGAGATCGCCCGCGCCCTGGGCGGCAGCGTGGCCGAGGCCTTCCCCTGGAAGGACTTTTCCGACCTGCTGCGGGCAGCCTTTCACGGCGTGGCCCAGACGCGGCGCGGCCTCATCATGACCACCCCCTTCGAGGAGGCGCGGCAGCGGCGCCAGGCCGAGGCGGGGTTCTGGCTTCCCACCTACAAGACCTTCGACGAATTCTGGACCCAGATGGCCGAGCGGGGCGGGTGGTGGGACCCGGCGGAGGGGCTGCGGGATCTCCCCGCGGCCTTCCAGACGCCCTCGGGCAAGTACGAGTTCTACACCCTGGGCCTCGGGCTCGGCCTGGAACGGCCCGGGCGCGCTGGGACCGGGCGGCGCCGCGCCGATCCGGCCGCCATCCGCGAGGCGGCGCTGGAGGCGGTGGGGGTCCTCGCGCGAGGGGACCAGGTCTACCTGCCGCACTACGAGCCGCCGCGGTTCGTGGGGGATCCCAAGGAATTTCCCCTGCATCTCGTCACGTACAAGCCCATGGCCTCGATGGGCAGCCGCACCGCGAACCAGCCCTGGCTCGCCGAGATCCCGGCCGGCGGGCCCACCCGCGCCTGGGAGGCCTGGGTAGACATCAACCCCGAGACGGCCCACGCCCTCGGCATCCACGACCGGGAGCCGGTCTGGGTCGAGTCGCCGGTCGGGAAGCTGCGGCTCCGGGCCCGCCTCTTTGCCGGGGTGCACCCGGAGGTGGTGGCGATCCCCTACGGGGGCGGGCACCAGGCCGGGGGGCGCTGGGCCGAGGCCTGGGGCGCAAACCCGAACCGCCTCGTGGCCGACGAGTCGGACCGGGCGGCCGGCACCCCCGCCCTGTTCGCCACGCGGGTGCGCCTGATGCGCGCGTGACGCCGCGGAGAATGACCAATCCCGCCATGGCGGGATGACCAGTGGTGGTGGCGCTCCGCGCTGCCATCTGATTGAAGGCTGTGCGAGGCGCGGCAACTCCCATTGGGATTTGGTCATTGGACATTGGTCATTGAGGTGACCGGATGCGCTGGGGCATGGTGGTGGACCTGGACCGGTGCACGGGTTGTCAGGCGTGCGTCGTGGCCTGCAAGGCGGAGAACAACGTTCCCGTGAGCGCGCCGAAAAGCGGCCGCGAGGGGCGTCTCATGCTGTGGATGGAGGTGATCCCCGAGGTGGAGGGGGAGTACCCGAACGTGCGTGCCCGCTTCATCCCGCGCCCCTGCCAGCAGTGCGATCAGCCGCCGTGCGTGAAGGTCTGTCCCGTCCAGGCCCTGAGCAAGAGTCCCGAGGGGATCGTCAGTCGCGTCTTCGCCCGCTGCATCGGGTGCCGGTTCTGCGTGCAGGCCTGCCCCTACGGCGTCATCCAGTTCAACTGGCGGGCGCCGCAGTGGCCGGGCGACCTGCGCGAAGCCCTCGACCCCGACATCGCCGTGCGGCCGACGGGGGTGGCCGAGTCCTGCGACTTCTGCCGCCACCGCTACCAGCGGGCCCGCGAGCAGGCGCGGGCCGACGGGCGCGAGGTCCGCGGCGAGGGCGACTACGTGCCTGCCTGCGTAGAGATCTGTCCCGCCCGGGCCCTGACCTTCGGCGACCTGGACGACCCGAATACCGAGGCCGCGCGGCTGGCCCGGGGGCCCCGGGCCTACCGGATGCTGGAAGACCTGGGGACGGCCCCCAAGGTCTATTACCTCAAGGAGGGATGAGATGGCGGGGCCCACGCACCACGCGGAGCCGGAGGACGCGGTCCTCTTCGCCCCGGTCCTCGGCACCACACGCCGGTTCTGGCTCGGCGCCGCTCCCCTCCTCCTCCTGACCCTGTGGGGTATCTACGCCTACACCCTGCAGCTCCGCTACGGCCTGGGCGTCACCGGGCTGAACCGGCCGGTGGCCTGGGGGATCTATATCACGAACTTCGTCTTCTTCATCGGGATCAGTCACGCGGGCACCCTCATCTCGGCCATCCTCCGGCTGTGCAAGGCCGAGTGGCGGCGCCCCATCACCCGGGCGGCCGAGGCCATCACCGTCTTGGTCCTCTTCTTCGGCCTGGGCAGCATCATCATGGACCTGGGGCGGCCGGACCGGCTCTTCTACGTGCTCCAGTACGGGCGGCTCCAGTCGCCGCTGCTGTGGGACGTCACCAGCATCACCACCTATCTCACGGGCAGCAGCCTCTACCTGTACCTGCCCCTGATTCCCGACCTGGCCCTGGTCCGCGACCGGGCCACGGGGTGGCGCCGGAGCCTCTACACCTTCCTCGCCCTGGGGTGGCGCGGCACGCCCGGACAGCACCGGAGATTGGAGCGGGGGATCGCCGTCATGGCCGTCCTGGTGATCCCCATCGCCGTCTCGGTCCACACCGTGGTCTCCTGGGTGTTCAGCATGACGCTGCAGCCCCTGTGGAAGAGCACCATCTTCGGTCCCTACTTCGTGACGGGGGCCATCTTCTCCGGGATCGCGGCCCTCATCATCTCCATGGCCGCCGTGCGGCGCGCCTATCACCTGGAGAGCTACCTGAAGCCGGTGCACTTCAACAGCCTCGCGCTGCTGCTGCTGGTGATGAGCCTGCTCTGGTTCTACTTCACCTTCGCCGAGCACCTGACGGCCTATTACGGGGGCGAGCTGGCCGAGGCCATGGTGCTCTTCGCCAAGGTGACGGGCCGCTATGCCCCCGCCTTCTGGGCCATGGCGGTGCTGAACTTCGTGATCCCCGTGGCCCTCCTGGCCAACCGGCGGACGCGCACCGTGGCCGGGGCCGTGGTGGCCTCCGCCTCGGTGGTGGTGGGGATGTGGTTGGAGCGGTTCCTGATCGTGGTGCCCACCCTGGCCAACCCGCGCCTGCCCTACGAGCGCGGCCTCTACGCGCCGACGTGGGTGGAGGTCTCCATCACGGCGGGCGCCGTCTCCTTTTTCATGCTGCTGTACATGGTCTTCACGCGGCTCTTCCCCATCGTCTCCATCTGGGAGGTCCGGGAAGGGCGCCAGGGCCTCAAGGAGGCGCAGCAGCGCATGGCGGGCTACCTGCCGGGCAACGCGGAGCTTGCCCCCGCGGTGAGCCCGACACCCGTCCTGCGATGAGGGATCATATGGAACGGCTGTGGCGTGTCATTCCCATCACGGTCGGCGGCTTCGCCGTGGCCTTCATCGGGTGGATGATCCGGATGCTCCAGCTCTCGTGGGTCCGGAACGACTCGTGGGGGTTCACCGTGACGGTGGCTTCCGTGGTCATCCCCGTCTTCCTCGTGTATCTGTGGCTGGCCGTCTACGTCCTGGGGGGGATCGCCCGCGAGGGGCGCGGGCCGGAACGGGAGGGCCGGCCGTGAGAGCGCGGCGCGCGCGATTCCTGGTGCTTTTCGCGGCCGTCGCGGGGGCGGCGGTCCTGGCAGGGGCGGCGGAACGCCGGGCGCCCGACCCGGTGGAGGGATCGCGCCTTTTCGTCAGCAAGGGCTGCGTCGTCTGCCACGCGGTGGACGGCGAGGGCGGCAAGATCGGGCCCGACCTGGGCCGCATCTCCGCGGGCCGCACCCTCCTGGGCATGGCCGCGGTGATGTGGAACCACTCGCCTCGCATGACGGACCGGATCAAGGAGGCGAAGGTGGCCCGGCCGAAGCTGAGCCCCGAGGAGATGGCCAACCTCTTCGCCTTCCTCAATTACACGGGATACCTGGGGTCGCCCGGCGATCCCAAGCGGGGCGCCGAGCTGTTCCGCGACCGGTCCTGCATCCGCTGCCATGCCGTCGGCCGGGTGGGGGGGAGCGTGGGTCCCGGCCTGGACCACTTCAAACGGTATCTCTCGCCCGTCGTGCTGGCGGCGGCCATGTGGAACCACGGCCCGAAGATGCGGGCCGTGATGGAGCAGGCGGGAATCCCGCGACCACAGCTTACCGGCGAGGACATCGCGGACCTGCTCGCCTACATCCGTTCGGCGGGGCGGGGTGGTCCCGAGTCCGCCGTCTACCTTCTGCCGGGGAATCCGGAGGCGGGCGGCCGGCTCTTCCAGGAGAAACGCTGTGCGGCGTGCCACGGTCCGGAGGGGACCGGCGGCGTCGGCCCAAACTTCCGGCTTCGCCGGGAGGACTTCCAGGGAGGGCTCGCCCAGGTGGGGGCCCTCATGTGGAACCACGGCCCCGCCATCTGGCAAGAGATGGCCGAGAAGAAGATCCCGTTCCCGACATTGACGGGGCAGGAGATGGCCGACCTCGTGGCCTTCCTCTACACCCTGCAGTATTTCGCCGAGCCGGGCAACGCAGCCCGGGGCCGGGAGGCCTTCGAGGCCAAGGGCTGCGCGGCCTGCCACGGCACCTCGGGGCGAGGCGGCGGCGCACCGGACCTCACCAAGAGCCTGGGCCGGGCCTCGCCCATCGAGATCGCGGCCGCCATGTGGAACCACGGCTCGGCCATGGCGCAGGAGGCCCGGGCCCGCGGGGTCCCCTGGCCGAATCTGGAGGGACGCGACCTGGCCGACCTGGTGGAGTTCCTGCGGGCCGGGGGCCGGAAGCGGTAGGGAATCCGGCCGCGCGGGCCCCTGTCAGAGGATGCCTTACCGAGGAAAGGAGGGCCGACGATGGAGCGTTCGAGGATGCGGTGGAAATCTTCCTGTGTGGTCGTCGCCGTCATTGCCCTGGCAAGCGCCGCCGCGGCCGGGGAGCCCTCACCCGGCAGCATCGCGGCCGGGGGCAAGCTCTACGACAAGTGGTGGAAGGCCGTGCCCGGCCTGAAGGAGCCCGTGGGGGATCATCCCCTGTGGAGCCTGCAGACCACCAACAAGCGGAAGGGCCTGGACACCTGGCGCTGCAAGGAATGCCACGGGTGGGACTACCTGGGGAAGGAGGGGGTCTACGGCTCCGGCTCGCACAAGACGGGGTTCCCCGGCGTCATGGCGGCGCGGACAAAAAGCGTGGAGCAGCTCAAGGCGGTCCTGAAGGGCTCCACCAATCCCAAGCACGATTTCTCGGCTCTCCTGGACGATACTGCCCTGACCAACCTCGCAACCTTCCTGAAGCATGGGCTGGTGGATCTGAACCCGGTCATAGATGCCAAGGCGAAGAAACCCGTAAAAGCGGACGCGGCCCACGGGAAGCAGTTGGCGGCCGGCTGTGCCATGTGCCATGGTCCCGAGGGGAAGAAGCTGAACTTCGGGAAGCCGGATCGGCCGGAGTACGTCGGCACCATCGCCAAGGACAATCCGTGGGAGTTCGTGCACAAGGTTCGGATGGGCCAGCCGGGGTCGAACCCCGCCATGCCCTCGGGGATGGAGATGGGCTGGAAGCTCCAGGACGTGCTGGACATCCTGGCCTATTCGCAGAGCTTGCCAGAGAAGTGAAGAGGGTCCCGCAGGGGGAGGGGGGAAAGTTCGCATGACCTCGGGTGGGAGGTGAATGCGATGGCCAAGGAGGGAGAAACGTACACCTGCGAGACGTGCGGAATGACCGTAAAGGTGACGAAGGCCGACAAAAAGGGGGTGAACATCCCGTACTGTTGAGCTGGAAAACAGGCCATGGCCAAAACCGGCTAGGTTAGCCGGTCAGGACTCTGCGCAACGCTGAAGGGGCTCCCTCCCGCTGGCCCGTGCGAACCGACGGTCGTCCTAGAGATGGGACTCGTGGACCTTCCTCGGAAAACGCGACGCCACCGCGGCCGCCATTCCGCAACGCGAGGAGACGCCGATGAGCGCGACGATTCGAACGGGGTGGCTGATCATCCTGGTGCTGACAGGAGGTTTCTGGGCCTCCACCCTCCTGGGAGGGGAGCGTGTCTCCGGTGAGATGCACGAGAAAGGCGACGCAGGGCGCCGAGGACACATGGCCCGAGAGGCCTATTACGGGAACCCGGAAATCGGGAAGAAGCTCTTCGCCGCCAGGGGCTGCGCCGCCTGCCATGCTGTGCGGGGAGAAGGTGGGACGCTGGGACCGGACCTGGGAAAGACGTTCCACAGGCACAACGTCTTCCAGATGGCCGCCAAATTCTGGAGCCACTCGCCAGCGATGCTTAAGACGTTGGAGGCGATGAAGCGTGAATGGCCCAAATTCCGGGAGGGAGATCTCGCCCACATCATCGCCTACCTCCATAGCCCGGCGGTGATCGGTGATCCGGCCGCGGGGAAGCGGGTCTTTGTTGAGAAGGGGTGCGCCACCTGTCATGCGGTAAAGGGCGATGGGGGCAAGATCGGCCCAGACCTGGTCGCGGGCCCCCATCCCCATACCCAGCTCGACTTCGTGGCGGCCATGTGGAACCACTTCCCCCACATGGTCCCGATGATGGAGGCGATGCAGATCCCGAAAATCGAGTTCAGGGAGGAGGAGATGGCTGATCTCCTGGCCTACCTGGTCCAGGCGGCCAAGGCCCACCACTGACGAGCGGCCTCCCCCAGGGCCGCGGGACGCCGGATGGTGCCGACCCTGATACTCTCTGTGCAGAACAGGCGATACGCTGTTGCGTGACGCGATGAAGGAGTGGGCATGCGACGCTCGGCGAGGATGAATACCTGGTGAGGCCGCGGCGCGCTGATCGCGACGGCGGCCTCCCTATTCGTTGCCTGCGGCATCCTGGTCTTCGACTGCAATAACGACGGTGCGGACGACGGCGGGCTGGCGATGTGGATCGCCATGGGGACCCTCGTTCCCGTCCCACTCGCCAGCGGACGTCTCGCCACCCCGGTGCGACCACTCACCACGCTGCGCCTCATCAGCTTTCGCGCCTCCCCTCGATCTCCTCCGTACCCCTGACTCGCCGTCTTGAGCTGACAAGGGTCCGACCTGGAAAAGGCACGTGAACCGCCCGTTGCCCCGGGCAAAGCAGGGCTCGCCTGAAACCGGAAAGGGGGGCGTAGATGTCAAAGCGTCCGTGGTCGAGCATCGCGGTCCTCGGAGGGTTTCTCCTCCACAGCCTTCTGTGGCCGGCCCTTCCCTCCCCCGCACGAGCGGCCGATCTCGCCGGCGGAGAGGCGATCTACAAGGGCCGCTGTGCGGCGTCTCACGGCAAGGACGGGCGCGGGGACGGTCCAGCGGGGAAGGCGTTCAACCCCAAACCCACCGCCTTCGCGAATCCGGCTTCCTTCAAGGGGCTCACCGATGCTGACCTCAAGAGGCTGATCGTGGAAGGCAAGCCCCCCATGCCCGCCTTCAAGGGAAGCCTGAAGGACCAGGAGGTTGACAGCCTGGTGGCCTTCATCAAAAGCCTTCCAGCCCGCGCCAAGAAGTAGGGAGAGTGCGGATCCCACGCCGGGAAGGAGGTGGCCCCGAAATCCCTTGACATCCCGGGCCAGTCCCGAGTAATGCTCCCCCATTGCTTGACCCGCTCTGCGGCCTGAAGGATCCCGGAGGTATGTGCCCGAGCCCGGCCTGATTTCCGCATCAACGGAGGGGGGAGACCCGTGGAGACTCAGACGGCGGCCCCGGCTGACCCTGCGCATGAACCGCTGGAGCAATTGGCGAGTGCGAAGAGCCGTTACACGCCCGCGGATCGTGACAGCAAGGTTAGGATCCTTCAGGCCCTTCGGGAAGCGGAGATCCGCGATGTCCCCTCCCTCATCCAGTACCATGAGGCCCTCTGCTTCCTCCGCGCATACCCGGATGATCCGGAAGTCCTTCGCCTGGTCGAGGAGGCCCTGGAGGGCTTCGCGGCGCGCGCGGACCTCGTCAAGGCGAGTGGCCGCCCTTCGGATCTGAAGAGGCTGCGGGATACCGGCATCGTCCACACGACGACGTACTATCCCTTTCCCTACGCCATGGCGCAGTGGCTCGTGAGGCGTTTCCCCCGCGACGTCGAGCTGGACTGGGAGGACGAAGCAGGCCTGAATAGGATCGGCGCCATACTGCCTCTGCTGGTCGCCTACGCCGAGAACGACGCCCTGGACGAGGAGCGGATCTCGCTGCAGGACTGGGTGAAGGCGGCCAAGGGAGGTCGCCCCGTGAGCGACCTCCAGTGGCTCCTGGAGGCCCTCGGGCGCTCCACCCTTCCCCCGGCGGTGATCCGGACGCTTTACGATGGCGCGGAACTGCTCCTGGGCTGGGAGCTGAAGGATGCCGCGGCCTCCCGGACCCTGGCCGCGTTTCCCACCAAGCGGATCTTCTATCACGCCGAGCCGCTGCCCAGGGGTGAGGTGGACTTCTGGGCCGAGGTCGAGCGGCCGCTGCCGCCCCCGCGGCCCGCCCCGCTCCAGGAGGCCGTCGCCCTGATTGACCTCTTCCGGTGCGCCCTGTGCGCGCGGAACCGCGAGTTTCATCCGCTGCTCTATGCGAACGCCCGGGACGTGCTGACGCAGGATGTGGACCGGGGCCTACGCATCGTTCTGGTGGGCGTCCAGCCCGAGTTCCGCCTGCCTTTGGAGGGCTACTACAGCTTTCTGGCCCTCAAGAACGGCATCCCCATGAGCTACGGCGGCGGCGGGCCCCTGCTCGACCGGCTGGAGTTCGCCGGCAACATCTTCGAGTCGTTCCGCCAGGGGGAGTCCGTCTATCTCTTCAGCCAGG
>JBBIQE010000120.1:0-9819 GCA_037442485.1 Methylomirabilis sp. (SeqCode)
ATCTCTCTCCTCCGTGATCTTATCCTCTTCTCGCTTGCAGGGTGACAGAGGTCCCTGCGGCCGCGAGGTCTGGTGCGTACCGAGAGCCCGCCGCCGCGAGCAGCGCGCCCAACGGTGTGGCGCAGCGAGGGCGGCGGGCGGGGCGCCCCATCGGCGCAGTCCTGAGACGCCAGGGCAGGCTCGGATGAGGCGGCTTCGACGACGAATCACTCTGATATGCGCGGGTTGCCCCGCAGGGCCGAGCCGCATGACCGTGCTCCGTCGGGAGCTGCCTCCGTCTAAAGGCGCGAGTCCCCCGGGGCAGCGCCCGGGTGTCGCATAGGGCTGGCGAGGGCTCTCCAATCGTGCCTGCATCGCGCGCCTGGCCCCGGCGGCCTCAGGAGGGAATCTCATCGCTCAACTCGACCCAGCGGCTACGCCGCTTGGGCCAGGGCCTCGGTCCGGGTGAGGACCGCCCACAGGAACCCGACCAGTTCGCGGGCGATGGCCACCACCGCGACGGGAGGCCGCTTGCCGTGTCCGACGAGGTGCCGGTACCGGCGATGGAGGCGCTGCTGGGCTCGCCACGCCTGGGCGAGGACCGCTTTCGGCTGGCCCTGGCTCCGCCGGGCCAACGCCTTCCCCAGGCGCGGGGGGTGCCGGTAGGACCACGCCGCCTCGACCAGGATCCGCCGGGCGTGCGTGTTGCCGGTTTTCGTGAGGCTCCCGCGCCGCGCGGCCTCCCCGGTGGAGTACTCGCTCGGGACCAGGCCGAGGTAGGCCATGAGTTCCCGCGGACTCTGGAACCGCTGGAAGTCCCCCACCTCGATCAGCACGTCCAGTGCCGAGAGCGTGTCGATGCCCCGGAAGCAGCGGAGCCAGCCCACCGGGGTCCGGTAGGGCTCCTGCTGGGCGATCGCCTCGAGCTCCCGGTCGAGGTCCGCCCGCCGGGCGAGGAGCTGCTCGACGGTGAAGCGGTACTCCTGGCAGGTGCGCTCGAGTGCGGGGAGATCAAACCGCTGGCCCCGCAGCCAGGTCCAGTGCCGCTGGGTCCAATTGCGCCCGTCCCGGTAGACCCGGCCGTGGCGGGCCAGGAACTTCAGCAGCCGGTGCCGCCAGCGGAGGAGATCCTCCTGCAGGTCCTCCCGGCAGCGGAGGAGATCCCGCACCGCCTCCTGCGCTTCCTCGGGCACCCGGATCGGGGTCAGCTCCCCCGCGCGGAAGAGGCGGACGAGCTTCGCCGCGTCCCGGCGGTTCGTCTTGATCCGCTCCCCGGGCTTGCGCGGGGTGAGCGCCGGGGCCATGACCTGGCAGGGGGCGCCGAGGGCGGTGAGCTGGCGGTAGAGGTCGTAGCCCGAGGGCCCCGCTTCGTAGCAGGCGCTCACCGGGCCCTCCCGCTGCAGCCGGGTGAAGAAGCGCCGGAGGTGCTTGGGCTCATTCGGGAACTGGCGCAGCTCGGGCTCCGTCGCCTGGGGTCGGAGGATCCCCGCCACGATCGAGTTCTTGCTGTCATCGAGGGCCACGTACGTGGTATCCTTCTTCATGACCGGCCTCCTTTCGCATGTGGCTCTGTTCCGTCCCCGGAACAACCCACGCTATTATGCGCTAGCTCAGGCCGGTCGTTCCATATGGTCTATCAGCAAGCGTAGGTTCCCGGTCCATAGCGAGATCCTCTAACGCCTTCTAGGACACGGACGCCTTCCGTCTTCTGCTGAGTCCAATCAGTGCTGCCATGCCGAAGCGCTCGCGACGAGGCCCCCGACCCCCTGACCGGCCGGGTTCGTCACCCGACCGCCCACCGACACTTTCCAGCCGCCTATGTGATTTCCCCCCGGCTTCGAGGACTTTTTCACTTGACAGCGCCCTGGGAAAAAGGTGATTTTTGGCGACATCACAAGGACGTAGCGCTCGGAACCGAGAGCCCTGCTACCACCCGAGCGTCGGGGTCGGCCCCCGCCTGGTCTGCAGGAGCCAGGCGGGATAAGTCGGCGGCGGCGGGCGCGTACGTGATCGCTTCAGTTCCCCTTCCCTGGGTGGCGAGGAAGACATGTTTGGTTATGGCGGCAGGATTCTGACGGTAGACGTGACCGGCGGGGATCAGCGCATCGAGGAGTTCGACGCCGCGTTCGCCCGCGCCTACCTGGGAGGCAACGGTTTCACGGCCAAGCTCTGCTACGATCGGATCCCGCCGGGCATTGACGCCTTCGATCCCCGGAACCTCGTGGTGTTCGCCACCGGGCCCGTCACGGACAGCGTGATCCCGGGCAACAACCGGAACTGCGTCGGGGGCAAGTCCCCGCTGAACGGGCTGTTCTTCGACTCCACCTTCGGGGGCCGGTTCGCCGGGACACAGCGGCACACCGGCTTCGACGCCATCGCCATCACGGGGGCGGCGCCCGAGCCGGTCTATCTCGTCGTCAGCGAGGCCGGCGCCACGCTGAAGCCCGCCCGGGACCTCTGGGGCCAGCCCACCCTCCAGGCGGCGCAGGCGATCCTGGCGCGGGAGGGGTCGGATGCCGACGTGGTCAGCATCGGCCCGGCCGGCGAGCGGCGGGTCCGCATGGCGGCCCTGGCCCACTACTGGCGGAGCCGCGAAGGCTTCGGGGCGCGGGGGGGTCTCGCGGCCGTGCTGGGGTCCAAGAATATCAAGGCGGTGGTCGTCCGCGGGAGGCGCAAGCCCGAGTTCGCCGACGTGCAGGCCCTGAAGGCGCTGGTGAACGAGACGCGGGAGGCCCTGAAGAAGGGGACCTACAACCTGCACGTCTTCGGGACGCCCAACCTGGTGAAGGGCATCAACGCCATCGGCGGCCTGGGCTTCTACAACAACCGGTTCGAGTACTCCCCCGAGGCGGAGCAGGTGGGCGGCGAGCGGTACAAGGCGGAGTTTCACAAGCAGGACACGACCTGCAACAAGTGCCCCGTGGCCTGCGGCAAGGTCTTCGAGGTGAGGGAGGGCGAGTACGCCGGCACGGTGTGGAAGATGCCCGAGTACGAGAGCATCTACGCCTTCGGCCCCATGCTGGGCAACCTCGACCCTGCCTCCCTGGTGAAGGCCGAGCAGCTCTGCGACCAGCTCGGTCTGGACACGATCAGCACCGGCGTCACCATCGCTTTCGTCCTGGAGTGCCTGGAGCGGGGCTTCCTGACCGAGAAGGAGGTCGGGGTCCCGCTCGCCTGGGGGAAGCACCAGGCGGTGCATCGTCTGGTGGAGATGATCGGCCGGCGCGAAGGGTTCGGGGACGTCCTGGCCGAGGGGTCGGCCCGCCTCGCCTCACGGCTCGGCCCCGAGGCTCGGAAGTTCCTCCACGCCGTCAAGGGCCTGGAGCTGCCGGCCCACTCGGCCCGGGCCCTCAAGGGCATGAGCATCGGCTATGCCACGGGCACGCGGGGCGGGAGCCACCACGACGCCCGGCCCACGCCCCAGTACGCCCCCGACTTCGATCGCAGGAGCCCCGAGGGCAAAGCCGCCTGGGCCATCCGCAGCCAGCACTTCACGGCCGTGGACGACTCGCTGGTCCTCTGCCGGTTCACGTCGGAGCGCGGCGGCTTCGGCATGTACCTCAACGAGAGCTACGTCCGGATGGTGAACGCCGCCACGGGTTGGGACCTCGACCTCGCCGAGCTGGAGCGGATCGGCGAGCGGATCTGCACGCTGGAGCGAGCCTTCAACGTCCGCGAGGGGATCTCGCGGAAGGACGATACGCTGCCCTGGCGCGTCCAGCACGAGCCTATCCCCGACGGCCCCTCCCGGGGCGCCTACTGCCCCCCCGAGGAGCTGGATCGGATGCTGGACGAGTACTACGCCCTGCGCGGCTGGTCCACGGACGGCATCCCGACCCCCGAGCGCCTCCGCGCCCTCGGCCTGGATTTCGCCATCCAGCCTTGAGCGGTGCCGCCTGCGGGGGACAGGCCCTCCTGCTTTGGCGGGCGGGGGCTGCCAGCCGTGCCCGCCGGTGTCGCGGGGGGGCCTGTTTCTCGACCGAAAAATCCTTGACAGCCCCGTTTGGGCACACATATAGTCCCGCCTGCTCCCGACGACTGGTGCCCGGTGTCACTCCTGCACGGTAACCGACACGTCCCCGATCTGCCCGGCGTCTCCTAGGGAGCATGATGGCGGCATGCGACGTTCGCGTCAACCGGCGCCGGCAGGGGCGCCCACGCGGGCGTCTGGCCGGGGATCAGTCCCCGGAGGTCTTGACGACTTGACCCTGTGACCGGTTGACAGCTTATGGTCTACCCAGCCAGCCAACCCGCCGAATCCTTCCGATTCGCGCGCATCCGCTACGAAAAGGCGGCGTGGCGGGCGACCGTCACCATCAATCGGCCGGAGGTGATGAACTGCCTCGACCTCCTGACGCTCAAGGAGATGAGCCGGGCCTTCGAGGACGCCTCCTGGGACGACGGGGTGGCCGTGGTCGTCCTCACCGGCGCGGGGGATCGCGCCTTCAGCACCGGGGCGGACCTCGCGGAGCAGGAGGAGTTCTTCCTCACCCGGCCCCGCGATTACTGGAAGTGGATGGGCGCCTTCATGGAGGCCCACTACCGGCTGCTCAATATCGGGAAGCCGACGATCGCGCGCCTGAACGGGATGGTGGTGGGCGGCGGGAACGAATTCAACATCGCCTGCGACCTGGCCATCGCCGCCGAGCACGTCACGATCCGCCAGGTGGGCACCGCCCGGGGGAGCGTCCCGGCGGGCGGCGCGACCCAGTGGCTTCCCCTGCTGGTGGGCGACCGGCGGGCCCGCGAGATCCTCTGGCTGTGCGAGGAGATCACCGCGCCCCAGGCCCTGGAATGGGGCCTCGTGAACGCGGTGGTCCCCGCGGCGGAGCTGGACGCGGCCGTAGATGCCATGGCCGGGAAGCTGGTCGAGAAGCTGCCCGAGTGCCTGCGCTACACCAAGCAGCAGACGAACTTCTGGCGGGACCTGTCCTTCCACCTGACGGTGGGCCATGCCCGGGACTGGCTGGCGCTCCACTCGGGGTCACCCGAGGTGTACGAGGGCTTCCGGGCCTTCCGGGAGAAGCGGCCCGTGGACTATCTCGGGCTGCGGCGACGCGCGGCCGAGGGCGGCTCGTCCGAGTTCGCCTGGGGCCCCCCGCGCCGCGACTGCGCCCGCTGCGGGGCCAAGGGGATCCCCGAGGCCTTCCGCTTTTGCGGCCATTGCGGCGGCGCGCTCTGAACGAGGTGCTGCCGTGCGGGGGTGCGGCGGTACTGCGGTTTCGGCGTGTTGACCGCAGCGCTGCAGAACCGCAACACCGCACGCACTGGGGGGGTCAGTGGAATTCACCCTGATCACGGCCTGGGCCGAGGACGCCATCGGGCTGGTGCGCCTCAACCGCCCCGAGGCGCGGAACGCCCTGAGCGCCGAGATGTTCGAGGAGTTGCTGAGGGCGCTCGAGGCCTTCGATGCCGAACCCGCCATCCGCTGCATGATCGTCACGGGGGACGAGCGGGCCTTTTCGGCCGGGGCCGACATCAAGCAGATGGCCGCCATGACGGCCGTGGACCAGATGGGCAGTGCTGCCCCGGCCCGCTGGGAGCGGATGCGCCGCCTGAAGAAACCGATCCTGGCCGCGGTGAACGGGTATGCGCTGGGCGGCGGGTGCGAGCTGGCGATGTGCTGCGACATCATCGTGGCCGGCGAGACGGCGCGCTTCGGCCAGCCCGAGATCAACATCGGCATCATCCCGGGGGGCGGCGGGACCCAGCGGCTGACCCGGACGGTCGGGAAGTTCAAGGCGATGGAGCTGATCCTCACCGGCCGGCACCTCGGGGCGGTCGAGGCCGAGAGGCTGGGGCTCGTCAACCGCGTGGTCGCACCGGAACTCGTCCTGGATGAGGCCAGGCGGATCGCCCGGGAGATCGCGGCCAAATCCCCCCTCGCCGTGCGGAGCGCCAAGGAGTGCATCCTGAAGGCGCTGGAGACGGCGCTTCCGGTCGGGATAGATTTCGAGCGGAAGACTTTCAACCTCGTCTTCGCCACCGAGGACAAGGCGGAGGGGATGCAGGCCTTCCTGGAGAAGCGCGAGCCGAAGTTCAAGGGCAAATAGGCACGCTGGCACGCGGGCGTCCCGGAACCCCGGAGTGCCGGATTGCCCGGCCGGCAGCGTGCCAGCCATACGTGAGGGGGGGGAGGAGGATGGCAGCGGCATTTGCGCCACACCCGCGCGTCCTGGCGCGGATCCAGGCCGGGGAGCTGATCGAATCGGCCGAGGAGATGAGCGAGGAGTACCATACCCACCTCGTGCACCTGATGCAGATGCAGGCGGACTCCGAGCTGGCGGGGGCCTTCGGCTATGTCCCCTGGATCATGAAGGCGCCGACGGTGCCCGAGATGCTGGCCACGGCCACCATCACTAAGGACGAGGTGCGCCACGCGCGGGTCATGTACCGGTTGCTGGCGGACCTGGGGATCAATCCCGAGGAGACGATCCGGCAGACCGACCTCAGCTTCCGCATCTCGGGCGATCAGGACCTGGGGACGGCCCGGGCCGGGGCCGACAAGCGGGTGAACATCTTCTACTATCCCATTGACACCTGGACCGATTTCGTAATGTTCAATTTCTGCATGGACCGGGGGGCCGGCCATCAGCTCCTGGACGTGTACCAGTGCAGCTACGGGCCGTGGCGGCGGGTCATTGACGGCATCTTCAAGGAAGAGAAGATGCACATCGCCCACGGCGAGACCTGGATCAAGCGCCTGGCCGAGGATCCGGCGACCCGGGAGGAGTGCCAGCGGACGCTGGAGAAGTGGTACATCCGGACCATGAACATCTTCGGCCGGCCCAACTCGCCGAAGAACAGGATCTACCGGGCGTTGCGCCTCAAGGTGCGGGACAACGACGAGGTGCGCCGCGCCTTCGCCGAGGAGGTGCAGGGGGTCATCGCGCCCCTGGGGCTCCGTCTGCCCGCCTGGAGGCCCAGGTGGGAGGAGCTGCCGCAGGAGGCGGTGATCCCGGGCTGACCCCTTCCCGTCCCCTGAGGGGTGGCGGTGGAGGGCTGCCCCCGGTGGAGCCAATGCCATGAGCCAACGGATCACAACCATCGGCATCGTGGGCGCCGGCACCATGGGCAGCGGCATCGCCCAGGTGGCGATCCTGAGCGGGTTCCAGGTGCGGCTCTATGACGCGGTGCCGGCGGCGCTGGCCCAGGGCCGGTCCCGCATCGCCCAGCGGGTGAGCCGCGCGGTGGAGAAGGGCCAGGTCCAGGCGGAGGCGGCCGAGGAGGCCCTGCGGCGCCTGCAGGCCGTCACCCGGCTCTCGGAGATGCGCGACGCCGAGTGCATCCTCGAGGCCGCACCCGAGGAGCTGGCCCTCAAGCAGCGGCTGTTCGCCGAGCTGGACGGGCTCGCCGATCCCGCCGCTCTCTTGGCCACCAACACCTCGTCGCTCTCCGTCACGGCCATCGCGGGCGCCACCGGGCATCCCGAGCGGGTGGTGGGCATGCACTTCTTCAACCCGGTGCCGCTCATGCCCCTGGTCGAGGTCGTGGCGGGAGCGCGCACGGCGGCCGCCGTCGTGGAGGAGACCATGGCGCTGGCGCGCCGCCTGGGCAAGACGCCGGTCCGCGCCAAGGACACGCCCGGGTTCATCGTCAACCGGATCGCCCGCCATTTCTCGCTGGAGGCGCTGCGCATCCTGGGAGAGGGTGGGGCCGGCCCCGAGCTCATCGATCGCGTCATGAAGGGGCCCGGCCGGTTCCGCATGGGACCCTTCGAGCTGATGGATCTCATCGGCATCGATGTCAACCTGGCGGTCAGCCGGTCGGTGTACGAGGCCTTCTTCCAGGAGCCGCGCTTCCGCCCCCACCCCATCCAGCAGCGCATGCTCGAGTCGGGCCTCCTGGGACGGAAGACGGGCCGGGGCTTCTACGAGTACCCGGAGGAGAAGCCGGGGTCGGGGCGGAAAGAGGGCGCATGAGTCGGAGCATCCTGATCCTTGGGCAGAGCCCGTTGGCCGACGCGCTGGCGGAGCTGGCCGGCGCGGCGGGATGCGTGGTCCATCGCCCCCCGGCCTGGCCGGAGACGCGGGAGGAGCTGGACGCCATTTTCACGGATCAGGGGCGGCGCGAGCGGTACCTGCGCCACCTGGGCGAGGCCTACGGGGACGCCGAGGTGGTGATCGAGGCCGAGGCGTCCGAGTGGCTGGACCCCGAGCTGCCCGAGAGCACCCTCATCCTCACGGCCGCCCTGGGTCACAGCGCGGCCGAGGCGGCGGCCGACATCCACGCCCGCCATCGGGTGGTCGGCTTCGCGGCGCTGCCGCCGCTCCAGAAGGGGCAGGCGGTGGAGCTGGCCGCAGCGCCCTGGACCCAGCCCGCGGCCCTGGATCAGGCGGGCGCGTTCTTCCGGGGGCTGGGGCTGGAGCCGATGGTCGTCCCCGACGGGCCGGGCCTCGTGTTTCCGCGCATCCTCTGCATGATCATCAACGAGGCGGCCTTCGCCCTCATGGAGGGGGTGGCCTCGGCCGAGGACATTGATACGGCGATGAGGCTGGGGATGCACTACCCCCTGGGGCCCCTGGAGTGGGCGGACCGGATCGGCCTGGACCAGGTCCTGGGGGTGCTCGAGGGCTTGCAGGCGGAGTACGGGGAGGACCGCTACCGGCCGGCGCCGCTCTTGCGGCAGATGGTGCGGGCGGGCAAGCTGGGACGCGCTACAGGTCGGGGGTTCTACGACTACACGACGCCGTAGCATTTCGGATTCGGATGTCCAATTTTCCGAAATCCCGAACGGATGGGAAGCCCGTGATTCGTCCGGACATGACCATCAAGGACGTGCTGGATCGGTTCCCCCACCTCTTCGGTGTCTTCGAGGACCACGGCCTGCACTTCTGTGCGGGATGCTATGTCATGCTGGCGAGCACCATAGGCGAAGGCGCCAATTACAGCGGCCTCAAGCCTGCCGACCGCCAGGCGCTGCTGGCGGAGTTGAACCGGCTGGCTCAGGAGGGGGTCGAGGAGGCGAGGCCTGCCTCGCCCTCCACCCCCTGAGGTCCGGGGCTGACACTGCAGTGGGCGAAGGCATCTGGGAGGGGCATGCAATGAGAACGCGGCGAAGGGTACGCAACGGGTTCCTCGGACGCTGGAGCGCGATGCTCGCCCTGGGGCTAGGGCTGGGGCTGGGACTGGGGGGCAAATCCTTCGGCCACCAGCCCATCAAGCTGGGCTTCATCGCGGACGTCACCGGCCCGGGTTCCTCGCTGGGCCTGCCGGAGCGGGACACCGCCCTCATGCTCCAGGCGGAGATTGACGCGAAGGGCGGGATCAAGGGGCGGCCGGTGAAACTCGTCATGTACGACGGGGAGAGCGCCGAGACCAAGACCCTGCTGGCGGCGAAGAAGGCCATGGAGGAGGAGCGCGTGGCGGCCCTGATCTGCTGCACGCAGAGCGGCACCTCCCTGGCCATCAAGAGTGCCGTCCAGAGCGCCAAGGTCCCCATGGTGTCCATGGCGGCCAGCGTCCGCATCGTCGAGCCGGTGAAGGACAGCTTCTGGGTCTTCAAGACGCCGCAGAGCGATCACCTCATCGCCGCCGTCCTGGCCGATTACCTCATGGGGAAGAAGCTGACCCGGCTGGCCTGGATGAACGTGGACAACGCCTTCGGTGACAGCGGGCGGGTCGAGTTCGAGAAGGTGGCCAAGCAGCTGGGCCTCAGGATCGTGGCCAGCGAGCGGTTCGGTGACAAGGACGTGGACATGACGACCCAGCTCACCAAGGTGAAGGGCAGCGACGCCCAGGCCGTGGTGGTGTGGGCTATTCCGCCCGCCGCATCCGTGGTGACAAAAAACGCAAAGGAACTTGGCCTGACGATCCCGCTCTTCCAGAGCCACGGGGTGG
>JBBIQE010000121.1:0-9709 GCA_037442485.1 Methylomirabilis sp. (SeqCode)
CCCGGGGGCTGTTGTAGTGAATCGCCCGGGCCACCAGCTCCTTGCCCGTCCCGCTCTCGCCCGTGATGAGGACGTTGCTGTCGCCCGGGGCCACTTGCCGGATGAGCGCGAAGACGCTCTGCATCGCCGGACTCTTCCCCAGGAGATTCTCGAAGCGGTAGCGGCCCTCCAGTTCCCGCCGGAGGCTGAGGTTCTCCGCCCGGAGGCGGCGCTCCTCCAGCGCCTTGGCCACCAGCAGGCTGATCTCCTCCAGGGCGAACGGCTTGGTGACGTAGTCGTAGGCGCCCTGGCGGATCGCCTGGATGGCGGTCTCGATGCTGCCGAAGGCGGTGAAAAGGATCACGGGGACATCCCGCTGGCTCTGGCGGGAGATGCGGAGGATCTCCAGGCCGTCCGCTTCGGGCATCCGCAGGTCCGTCAATACCACATCGAACTCCTCGGTGCGGAGCCGCGCCATGGCCTCGGCGCTCTGGCTCGCCCCCGTGACGGCATGGCCCTCGGCCTCGAGGTGCTCGCACACCATGGCCAGCATCTCCGCGTCGTCTTCGACCACGAGAATCCTGGATCGGGGGCTACCCATGCGCTATCCCGTCAGCAATTTCAGACCGATGACCGACCCCTGCAATGAGAAACCGACAATGCAAAAACCCTCAGGGGAGTTTACCGGTTGTCCGTTGTCCGTGTGAAGTTGTGCCTCTCCCGCAGGGGCGGCGGCATCTGCGGGAGAGGCGGTGGGCCATCGAAGGACCACGGTCGTCCCGGCGCCCTCGGCGCTGTGGACCGCGATCGCCGCGCGATGCGCCCGGATGATGTCCTCGACGATGGCCAGACCCAGGCCGGTCCCGCCGCGCCGTCCCTTGGTGGAGAAGAACGGCTCGAAGATCTGTTCCAGCTGGTCGCGGGGCATCCCGCGCCCGGTGTCCGACACCATGAGCGTGAGGCAGGGCCCCTCGGCCCCTCCCCGCTGGATGCGGGGGCGGCCATCCTCGGGATCGAGATCCGCCCCTCCGGCGGCCAGCCGCACCCGCCCGTCGGGCGGGGTCGCGTCCAGCGCGTTGGTCATGAGGTTCAGCAGGACCTGTTGGAGCTGATCCGGGTCCGCGAGCAGCGACGGGAGGTCATGGGGAACCTCAACCTCCACACCCACCCGCCGCTGGCGGGCCAGCGGATCCAGCAGCTCGACGCTCCGCGCGAGGGCCGGGCCGGCGGCGACGGGCCGAAGCACGGGCCGCCGGGGCCGGGCGTACTCCAGCAGTTGGCGGATGATCCCGCTGATCCGCTGGATCTGGCGGAGGATGGTGCCGACGTGCCGGGACAGCGGGTGGTCGGCCGGGAGGTGTTTCTGGATCACCTCTGCCCGCCCCGAGACGATGTTCAGCGGGGTGCCGATCTCGTGCGCCACCTCGCTGGCGAGGCGGCCCACGGCCGCCAGCTTCTCCGCCTGATGGACCTGTCGCTCCAGCGTGAGGCGGGCCTGCGCCTCGGCCGCGCTCCGGGTCTGGGCGGCCTGAAGGCTCTCGGCCATCCGGTTGAACGCCGAGGCGAGCTGGCCGATCTCGTCGCGGCGATGCATGGCCAGCCGGCGGCCCAGATCGCCGTGACCGATGGCCAGCGCCGTCCGCACCAGACGGCCGATGGGGCGGCGAATGCTGATCCGGACGGTCAGCCAGATGACCAGGGCGATGGTGAGGCTCAGCAGGCTCAGGCGCAGCACCTGCTCGCGGTTGGCGTCCGCGATCTGCCGCTGCACCCGGCTGGCGATGTGGACCACTTCCAGCACGCCGGCAGCGGCCCCGCGGCCGCTCTTCAGGGGCAGGATCACGTACACGGTCGGGTGGGCCGGGAGATCCAGGTAACGGACGATCGTCTTCCCGCTCGTGCGCACCTGCTCCAGCTCGGCCTGGGGGACCCGCGTGGCGGCCGCCACATCGGTCATGGCGCTGTGGATGCTTGCCAGGCTGCGGTCGAAGATCCGGATGCGGTCCACCGAGTTCGGCTGGTGGACCATCTCGGTCAGCAGTTCCTGGATGTCCTGCGGGCGCCGGTCGCGCAGGGCATGCTCCACGGTCAGCTTGATGGCGTTGGCCAGGACCAGGACCTCTTGCTGGACCTCGGCGATCAGCCGCTCCCGCTCCTGGCGGGCGCGGATGTAGCCAAAGCCCGCCATGACCACCGCCACGGCGAGGAGCAGGCAGAGCGTGAGCTTGGTCGCGATGCGCATAGCCGGAACTCAGGCCGAAGGGTGAGGCGGCGGCGGAACTCTCGAAGTACGGTAACATAGCCCTGGAGGACAGGCAAGCGAGAGCGCCAGGGCCTCCGCCTCAGCCCACCCGCACGTCCGGGCGTATCGCACTCGCGAGGTGCGTGCAACGGGAGGGGTACTCCGCCGTAGCCGGAGATCGGACGACCGAAGGTCCGGCGGCAGGGGCGACCCCGGTGACGGGCCCGGCCGGAAACGGGCCGCCCGCTCCTGCGCGGATTTTCTTGTGGTGGGCAAGGGAGCTAAATGTGATACAGTCGCGATAGACCACCTCGATACCCGGGAGAGAAGCGATGGCGCACCAGGCGCAACTGGACCGGCTCTGCATCAACACGCTGCGGATGCTCGCCGCCGATGCCGTGCAGCAGGCGAAATCGGGGCATCCGGGAATGCCCATGGGGGCGGCCGCCATGGCCTACGTGCTCTGGATCCGCTTCCTGAAGCACAATCCCGCGAACCCGCGCTGGCCGGACCGGGATCGGTTCGTGCTGTCCGCGGGACACGGGAGCATGCTGCTGTACTCCCTCCTGCACCTGACCGGCTATGACCTCGGGCTCGAAGAGCTTCAGCGGTTCCGGCAGTGGGAAAGCCGGACGCCCGGCCACCCCGAGTACGGCGTGACCCCCGGCGTGGAGACTACCACCGGCCCTCTGGGCCAGGGGTTCGCCAACGGGGTCGGGATGGCCATCGCCGAGCGCTGGCTGGCGGCCCAGTTCAACCGGCCCGGCCACACCATCGTGGATCACTACACCTACGCCATCGTGAGCGACGGCGACCTGATGGAGGGCGTGGCCTCCGAGGCCGCCTCGCTGGCCGGGCACCTGAAGCTCGGGAAGCTGATCTACCTGTACGACGACAACCACGTCTCCATTGACGGCAGCACCGCCCTCGCCTTCACCGAGGATGTCGGCCGGCGCTTCGAGGCCTACGGCTGGCACCTCCAGCGCGTGGCGGACGGCAACGACCTCGAGGCGGTCGAGGCGGCCATCCGGGCCGCCCAGGCCGAGGCCTCGCGCCCCTCCCTGCTCATGTGCCGGACGCACATCGGCTTCGGCAGCCCCAACAAGCAGGACTCCAACAAGGCCCACGGCGAGCCGCTGGGGGAGGAGGAAGTCCGGCTGACGAAGCAGAACCTGGGCTGGCCCGTCGAGCCGGCATTTCTGATTCCGGAGGAGGCCCGGCAGGAGTTTCGCAAGGCGGTGGATCGGGGGAAGGCCTGGGAGGCGGAGTGGCATCGGCGCTTCGCCGCATACGCCGCGGCCTTTCCGGAGGAGGCGGCCCGCTGGGAGCAGTACATGCGCGGGGAGCTCCCCCAGGGATGGGATGCGACGCTGCCGGCCTTCGCGCCGGGCGATCCGGCCCTGGCCACCCGGGCCGCCTCGGGCAAGGTCCTTCACGCCCTCTTCCCGAAGGTGACGAATCTGCTGGGCGGCTCGGCCGATCTCGCCCCCTCGAACAATACCTACGTCCAGGGCGTGCCCGAGTTTCAGGCCGGCTCCTACGCCGGCCGGAACTTCCGGTTCGGCGTCCGGGAGCACGCCATGGCCTCCATCTGCAACGGGATGGCTTTGCACGGGGGGCTCCGGCCGTACGCGGGCACGTTCCTGATCTTCTCGGACTACATGCGCCCGGCACTCCGGCTGGCCGCCCTGATGCAGGCGCCCGTCATTTTCATCTTCACCCACGACAGCATCGGGTTGGGCGAGGACGGACCGACGCACCAGCCCGTCGAGCAGCTCGCCGCGCTCCGCGCCATCCCCGGCCTCACCGTGATCCGGCCGGCCGACGCCGGCGAGACGGTGGAGGCCTGGCGGATGACCCTCGCCCACTCGGGGCCGACCTGCCTGGTCCTCACGCGGCAGAACGTGCCGGTCCTGGACCGGGCCGGCGTGGCGCCGGGGGATGGCGTCGCGCGCGGCGCGTATGTCCTGGCGGAGGCACCCGGGGGGGCGCCGCGGGTCATTCTCATCGGGACGGGCTCCGAGGTGTCGGTGGTCCTTGCGGCGCAGAAGCTGCTGGCCGAGCGGGGCGTCCCCGCCCGGGTGGTCAGCATGCCGTCCTGGGAGCTGTTCGAGCGGCAGCCCCGGAGCTATCGCGACGGCGTCCTGCCCCCCGCCGTGAGGGCACGGGTGGCGGTGGAGGCGGCCGTCCCCCTGGGGTGGCACAAGTACGTCGGCCCGGCGGGCGATGTCATCGGCATGACGCGGTTCGGCGCCTCCGCGCCCGGCCCGGTCAACTTCCAGAAGTTCGGTTTCACGCCCGAGAATGTGACCGCCCGAGCGCTGGCCTTACTGGCCGGGTAAGGGATGGCCGGTGGGCAACGCGGCAGCTCGGCAATCAGGCAATCGGGCAGCCCGGCAACCCGGGGTTCCGGGATCTTGGGTCTCCGGAGTGCCCGGGTGCGAGATTGCCAGATTGCCGGTGGTCCGGGGAGGTGCGCCATGCGAAGCCTGAGCCTGGAGGTGACCGGGTTGGGGCCGTATGCGTCCGGGGTGGAGGCCACCCTCGATGACTTGGCGAAGCGGGACGCCGTGGCCAGGATCTGGGCCAGGGACCCCTCGCTCTGGAAGTCGGAACCCGACCACCAGCAGATCATCCGGAACAGCCTGGGCTGGCTGACGGTCACGGCCTTCATCCGCCAGCAGGCCTCCGGCCTGGCGCGCTTCGCCGTGGAGGTCGGTCGGGCCGGCTTCCGTCACGTCCTGCTCCTGGGCATGGGCGGCAGCAGCCTGTGTCCCGACGTCCTGCGCCTGACCTTCGGCGAGGCGGCAGGCTTTCCCCGCCTGGCCGTCCTGGACACGACGGATCCGGCCAGCCTCGAGGCCTTCGAGAGGGACCTGGATCTGCCGCGCACCCTTTTCATCGTGGCCAGCAAGTCGGGGACGACGCCGGAGATCATCGCATTCTATCGATACTTCTTTGCCAAAGCCCGGACCCTCGCGGGGGAGCGCGCCGGCGAGCAGTTCATCGCCATCACCGATGCCGGGACCCCGCTGGAGCGGACGGGCGCCGAGACGAAGTTCCGGCACGTCTTTCTCAACCCCTCGGATATCGGCGGGAGGTACTCCGCCCTATCGTTTTTCGGCATGGTGCCGGCGACGCTGATCGGCCTGGACGTCCTGCGGATGCTGGATCGGGCTGAGCGGATGGCCCAGGCCTGCGGCGCATCGGCTGCGCCGGGGGAAAATCCGGGCCTCCTGCTCGGGGCCGTCATCGGCGCCCTGGCGAAGGCCGGGCGGGACAAGCTGACGTTCCTCTGCTCGCCCGAGATCGCCTCGTTCGGGTACTGGGTGGAACAGCTCGTCGCCGAGAGCACGGGGAAGGACGGCACGGGGATCCTGCCGGTGGAGGGAGAGGCGCCGGGCGATCCCGGCGTGTATGGCGACGATCGGGTCTTCGTGTACCTCAGACTCCTCGGGTCGAGGGATGGCGACCTGGAGGGGAAGGTCCAGGCGCTGGAGAAGGCGGGGCATCCGGTCCTGAGGATAACCCTGGAGGACCCGTACGATCTGGGCGCGGAGTTCTTCCGCTGGGAGTTCGCCACCGCCGTGGCCAGCGCCGTGATCGGGGTCAATCCCTTCGACCAGCCGAACGTCCAGGAGAGCAAGGACAACACCAGGCGGCTGCTCGGCGAGTTCAAGAGCACCGGGCGGCTGCCCGAGGGGAGCCCGATCCTCAGCGACGGCTCCCTGCGGCTCTACGGGGACGCGGCGGCGGCCGCGGCCCTGCGAGGCGCGGAGACGCTGGCCGATGCCCTGCGGGCGCACCTCGGCCGGATCCGGCCCCACGATTACGTCGCCTTGACGGCGTACCTGCAGAGCACGCCTGCCCACGCGGCCATCCTTGGGGAGATCCGCTCGCACATCAGGGATCGGTTCCGGGTGGCGACCACGCTGGGCTACGGGCCGCGCTTCCTGCACTCGACGGGGCAACTACACAAGGGCGGGGGCGACAATGGGGTCTTTCTCCAGTTCACGGCCGACGACCCCGTGGACCTTCCCATCCCAGGCGAGCCCTACACCTTCGGCGTGATGAAGGCGGCCCAGGCCCTGGGAGATCTCCAGTCGCTTCAGGGACGGAAGCGGCGCGCCCTGCGGGTTCACATCGGGGGCGGGATCGAGGCCGGGTTGCGCCGGGTGCTGGAGGCGGTGAGGGGGACCCGGTGACACGGAGACACGGTGAGGGGGAGACTGGGTGAAGGGATCCCCTTCGGCCACGGAGCATGCACGGCTGGCGGATTTTGGGGAGCAAGAGGAAAGGACCGCGATGATGAATCCGAAGCAGATGGCGGCAGAGCATGGGGCAGGCCTGGTGAAATCCGGCATGGTCCTGGGCCTGGGGAGCGGTTCCACCGCCACGCTGGCGGTGCAGGCGATCGGGCGGCGCCTTCGCGAGGGGAGCCTGCGCGACGTCATCGGGGTCCCCACCTCCAGCGCCATCGCCGCCGTCGCCCGGGAATCCGGCGTGCCGCTCACGACGCTGGAGGAGCATCCCGTCCTGGACCTCGACCTGGACGGGGCGGACGAGGTGGACCCGAACCTCGATCTCATCAAGGGGCTGGGGGGGGCGCTGCTCTGGGAAAAAGTGGTCGCCACGGCCTCGCGCCGCGTGGTGATCTTCGTGGACGAGTCCAAGCTGGTGGAGCGCCTGGGGACCAGGGCGCCCTTGCCGGTCGAGGTGATCCCCTTCGGGTGGAAGAGCCACATCCCCTTCGTGGAGTCGCTGGGCGGGAAGCCCGAGTTGCGGAAGAATCCCGATGGCAAACCCTTTGTGACGGACGAGGGAAACTACATCCTGCACTGCCGGTTCGATGGAATCTCCAATCCGGAAGAGCTGGAAAGACAACTGCTCACCCGCGCCGGCGTCGTCGCCACGGGCCTCTTCCTCGGCATCGCCCACCAGGTCATCATCGGCCGCCCCGGCGGCGTGGAGGTGCGGACTCGGGGTGGCTGACGGCCGTGCTAACCGCAGGCTCGGCGCCTCTTACATGGCGCACGATGTCGCGAGTCAACGTAAGTGCGGCACTCCGTGACTGCGACGTTCTATGAGCCTCGGCGTTTCTGTGTGTCGGGCAGGCGGACCGTCATTTATCCCTTGAGAGCAAGGCGCAAGTCGGCCGTCACCGGTAGCTCGAACAGATCGCCACGCAAGAGTCGCGTTGAGAAGAACAGCACTTCGAGGTTCTCGACATCCCCTGTGTTAGGGTTGAGCCGGGCGATCACTTCGTCACCAATCTCCTCGGACTCCTGCTCCGGGTAGGGTGGACACTTGCTGATATAGAGGATATCCGCCTCCCGGTCGTACTTGAAGCTCAGCTTCGCTTCCATTCGACCTCTCCTTCCGCTAATCTTCTCGCCATGTAGGCGGTAATGATCCAATGGCGTCGGCCACCACCAGGATCGCCCACGACAACCTCCACCACGTGCTTGCCTCCCCGCAGGTCAGCATATCAGCGGGAGAACAATCTGGCACTTCCGAACCGCCCGCTGCGACGGACCTGGTCGGGGTCGGCAAGAGTTTCTCTGATCCGGTCCCGATGCTCCGGAAGGAGATCGGGGTGGCGGTGGGCAATGTGCCGTTCCCGCTCTTCGGTCCATTCGACCTCACCGAGAAGGTATGGGCAGGGAAACCGCGCCATCATGATTCTCCGCTGAACTCTCGGCGAAGGGGTCCAGCGGGCCGCGCGCCGACGGTCCCCATTTCTTCTTTCATTGCCCTCCGGTTTTGCGTCAGCGGCACTTCGTCAGCTAGCATTCGGAGATCGAGTCTTGTCAGGGTAGATAATCCACCATTCAGCGGTAGATTTGCACTACCGTTCTAATCACAGCGCCCCGTTGGCCTTGAAGCTGAAGGGCGCGGCGTCGCCGATGATCAGGTGATCCAGGAACCGGACGCCCACGGCCGCCGCCGCAGCCTTCACCGCCTGGGTCAGTTCGCGGTCGTGAGCTGGGGGAGTAGGGTCGCCGCTGGGGTGATTGTGGGCGAGAATGAACCCGCTGGCTTTGTGGGCCAGGGCGCGCTCCATGATTTTCCGAATGTAAACAGCCGACTGGTCCACCGTGCCCCGCTGGAGGCACTCCGTGGCCGTGACAGCGTTCTTCGCGTTCACGAAGGCCACATGGATCTCTTCCTCGGGCACGCCTTTCAACTTGGCCTGAAAAAATGCGGCCGCCGCCTCGGGTGACTTGAGCACGGCCTGAGATGGTTTCTTCCCGGCGACAAGGTAAATTGATAGAGGGCGGATCAAAGATAGGAGGATGGCGGCCGCCGGGCCGATGCCGTCTACCTGCTCTAACGAACCAGCGTCGGCCTCCAACACTCCGGTCAAGGAGCCGAACCGTTCAAGCAGTGTCTTGGCCAATCCCTTGGTGTCTCGGCGGGGGATCGCGTAGGTAGGAGGAGCTCTAGAAGCTCATGCTCGGCCAGGCCGGCCTCGCCAACGGCGCGATAGCGCGCCCGGAGGCGGGCTCGGTGCCCCTCCAGATCCGTGCGGTTCCCCTTCTCGCCCATCTTTATCCCGACGGAAGCCCAGGCCAGCCGTCTACCGATACGTGGTCACGGAGACAGCATCGGGGGGGACCTCAACAGCCCGGATGGCGTCGCGCTGTTCTTGGTTCGAGCGCGCCAACTGCTTCACTAGCTCCGTCATTTGTGCTTTCAGGGCGGCCATCCTCCGTTCGAGGAATTCCCGGCTCTCTCCCTGAATTCGAACGAAGTACGGGTCGGTTGGGGTTGGGCACAGGCCTTGGATACTCACAAGGGTCAACAATGGCGCGAACGGAAATCCCTTGCGCCGGAGACTCCGCACTGCGTTCTCCGAGAACTCTGCAGAACTCGGTTCATCCCACAGTTCCTGTTGGCGGGCAATGGCTATGTCAATCAAGGCCGCCTTGAGGAGAAGCTAACGACCCTGCTCCTCAAGAGCCAGGCGCATCCCGTGCTTCCGCGCATTCTCAATCTCGCGATCCCGCCGCCACGTCTCGCGCACGTCCGAGAGGAACTTTTCCAGGGCCTCGCGACGGGGCCTGTCGAGATCGGCAATGCCGGACGGTGCTCCCAGGGCATCGCGGAGGCTTGCGAGAGTCAGAACCTCTGCCGTATGCCCCTCTCGGATGGCGAAGTATCCGCGTTGCTCATGGTCTCCCACGGTCGCGCAGCGGAGGACGCGGCCGGTTTCCTGAGCGATGGCCGGATCGCCAACAGCGTCCAACAGCTTGGCGAGAATCCCGTCTCCGAAAGACAGTAACTTCAGAGACTCTGGAAAGCGGTCAAACAGATTCGGATCAAAGGTAACTCCGATACCCT
The DNA here is from genome assembly GCA_037442485.1 of Methylomirabilis sp. (SeqCode). Taxonomy (GTDB): domain Bacteria; phylum Methylomirabilota; class Methylomirabilia; order Methylomirabilales; family 2-02-FULL-66-22; genus 2-02-FULL-66-22. The sequence goes on from JBBIQE010000121.1 coordinate 9,566, forward strand.
CGGCCCTCCCAGGAAAGAACATACGCACCCAGTGCTGTCCAAATTAGCCGGGAGCCACGAGGGGGCCTCCTGTGTTTTCAAGGGGTTTGGGACGGGTTCGGACGCTTGGCCAATTTGGGCCTCCCGATCTGCTGTCCAAGTTAG
>JBBIQE010000122.1:0-9699 GCA_037442485.1 Methylomirabilis sp. (SeqCode)
CAAGGCGTTCCCCCGCCGTGATCCCCTTGGCCGGAGCCCTTGACGGGGAGGGGGGACGGTGCTACCCTGCTCTCCGTCAAAAGCGGGAGCCCGGGGTGCCGGGCTGAGAGGGTGGGGCGGTTCCCTCACCGACCGTTGGAACCTGACCCGGGTAATGCCGGCGTAGGGACAATGAGGAGCACATCGAACCGCCCTGCGTGGCGGTTTTTCTTTGTGGAGACACCGAGATGACGAATCGCAGCTCGCTCGACCTCCCCTCGCGAAAGGTCTACGTGATGGGAACCCATCCGGGGGTTCGGGTTCCGATGCGCGAGATTGTCCTGGCCCCGCCGGAGCAACCGGTCCGGCTCTACGATACCAGCGGCCCCTACACCGACCCCAGCTACGAAGCGGATCTCCGGCGGGGGCTACCGCCGCTGCGGCGGCCGTGGGTGCTGGCTCGCGGGGACGTGGAAGAGATGCCGGCCCCGTCTTCCCGCTACCGGCGGCAGCGCGAGGCCGATCCCGGCCTGGCGGATTTCCGTTTCCCGGTCCGCCGCACCCCCCTCCGGGCCAAGCCGGGACGGCGCGTGACCCAGATGCATTACGCCCGGCACGGGATCATCACCCCCGAGATGGAGTTCGTGGCCCTGCGGGAGGGGATGGCGCCCGAGGTCGTCCGGGACGAGGTCGCCCGGGGGAGGGCCATCATCCCGGCCAACATCAACCATCCCGAATCCGAGCCGATGATCATCGGGCGCAACTTCCTGGTCAAGATCAACGCCAACCTGGGGAACTCGGCGGTGACCTCCTCCATCCAGGACGAGGTGGAGAAGATGCGCTGGGCGATCCGCTGGGGGGCGGACACGGTGATGGATCTCTCCACGGGCCCCCACATCCACGAGACCCGGGAGTGGATCCTCCGCAACTCCCCGGTCCCCGTGGGCACCGTCCCGATCTACCAGGCCCTGGAAAAGGTGGGCGGGAAGGCCGAGGAGCTGACGTGGGAGATCTACCGCGACACGCTCCTCGAGCAGGCGGAGCAGGGGGTGGATTACTTCACCATCCACGCGGGCGTCCGGCTCCGCTACGTCCCGCTGACCGCCCGGCGCGTGACGGGGATCGTGTCGCGGGGGGGCTCCATCATGGCCAAGTGGTGTCTGGCCCATCACCAGGAGAGCTTCCTGTACACCCACTTCCGGGAGATCTGCGAGATCCTGGCCGCCTATGACGTGAGCTTCTCCCTGGGGGACGGCTTGCGCCCCGGCTCCATCGCCGATGCCAACGACGAGGCCCAGTTCGCCGAGCTGGACACCCTGGGAGAGCTGACCCGGATCGCCTGGGAGCACGACTGCCAGGTCATGATCGAGGGCCCGGGCCATATTCCCCTGCACCTGATCCAGGAGAACATGGACCGGCAACTCAGGGTGTGCCACGAGGCCCCCTTTTACACGCTAGGTCCGCTGACTACGGACATCGCGCCCGGCTACGATCACATCACCTCAGCCATCGGGGCGGCAATGATCGGGTGGTTTGGCACGGCCATGCTCTGCTACGTGACCCCCAAGGAACACCTGGGCCTGCCGAACAAGCAGGATGTGAAAGCCGGGGTCATCGCCTACAAGATCGCCGCCCATGCGGCCGACCTGGCCAAGGGCCACCCCCGGGCGCGCCAGTGGGACGACGCCATGTCCAGGGCCCGCTTCGAGTTCCGCTGGGAAGACCAATTCAATCTCTCCCTCGACCCCGAGACGGCCCGGGCGTTTCACGACGAGACCCTCCCGGCCCCGGGCGCCAAGCTGGCCCACTTCTGCTCCATGTGCGGCCCCCACTTCTGCGCCATGAAGATCACCGAGGAGGTGCGGGCCTTCGCGGCGGCGCACCAGGTGGAGGAGGCGCACGCTCTCGAGCTCGGCCTGCGCGAGAAGGCCGAGGAGTTCCGGCGGGGCGGCTCCGACCTGTACGTGAGGGCCTAGGGGGCGCTACCCGGGGCTGCGGTCGAGGACCAGGTGCGTGGAGAGGGAGACCGCGATGAGCTTGCCCGCCGCGTCGGTGATCCGGCCTTCCCAGACCGAGGTGGTCCGGCCGCGGTGCAGGGGCACGGCCTCGGCCCGGATCATCCCCTCGCGGACCGCCCCGATGAGGTTGATCTTCAGCTCCACCGTGACGGTCTCCTGTTCCTCCCCGAGGTTCATGTAGGCCCCGGCCCCGGCCACGGTGTCGGCCAGCGTCATCACTGCCCCCCCGTGCACGATTCCCCAGGGCTGCCGGTGCTCGGGCCGGATCGCCAGGACCGCCTCGACGCGGTCGGGCGCGAGGTGGGTGAACTCCATCCCCAGAACGCCGGCGAAGGTGCCTTGGATCCGCTGGTTGGCCCGGGCCACGATCTCCCCGGGCGTCCTCGCCCCCCTTCCCTCATCGCCCATGCGGGACCCCCTTGAATGCGGATGGCCGGCGCGCCCGATGGGTGAAACGGCCCGGCCCGGCAGGCCGTATCCTATTCCGGGACAGGCCGCCCTGGCAACTCCCTCGCGTATTCCACCCCGCGACCGGGCGCGCCCCGGCGAGCTTCGGCCCGCGACGCGACCTTGACACCCCCGCACGGCCGAAGTAACGTTATCCGGTTTGCTGAACGATCATTCACCGATTCACCGGTGGCGGGACGCCGGACAGGAGGGACGCGGTGGCGCGCACACGAGCGGACGGCCTTCGCGAGGAGAGGCGCCAGGCCATTCTGAAGGCCGCCATGAAGGTCTTCGCCCGCAAGGGGTATGCCGCGGCGACCATCCGGGCCATCGCCCGCGAGGCCGGGATCGCCCAGGGCACCATTTACCTGTACTTCCCCAGCAAACGGGACCTGCTCCTGGCCCTGTACCGGTCCATGATCCTGGAGTCGCTGGAACAGATCCTGGCGCGCCCGGAGACGGGCGACACCGAGGGCTTCCTCCGGTCGCTCGTCGTGGACCGGATCCGGCGCTTTCGCCGGAACCCGCAGGCGGTGCGGTTCGCCCTCACCGAGCTGCCACTGCACGCGGAGCTTCGGGGGAAGGTCTACCAGGAGATCGGCCTGGAGCAGCTCCAGCGGCTCCGGGCCTTTCTCGCCGATCGGATAGCCGCGGGGGAGCTGCGCCCGCTCCGTCCCGAAATCGCGGCCCGCGCCCTGCAGGGGATGTACGTGATCTTCACCCTGGCCGAGACCGTGTTCGGCGACCGCGCCGTGGCGCGGCTCACGCCGGAGGAGATCGCCGATGAGGTGGTGCGCCTCTTCCTGGACGGGGCGCGCGGCGCGCCGTCAACCCTGCCGATGTCCATATCCGAAAGGAGTGACCATGCGACGAGCGACTGAGGTGGTCTGGATCCTGCTCGGGCTGCTGCTCCTCGGCACCCCCGGGCTGGCGGCCGAGTCCGCCCGGCCCCACCTGAACCTGGATCTGATGCTGGCCCAGACGGGGGCGAACCAGCCGCCCCCCGTCCCGCCCTCGGGGGTGATGGCCCTGTCCCTCCGGGACAGCATCGCGCTGGCCCTGAAAAACAACCTGGACATCCAGGTGGAAGGCTTTAACCCTCAGGTTCGCGACCAGGCCCTGGTCGCCGAGAAGGCGGTGTTCGATCCCAGCGCCTTCCTCGAGCTCACCCGGTCGGACAACCGGGCGCCCAGTACGTCCTCGTTCTTCAGCGGCGGGCGAGCCCTCTCCGATCTGTGGGACTATAACGCCGGCCTGCGGCAGAAGCTGCCGACGGGGGGAACCTACGAGCTGCGGTTCAACAACGAGTATCTGAATGCCCACAGCAGCAGCGGTTTCAGCAGCCGGTTCGGTCTCACCCTCACCCAGCCGCTGCTGAAGAACTTCGGTCTCGAGGCGAACGAGACGAATATCCGCATCGCCACGAACAACCAGGGCATCTCCCGCGAGCAGTTGCGCCTCCGGGTGAGCAACGTCGTCACCCAGGTGAAGAGCGGCTACTTCGACCTCATCTTCGCCCGGGAGAACCTGCGGGTGCAGCAGCGGTCCTTGCAGCTCGCGCGGGACCTGGTGGCGCTGAACAAGGCGCGGGTGCGGGCCGGGGTGGCGGCCCCCGTGGAGGTGACCCAGGCCGAGGCCCAGGAGGCCGCGCGGGTCCAGGACGTGATCCTGGCCGAGAAGGCCGTGCGGGACGCCGAGGACAACCTCAAGGTCATCCTGAACCTGCCGGTGAGCGGGGGCTGGGATCAGCAGATTCAACCCACCGATTCCCCCAATTTCGAGGTGAAGCCCATCAATGCCGAGGAGGCCATCCGGACAGCGCTGGAGGACCGCTACGAGTACAGGAGCGCCAAGCTGGACCTTGCCAACAAGGAGTTGGCGGTGCGGCTGACGCGCAACCAGCTGCTGCCCGACCTCTCCTTCACCGGCAGCGTGTTCGCGAACGGTTCCGGCAACCTCTACGGCAGCGACATCAGCGAGATGGGCTCCAGCCATTTCGTGTCCTACTCGGCCGGCGTCATCCTCACGGTGCCGCTCGGCAACCGGGCGGCGCAGTCGAGCTATATCCAGGCGAAGCTCAACCTGGACCAGGCCAGGACATCGCTCAAGAACCTCGAGCTGCAGATCACCCAGCAGGTCCGGCAGGCCATCCGGCAGGTCGAGGCCAACGCCAAGCGGATTGACGCCAACCGGGCCGCCCGGGTGCTGGCGGAGGAGCAGCTTCGGGTGGAGCAGCGGCGGCTCGAGGCGGGGGTCACCACTACGTTCAACGTCCTGTCCTTTCAGCGCGACCTGGCAGCGGCCCAGGCCAGCGAGATCCAGGCCATCACGGACTACAACAAGTCGCTGGCCAATCTGGACAACGTGATGGGGACGGTGCTGGAGCGGAACAGGATCGAGATGTAGGCGGCCGGAGAACGCGGGGGGAGAGCGGAGGGGTTGGATGAAGTGGGGCACGCGCGGGCTGCTCCTGCTGGGGGTGGCCCTGGTGGGCGGTGCGGGAACGGCGACCCTGCTCGCCCGGCGTGGCGAGGTCCCGGTCCGCGTGGTCACCCTCAAGCGGGAGGACATGGTCATCAGCGTCTCGGCGACGGCCACGGGCACGCTGGAATCGGAGGTCGAGGTGAACATCCGGGCCGAGGTGCCGGGGCGGATCCGGCGGCTGCTGGTGGAGGAGGGGGACCGGGTGCGCCGGGGCCAGGCGCTGGCCGAGCTGGACCCGGAGGAGGCCGAGGCGCAGGTGGCCCTGGCTCGGGCGGAACTCCTCACGGCCCGCGCCCGCCTGGAGGAGGAGCAGGCCGGTGTGGCCATGCTCCGCGAGCGCATCCGGAGCAAGATCGAGGAGACGCGGGCCACCCGGGAGCGCGCGGCCAGGGACCTGGACCGGCTGAAGGCCCTGTACGCCGAGGGGGCCGTTGCCCGCCAGCAACTGGACCTGGCGCAGGCGGAGTTCGAGGTGGCCGCTGCGGCCCATGCGGCCGCCCTGGCGGACCGGGACCAGGTGAAGGTCAAGGAGCACCAGGTGGCGGCAGCCCAGGCCGCCCTGGCGCAGCGGGAGGCGCAGCTTCGCCTGGCGGAGGTCCAGCGGTCCCGCATGACCATCCGGTCCCCCATCACGGGGCTGGTGACGCGGCGGCTGGCGAGTGCGGGCGAGGTCATCGGCCTGGGCGGGGGCTCGGCGGCGGGCGGATCCATGGTGACACTGGGCGGCCCCCTGTTCACGCTGGTGGATCTGGATCGCCTGTACGTCCGGGCCACGGTGGACGAGTTCGACGCCCGGCAGATCCGGCCGGGCCAGGAGGTGCGAGTGAGGCTGGAGGCGCTGCCGGGCCGGACGCTGCGCGGCCGGCTGTACAAGATCTCGCCGGCGGTCTCGGGAGAGCGGCAGGAGGCCCGCACCTTCAGCATCCGGGTGGCCCTCGAGGAGGGCAAGGAGTTCGTGAAGCCCGGCATGTCCGCCGACGTGGAGGTGATCGTGGCCCGGCGCCGGAACGCCCTTTTCGTGCCCAGCCAGGCCATCCTGGAACGGGAGGGGAAGAGGCGGGTCTACGTGGTCGCGGACGGACGGGCCCGCGCCACGACCGTCCGGGTGGGGGAGAGCAACTGGAGCTCCAGCGAGATCCTGGAGGGCCTGCGCGAGGGGGATCGGGTGATCATCACGCCCGATGCGCCCGGCCTGTCGGACGGGGCGAGAGTGAGGGTCGAGTAACACCGGAAAACGCCCCTCAACCTCCCCCGCACCCCCTGGGGACCCCTTGGGCGGGCGGGTACCCGGGGGAGAGGGCAGGCGAGGGGGGCGCCGAGCGGGTATGATCGCCGTTGAGCAGGTGTGGCGGACCTACCGCCTGGGGCCGAACCGCGTGGACGCTCTGGCGGGCGTCACGTTGCAGGTGGCCCCGGGGGATTTCGTGGCGGTCTGTGGGCCCTCGGGCTCGGGCAAGTCCACGCTCATGAACATCCTGGGCTGCCTGGACCGTCCCACCGCCGGCCGCTATGCCCTGGAGGGCCTCGAGGTCCAGTCGCTGGATGACGATGCGCTGGCCGCCCTCCGGAACCGGCGGATCGGGTTTGTCTTCCAGACCTTCAATCTGCTGCCCCGCATGACCGCCCTCCGCAATGTCGAGTTGCCCATGATCTACAGCGGCCTCCCGCGCGAGCAGCGGCGGCAATCGGCACTGGAGGCCCTGGCGAGGGTGGGATTGGCCGGGCGCATCGGGCACCGCCCGAGCGAGCTGTCCGGCGGGGAGCAGCAGCGCGTGGCCATCGCCCGGGCCCTGGTGAACCGGCCGGCCATCATCCTGGCGGACGAGCCCACGGGAAACCTGGACAGCAGGGCGGGCGAGGAGATCCTGGGGATATTCCACCGGCTCGTCGACGGGGGCGCCACGATCGTCCTGGTCACCCATAACCCTCGCATCGCCGAGCACGCCCATCGCGTCATCCAACTGGAAGACGGTCGGATCGTCTCCGACTCCCGGCGGAAGCGATGAACCGCCACCCCCACCCCGGCCCTCCCCTGGGTGCCCCGCCCACCCAAGGGGGACCCGCGGGGTGGGGGGGTCGCGACGTCGGCGGCTGAGGAGGGTCGTTCGGATGGACTTTCGCGAGGGGCTCGCCCTGGCCCTGGAGATGCTGGCGGCCAACCGGGTCCGGACCGCCCTCACCACGCTGGGGGTGGTGATCGGCGTGGCCGCCATCATCCTGCTGGTCTCGCTGGGCGAGGGCGCCACGGCCTACATCACGCGGGAGCTGACGGGCCTGGGCACCAACCTGCTCATCATCACGCCGGGGAAGACGCAGACCTCCGGCGGCTTCCATCCTCCTATCGCCAGCACGGTGCGCAAGCTCACCTACGAGGATGCCGTGGCGCTGCGCCGCCGGGCGACCCTGCTCACCGATGCGGTCCCCGTGGTGCTGGGCACGGGCAAGATCCGCTACCAGGGCGTCAGTCGCGACACCAGCGTCGTCGGGGTCACCCCGGAGTTCCAGCGGGTGCGCAACCTCTACGTGGAGATCGGCCAGTTCGTGAGCGAGGAGGACGTGGAGGGCCGCCGGCGCGTGGTGGTGCTGGGGCGCACGGTGAAGCGGGAGCTGTTCGGCGAGGAGAATCCGCTGGGCCGGTTCGTGACGCTGGCGGATTCGCGCTACCGGGTGATCGGGATCATGGAGCGGAAAGGGGTGAGCCTGGGCTTCGACATTGACGACCTGGTGTTCATCCCGGTGAAGAGCGCCCAGGACCTCTTCGACACCGACCGCCTGTTCGAGATCCTGGCCTCGGTCCGCGCCCCGGAGGACATCGATCGGGCCATCCGGCAGGTCAGGGACATCCTCATCCGCCGCCACGGCAACCGCGAGGACTTCACGGTGACCAGCCAGGGCGCCATCCTCTCGGCCTTCACCAGCATCCTGCGGATCCTCACCGCCGTCTTGGGCGGGATCGCCGGGATCTCGCTGCTGGTGGGGGGGATCGGCATCATGAACATCATGCTGGTGTCGGTGCGCGAGCGCACGCGGGAGATCGGCATCCGCAAGGCGGTGGGGGCCCGGCGGCGGGACATCCTGGGACAGTTCCTGCTGGAGTCGGTCGTGCTCTCCAGTCTGGGCGGCGGGCTGGGGATCCTGGTCGGGATCGGCGGGGCCAAGGGCCTGTCGCTCTTCTTCACCTATCTCCCCACGCGCGTGTCCCTGTGGACCGTCCTCATGGCCTTCGGCTTTTCCGCGGCGGTCGGCGTCTTCTTCGGCGTGTACCCGGCCCGTCGCGCCGCCCTCCTGGATCCCATCCAGGCCCTGCGGTACGAGTGAGACGCCCGGCGCCGCGCCCAGCGGCTCGGCGTAACGAAATCGGCAACGGCAAGCACGTCGTGTCCGACGGTGCGCAGATATTCCACCACCGCCGTGCCGGCGGACTCATCCACAATGAACTGCATGGTGGCTCAGCGGGCTCAGGCGGGGGTGGAGAGAGGGGAAACGTCTTCCTGCGCCAAGACTCGGGCGGCGTATGTGAGGGCAGCCCGGATGTCCTCGGGCTGGAGGCGCGGGTATTCTCGCAGGATATCACCCTCCGGGATGCCCTGGGCCAGCATCCGAACAATGAGCTCCACGGGGATGCGAGTCCCCCGGATGACCGGCTTGCCGGCCATGACCTTGGGATCCATCGCGATGCGCTGCCAAAGCTCTTCGTCCACCAGCTGCCCCTTTTCGGGAGGAGTCCAGCAGGGAGGAAATCCCCTGCTTTAAATTGGGGGCTAGGCAGTCGGGGCTCCCTCCCCGCGCCCTTTGATCAGGGCATCGAGGCGAGCGATGAGCGCTTTGATATCAACGGACAGGCTCCGGATCTCCCCCGCGAGACTCCGGACCCCGTCGGTCAGGGCGCGCTGGCCTTCGAGGAGGGCGCGTTGGCCATCCAAGAGCGCGCCCTGCCCCTCGGCTAGCGCACGGAGGACCTGCTGGAGTTCGAAGTGTCAGCGCGCGTGCTATATGTCCTGAAAACGCGAAAGTCAAAAGTCCCCCAATCACCAGCGATGATGTCCCTCGACCGATACCGACATCGGGAGGGAGGGACAGCATGCTGCGACCGGAGGACTTCCTGATGATTCAAGCACTGGTGAGGCGCGGTGTCTACCTCTGTGATATTGCCGAGCAGCTCGGGGTCCACCCCCGGACGGTGCGGCGCGCCCTGGACCGGGGCGGGCCGCCCACCCCGCGGCGGGGCCGCCGGGGGAGCCTCCTGGACCCCTACCGGCCCCTGGTCGATCAGCTCCTCGCCGAGGGCGTCTGGAACGCGGTGGTCATCTGGCGGGAGTTCCAGGCCCGGGGCTACCCCGGTGGGGTCTCGCTCCTGCGCAAATACATCCACCCCAAGCGGGCCCTGCGGCCCAGCCGGGCGACGGTGCGGTTTGAGACCGAGCCGGGTCGGCAGCTCCAGTCGGATTGGGCGACGGAGCGGACGCTCGTGGCGGGGCAGCCGACCGATGTTCACTTCATCGTGAACACCCTCGGCTACTCCCGGCGCTTTCACTTCTGGTGTGCCGACACCGAGGACGCCGAGCACACCTACGAGGGGCTCATCCGGAGCTTCGAGTGGTTCGGCGGGGTGCCCCAGGAAGTGCTGGTCGACAACCAGCGGGCCGCCGTCATCGCCCACCGCCGGCACGGGGCCGTCCAGTTCCACCCGCGCTTTCTGGACCTCGCCGGCCACTACGGGTTCACCCCGCGCGCCTGCCGGCCGGCGCGCGCTCAGACCAAGGGCAAGGAC
>JBBIQE010000123.1:0-9683 GCA_037442485.1 Methylomirabilis sp. (SeqCode)
AAGCGGGGGGAGGCCCGCTCGGCGGCCGGCCTGGCGAAACGCGGGGCGGCCGGGCGGGAGGGACCGGGGGACGTCAGACTCGCCACGAGCCCGGGCTCGCCCGGCCGCGTCACCTTCCGCCACGGGGCGCATGGGGGCGCCACGGCGCGATGCGGGGAGTGTCACCCGAAGCTCTTCGCGATGAAGCGGGCGGGGAGGCCGCTCGAGAAGGCGGCCATGTTCGAGGGCAAGAGCTGCGGGTCCTGCCACGACGGGACGAAAGCGTTCGGGGTGGACGATAGCGCCCAGTGCCAGCGATGCCACACCACCGCAGGAGCGCGCAAATGAGCCTCGGCCTTCTCTTGGACACCACACGCTGCATCGGCTGCGGGGCGTGCACCGCGGCCTGCAAGGAGCAGAACAACCTGCCGCTGCCGATCGAGCCGCGGACGACAGCCACCACCTGGACGGTGGTGCAGGAGCGCGAGGGCGTACACGTCCGCACCCTCTGCATGCACTGCCTGGAGCCCACGTGCGTGTCCGTCTGCCCGGTGGGCGCCCTGACCAAGACGCCGAAGGGCCCGGTGGTCTACGACGCGACGAAGTGCATCGGCTGTCGCTACTGCATCATGGCCTGCCCTTTCGGAATCCCGAAGTACCAGTGGGACCGAGCGGTCCCGATCGTGGGGAAGTGCATCCTCTGTAGTCCCCGAATCGAGGCCGGACTCCCCACGGCCTGCGCGGCCGTCTGCCCGACGGGGGCCACCCTGTTCGGCGAGCGGCAGAGCCTGGTCCGGGAGGCGCGATCCCGAATGCAGGCGCGCCCGGCGCGGTACGTGGACCACCTCTACGGCCTGGAGGAGGTGGGGGGCACCTCGGTCCTGATGCTCTCCAGCGTCCCCTTCGAGCGGATCGGGTTCAAGAACCCGCTGCCCCGGCATCCGCTCCCCATGCTGACCTGGCAGGTGCTGTCCAAGATCCCGGACTTCGTGCTGATTGCGGGCGTCCTGCTCTACGGGATCCACTGGATCACCGAGCGGCGGGAGCAGGTGCGGGCGGCCGGCCCCCCGACCGCGCTCCCCGGGGCGGCCCCGCCCGCCGGGCGGCGTCCGTCCCCGTGGTGGCGGCTCACCCGAAGGAGGCAGGGCCGATGAACGGGACGCAGACACTGCGCGCGCGATCCGTCCGGATCGGGTTCTGGCAGGGGGCCTTCGGCCTGCTGCTGCTGGTGATGGGCGCGGTCACGGTGGTGCGGTTCACGCGGGGGCTGGGGGCCACCACCAACCTGAGCGACGCGTTTCCCTGGGGACTCTGGATCGGCTTCGACGTGCTGGTGGGGGTCGGCCTGGCGGCGGGCGGCTTCACCCTGACCGCCATCGTCCACCTCCTCAACATCCGGCGCTTCGAGCCGATCGTCCGTCCCACCGTCCTGACGGCGCTGCTGGGCTACCTGCTCGTGATTGACGGGCTGCTCTACGACCTGGGGCAGCCCTGGCGGATCTGGCACGCCCTGATCTTCTGGAACCCGCGTTCGGTGATGTTCGAGGTGGCCTGGTGCGTGATGCTCTACACCACGGTCCTGGCCCTGGAGTTTTCGCCGGTGGTGTTCGAGAAGCTCCGGCTGGAGGGGCCGCGCCGCCTCCTGCACGCCGTCACCACGCCGCTGGTGATCGCGGGGGTCATTCTCTCGACCCTGCACCAGTCCTCGCTGGGCTCCCTGTACCTGATCGTCCCGCACAAGCTCCATCCGCTCTGGTACACCCCGCTGCTGCCGTACCTGTTTTATGTCTCCGCCATTGGTGCGGGGCTGGGGATGGTGATCCTGGAGTCGTACCTGAGCCAGCGCGCCTTCGGCCGGCACCTGGAGATGGAGCTGCTGGAACCGCTCGCCCGCGCCATGGTGGTGGTCCTGGGGGTCTACGGTCTCCTGCGGCTGCAGGTGCTGTGGAAGAACGGCGGCATCGCCGAGCTGCGGCATCCCGGGTACGAGGCCTGGATGTTCATCCTGGAGATGGGGCTGGGGGTCCTCCTGCCGGTCCTGCTCCTCGCCTTCGACCGGGTGCGGACTAGCCAGCGGGGTCTGGTGGCCGGGGCCTTTCTGGCGGTCCTGGGCTTCGTGATGAACCGCCTGAACGTCAGCGTGACCGGGATGGAGCGCGCGGCGGGGCTGCGGTACCTGCCCTCCTGGATGGAGATCGTGGTGTCGGTGGGTCTGGTCGGCCTGGGGTTTGCCCTGTTCGCCCTGGCGGCCCGGTACCTCCCCATCTTCCCCGAGCCGCCGGCCCACGCCATCGAGGAGGCGGAGGGGATGCTTCCGCCGACGAGCGACTGAGGGAAGGGCAGCGATGCTCATGCGGATCGGCACGCGGATGATGGTGGGCGTGGGGCTCGTGACGGCCCTGAGCATCGGCGTCACGGCCGTCCTGATCGTGCGGACGCACCAGGCCGACCTCATCGCGGGCCTGATCCGCAGCGCGGACCAGCTCAGCGAGACGGTCAAGAAGAGCACGTACTACGACATGCTGGAGAACCGGCGGGACAGCCTCCACCGGGTGATCGAGACCATCGGGCGCCAGGAGGGGATCGAGAAGGTCCGCATCTTCAACAAGGACGGCCAGATCATGTTCTCCTCGGACAAGACGGAGATCAGGCGGTCCCTGGACAAGCGGGCCGAGGCCTGCTACGGCTGCCACGCGGTGGATCGCCCGCTGGAGAAGCTGCCGATCCCGGCGCGGGTGCGGATCTTCCGCGGGCCCGAGGGAACCCGGGTCCTGGGGATCATCAACCCCATCCAGAACGAGCAGAGCTGCTGGTCGGCGGCCTGCCACGCCCACAGCCGGCAGCAAACCGTCCTGGGGGTCCTGGACGTGACGGTCTCCCTCGCCGCGGTGGATCGGCAGATCGCGGCCGGCCGGTGGCAGATCCTCGGCCTGGCGGCCCTGGCCATCGCCGCCACCAGCCTGCTCGTCTGGTGGCTGAACCGCCGGCTGGTCCTCGGGCCGGTGGAGGCCCTGGCGGCGGGGACGCGGCGGGTGGCGGAGGGCGACCTGAGCGTTTCGATCCCCCTGACCGCGACCCACGAGCTGGGGGACCTGGCCCGCGCCTTCAATGAGATGACGCGCCGCCTGGCGGAGACGCAGCGCCAGCTCACCCAGGCGGACAAGCTGGCGTCGGTGGGGCGCCTGGCGGCCGGGGTGGCGCACGAGATCAACAACCCGCTCACGGGGGTGCTGACCTACTCCTCCTTGCTGCTGCGGCGGGCGGAGGAAGGCTCGGAGCTGCGGCAGGACCTGGAGGTCATCATCCGGGAGACGAAGCGCTGCCGGGACATCGTCAAGGGGTTGCTGGATTTCGCACGGGCCACGCCGCCCAAGAGCCAGCCGACCGACCTGAACGAGGTGGCGCGCCGCACCGTGGCCGTGGTGATGAACCAGCTGGCGCTGAACCGCGTGGCCGTGGCGCTGGACCTCTCCCCCGACCTCCCCCTGGTCTCGGCCGACCCGAACCAGATGCAGCAGGTCCTGGTGAACCTGCTGGTGAACGCCGCGGACGCCATCGGCGAGGCCGGCGGGACGATCACGGTCTCGACGCGGGCCGTGCGTGTGGCCCCCTGGGGACACACCCCCATCCGGAAGGCGACCTGCCCGACCGGGTGCGATCTGCTGGACCCTTCGGTGAAGATCGGGGGACTCCCGGCGATCCGGGTCAGCCGGAGCTGGGACGGCCAGACCGCCACGCTCCACCTGGATCCGGTCTACGGCCGCTTCAACCACGTGGCCAGCCAGCCCTCGCCGGATGGGCAGATCACCCTCTTCGCCTGCCCGCGCTGCCAGCAGGCCCTCACGTTGCCCGGGGGGCGGTGCCCCCGCTGTGAGGCGCCGACCTTCGGCGTGCGAGCGCCGGGGTGGGGCCCGGTGGAGTTCTGCAGCCGGACCGGCTGTCACTGGGCCCGGTGGGAAGCCATCGAGCGGCAGGGGCCGCACCCGTGCGTGGAGGTGACCGTCGCCGACACGGGGGTCGGGATCCCCCCGGAAGATCTTCCCCGCATCTTCGAGCCCTTCTTCACCACGAAGGAGACGCGGGGCGCCGGACTGGGCTTGGCCGTCACCTGGGGCATCGTCGAGGGACACGGGGGGACGATCGACGTGGCGAGCGACGTGGGCAAGGGCAGCCGGTTCACCCTCCGGCTCCCGGTGAAGCCGGCCGAGGCACCGGAATCCCGCGCCCTGGACGAGCGCGCGCATCCACTGCAGCCGCCCGGTGAGGATCATGGCCGAGTCGTGGGACGTGCTGGTGATTGACGACGAGCCGGTGGTGCGGTCGGCCGTGCAGCGGGTCCTCGCCGAAGAGGGCCTCCGCGTGGCGAGCGCCGTGGACGGCGCATCCGGGCTGGCTCACCCGGCCGTGGCCACCTGCCGGCTGGCGCTGCTGGATTTGATCCTGCCCGATTGCTCGGGCCTGGAGGTGCTCCGGGCGCTGCGGGCGGCCCGGCCAGGCCTGCCCGTGGTGGTCATCACCGGCTACCCGACCCACGAGAGCACGCAGCGGGCCTTCGAGGTGGGGGCGGTGGACTACTTGCCCAAGCCCTTCGAGGCCTCCGAGCTGCTGGCCGTGGTGCGCCGGGCTCTGCCGGATCGGGACGGGCTCCCGAAGGAGAGACGCTCATGACGGCGGTGCTGGTTGTCCTGTTGATCGTGGCCTTCGTGGTTGTGGATGTGCTGGTTCGCGTGACCGCGCGGCGGATGGCCGAGACGCGGGCCCGCCGCGAGCGGGAGGCGGTGCTCGAGACGGCCCTTCGCCTCGACTTCACCCACGAGGCGCCGAGCCTCAAACGGGCGGAGGTGCCCAAGGCGCTGGCCCGGATCCTGGCCGTGGATGATGAGCCGGTGGTCCTGGACAGCTTCCGGAAGATCCTGGTCCTGGCCGGCTTCAGCGTGGACACGGTGGAGAGCGGCCCCGAGGCCCTGGGGCTGGTGCAGCGGCACGACTACGATTTCGTCTTCGTGGATCTCAAGATGCCGGGGATGGACGGCGTGGAGGTGGTGAAGGCGGTCAAGCACCTGCGGCCGGATGTGGATGTCGCCGTGATCACCGGGTACGCCAGTGTCGAGTCGGCGGTGGAGACCATGAAGGGCGGGGCCGTGGAGTACGTCCAGAAGCCGTTCACCGAGGCCGAGCTGACCGACTTCGCCCGCAAGCTCCTGATCAAGCGCCAGGCCCGCCTGGAGGCCCAGCGCCTGCCCACGGTGCGGGTGGTGGCCCCGGCCCTGGCCGAGACGGCGGCGGGCCACGAGTTCTGCGTGCCGGGCGGCGCCTTCCTCTCGGCCGGGCACGCCTGGGCCCGGATCGAGCCGGCCGGGCAGGTCCGCGTGGGCGTGGACGATTTCGCCCGCAAGGCGCTGGGCCCGATCGAGCAGGTGGAGCTGCCGAAGGTGGGCGACACGGTCCGCCGCGGCCAGCCGCTCTTCGCGGTGAAGCGGGGGGACCGGCGGGCGCATTTCACCGCCCCCATCGGCGGCCGGGTGACCCGCATCAACGCCGCCCTGCTGGATGAGCCCTCCCGGGTCAGCCAGAGCCCCTACGACCGCGGCTGGGTGTGCCTGCTGCAGCCGACCGACCTGGCCGGCGACCTTCAGACCCTCCGGATCGGGCAGCCGGTGGTGGCCTGGTACCAGGAGGAGATCGCCCGGCTGCGGGAGGCGCTCGGGCCGGAGACCGCGGGAGCCTGCCTCGAGGACTGGGCGGCCTTCGAGCGCTCCTTCCTGGCCTCGGGGTCACCGCGGGATTGACGGCCGCGCGGAGCTGGCGCCGCCCCCTGGGCCCGGTCGGCCCGGACGAAGGCCATCCCCGGTGTTACCCGCCGGGAACGGCGTTACCCCGGCGGTTTCCGTTCGGTGACGGTCCGGGGCCGGCGCCTCGCCCCGGCTGGCTGCCCAGGCGTTTTTTGGCCGCTTTTTCCAGCGCACGGGCTGGTGAAGTCCTTGCACGCCGGCCCGGCGGGAGGGTCTCCGGGGCCACGTCCGGAGGCCTTCCGTCACTGCTCAGGAGGTGACCAGCCATGGCCCTGACCCGACGAGAATTCCTCCAGGTCTCAAGCGCGGCGACGGCGACCGGCGTCCTGGCGGCTCTCGGCCTGGACCCGGCCCCGCTCACGGCCCAGGCCCAGGTTCTCCGGACCCGCGAGGCCAAAGAGGTCCCCACGGTCTGCATGTACTGCGCCGTGGGCTGCGGCCAACTGGCGGCGGTGGAGGGAGGACGGATCATCAACATCGAGGGGGATCCGGACAACCCGATCAATCAGGGGGCCCTGTGCTGCAAGGGCAACGCCGACATCCAGATCGTGTACAACGAGCGCCGGCCCATGCGCGCCTGGTACCGCCGGCCCTACGGGGAGAGCTGGGAGCAGAAGCCCGTCGAATGGGTGATGGAGCGGATCGCCCAGCGGATCAAGGACACCCGGGACAAGACCTTCGTCGAGGTGGCGGACGGCGTCACCGTGAACCGCTGCGAGGGGATCGGCATCCTGGGCAGCGCCATCATCAACAACGAGGAGTGCTACCTGCTCTCGAAGTTCGCCCGGGCCCTGGGGATCGTGTACCTCGAACACCAGGCCCGGATATGACACTCCCCGACGGTCGCCGGTCTGGCGGCCAGCTTCGGTCGGGGGGCCATGACCAACCACTGGATCGACATCGGCAACAGCGATGCCGTCCTGATCATGGGCAGCAACGTCGCCGAGACCCACCCCATCGCGATGAGGTGGATCGCCAGGGCCCAGGAGCGCGGGGCCCCGGTCATCCACGTGGATCCCCGGTTCACCCGGACCTCGGCCAAGGCGGACATCCACTGTGCCCTCCGGCCCGGGACGGACATCGCCTTCATCGGGGGCCTGATCCGGTTCGCCATCGAGGAGGAGCTGGTCAACCGGGAGTACGTGGCCGCCTACACCAACGGTCCCTACCTGGTTCACCCGAAGTTCGAGTTCAGGGACGGCCTCTTCTCCGGGTTCGACGAGGCGACCCAGCGGTACGATCAGGCCACCTGGACGTTCCAATGGGGACCCGACGGCCAGCCGCTGAAGGATCCGACGCTCCAGCATCCGCAGTCGGTCTTCCAGCACCTCAAGCGGCACTATGCCCGGTACACGCCCGAGATGGTGGCGGCTGTCACGGGCGTCCCCACGGAGACCTTTCTGAAGGCGGCCCGGGCCTTCTGCGCGACCGGCGCCCCGGGGAAGGCGGGGACGATCCTGTACGCCATGGGGGCGACCCACCACACCGTCGGGAGCCAGAACGTCCGGAGCTATGCCGTTCTCCAGCTCCTGCTGGGCAACGTGGGCCTGGCGGGCGGTGGGATCAATGCCCTCCGGGGTCACGCCAACGTCCAGGGCTCCACCGACTTCGGGCTGCTGTACGGCAGTCTGCCCGGCTACCTGGCCCTCCCCCGCCAGGCGGAGCACCCGACGCTGGCCGCCTACCTGGAGAAGGAGACGCCCAAGTCCGGCTTCTGGGTGAACAAGCCCAAGTTCTTCATCAGCCTCCTGAAAGCGTGGTGGGGGGACAAGGCGGTCAAGGACAACGACTTCTGCTACGACTACCTGCCCAAGGTCTCGGGCGACTGCTCCTACCTCTCCATGTTCGAGGCCATGCTCAACGGGACGCTGAAGGGCCTGATCGTCATCGGCCAGAACCCGGCCGTCTCGGGGGCCAACGTCGGGATGGAGCGCACGGCGCTCGCCCAGCTTGACTGGCTGGTGGTCCGCGATCTGTTCCCGACGGAAACCGCCAGCTTCTGGAACGCGCCCGGCGTGGATCCCACGACCATCAAGACCGAGGTGTTCCTGACCCCGGCTTCGACCTACCTGGAAAAAGAGGGCAGCGTCACCAACAGCGGCCGCTGGATCCAGTGGCGCTACCGGGTGACGGAGCCGCTGGGGGCCGCCCGGTCCGACGGCTGGTTCATCAACAACCTGGCCCTGCGGCTGAAGCGGCTCTACGTCGGGAGCCTCAAACCGAAGGACCGCCCCATCCTGGACCTGCACTGGGGATATCTCGAGGAGCGCCCCACGCTGGAGGGCCGGCCGGATGTGGACCGCATCGCGCGCGAGGTGAACGGCTACTACTGGGTGGACCGGAAGCAGGTCCGGAACTTCACCGCCCTCAAAGACGACGGCTCCACGGCCTGCGGCAACTGGATCATGTCCGGCTTCTACTTCGAAGAGAACCGGGCCAAGGCGCGCCGGGCCGAGCCCGAGGGCATCGGGACCCACCTGGGCTGGGCCTACGCCTGGCCTTTGAACCGCCGGATCCTGTACAACCGGGCCTCGGCGCGTCCGAATGGGGAGCCCTGGGATCCCGACCGGATCGTCCTGCGCTGGGACCCCGTGACGGGTCAGTGGGTCGGCAACGACATTCCGGACTTCCGAGCGGACCTGCCCCCCACCGCGCCGGGGGGCCAGAACCCGTTCATCATGCGGCCCGACGGCAAGGGGGCGCTCTTCTCGCCGCTGCTCGAGGGGCCCTTCCCCGAGCACTACGAGCCCTTCGAGTCGCCCGTGCGCAACCCCTTGTCGAAGGTGCAGCGGAATCCCTTGGTTCGCCTCAAGGTGGCCGACTGGAACAGGTTGGGGGACGCGAAGCAGTTCCCCATTATTGCCACCACCTACCGCCTGGCGGAGCACCATCACGCCACCACCCGGTATCTGAGCTGGCTGGTGGAGATGATGCCCAACATGTTCGTGGAGATCGGCCGCGAACTGGCCGAGGCAAAGGGGATCAAGAACGGGGAGATGTGCACCATCCTCTCCGCCCGGGGTCAAATCCGGGCCCTGGCCTGCGTGACGGAGCGGCTGAAACCCTATACCCTCAACGGCCGCAAGGTCCACCAGATCGGCCTGCCGTGGCACTGGGGGTTCATCGGGGTCTCCCGGGGGGACTCTGCCAACCTGCTCACACCCCACGTGGGGGACGCCAATACCCGGATCCCCGAGTTCAAGGCGTTTCTGTGCGACATCCGGCGAGGAGGCTGATCCGCCATGGCCGAGATGGCAATGCTCGTTGATGTCACCCGCTGCACCGCCTGCCGGGCCTGCCAGGTGGCGTGCAAGGAGTGGAACCAACTGCCGGGCGAGGCCACCACCTTTACCGGAAGCTATCAGAACCCGCCGGGTCTTTCGGCCACGACCTGGACGCTGGTCCAGTTCCACGAGACGGCGGGGGGGGACGGCGTGCACTGGCGCTTCCGCAAGGCACAGTGCATGCACTGCACCGACGCCATCTGTTACGCCGTGTGCCCGTACGATGCGGTGACCAAGTACCCCGAAGGTAACGTGGTCATCAACCCGGAGCGGTGCCAGGGCTGCCTCCGCTGCGTGGAGAACTGCCCGTTCCAGGTGCCCCAGCTGAACCCGGTGACCAAGAAGACGGCCAAGTGCAGGCAGTGCATCGATCGGGTGATGAACGGCCTGGCGCCAGCCTGTGTCAAGACCTGCACCTCGGGGGCGCTGCAGTACGGGCTGCGGGCGCGCCTGTTGCGCCAGGCCAAGGCGCGGCGCGACCGGCTCTTCCCCCAGGGCGTCGTCTACGGGGAGCGGGAGATGGGCGGGCTGCACGTGCTCTACCTCCTGCCCGATCGGCCGGCCCTGTACGGGCTGCGCGAGGACCTGGCCGGGTCGGGAGGGGTGGGGGCGGCGCTGGCGCGCGTGA
>JBBIQE010000124.1:0-9554 GCA_037442485.1 Methylomirabilis sp. (SeqCode)
CCTCCGTTCGTTCGATGAACGTGGTCTTGCCCGAGCCGGGGGCGGAGAGCACGTTCACCGCGAGGAGGCCCTTGGCCTGGAAGTACCCGCGGTTGTGCTCGGCCAGCCGATCGTTCTTGGCCAGGATGGCCTGCTGGACCGCCAGGGTGCGCCGCCCACCCCCGTGGGTCTCCTCCCCTGCGTGCGAATGGGTGTGGGGGTGGTCGTGCGGGTGGGGATGGTCATGGTCCTCCCCGTGCAGGGCCGCCGTCGGGGCGCGCAGTCCAGCCGGATCCGGCGGATCGTCCGGCTCCCGCTTCCCGTTGATCCGAACGTCCCCACCGAGACCGCACCCGCAGTCCTTGCACACGGTCAGGATACCTCCAGCGATGCCAGCTCGAGTTCGCGCCCCCGCCGCACCTCGATGTTCACCTGGCGGCATCGGGGGCACTCGCAGAAGAGGTCCTCCGGCTGAAACTCCAGGCGACAGGCGGGGCAGTAGCAGAGGATGGGGACCCGCTCGACCTCGAGCACCGCCCCCTCCGCCATGGTCCCCTGCGCCAGGACATCGAAGGCGAATTCCAGGGCCTCCGGCACGACCCCGGACAGGGGGCCGACCCGCATCCTCAGCCGGTGGATCCGGTGCGCCCCCTCCTGGGCGGCCCGCTCCAGGGCGATGTCCAGGGTGCTCTGCATCAACCCGACTTCGTGCACCGCCTCTCCCTCGCCCGTCTCCGGGACAGCTCGCCGGCGCGCGCTGCGGCCGGCGGCGCTGCCGCGCCATACTATTCCCGCACCAATGAGCCCCCTGACACCGCTCCGCCGCAGCATTGTCCGGCCGGAGGATCATGCCGGCGGTTTCGCTGCGACCTCCTCGATCCCCCGGAACTTGAGCTTGGCTGCCCGCCGCGTCGCGTTGAGCATCTCCTGCGTGCTGAGGAGGAGGGTCGTCTTGGTGGCTTCGAGGTGGCCGGGCGCGATGATGGTCACCATGGCCGTCATGGCTGTGACCTCGTCGGGGGCCTCGAAGATGACGAGCCCGTCCCAGTCGCCGAAGCTGTAGTAGTTGGAGAGCAGCCGGCAGCCAATCCCCTTGAGCAGCTCGTCCACGACGGCGCCCCGGTCCTCGGGCTTCCGCACAAAGGCCGCCCAGGCCGCAGGGGTGTACTTGAACTGGTACATGAATGTCGGCATCGCCATCGCCTCCCCTCTGGGTATGGAATAACGTCCGGATGAAGCGGGGGGCAACCTCATAGCCCTCCGGAAGAACCTGGCTCGGATCCACGGCAGGGACCCGGACGGGCATCCCGACCCGCTCTTCCCCTCTCGGGGAAGGCACCTTGAACATCGGCGTTTCGGGCCGGTGTGTCAAGGGGAAATCCCAAAAGATTCGCGCGACCGGATCCCCGTGAGGGGAGCGGACGGGTGCGGCTTTTGGCTTGACATCGCACCAGGCTTCGGGCCATACGTTGGATGACGCGGCAGAGGGATCGCCAGCGACGCCACGGCGCGAGGCCGGTCCCCACTCCCCGGGCGCGGCGATCCACTCGTCCACCGCTTCACCGTCGAGGAGGCGACACGTGAAGATCACCGACCTGGAAACGTACCTCGTG
Source organism: Methylomirabilis sp. (SeqCode) (assembly GCA_037442485.1). Lineage (GTDB taxonomy): Bacteria > Methylomirabilota > Methylomirabilia > Methylomirabilales > 2-02-FULL-66-22 > 2-02-FULL-66-22. The sequence goes on from JBBIQE010000124.1 coordinate 1,593, forward strand.
GACACCCAGGGCCTCATCAGGTGGGTGTTCGTCAAGCTCTGCACCGACGAGGGGATCGTCGGCTACGGCGAGGCGGGCAACGCCTTCCGCGAGCGGGCCCAGGCCGCCGCCCTCCAGGAGCTGAAGCCGCTGGTCGTGGGGCAGGATCCGTTCCAGAGCCGGGCCTTCTGGAGCCGGGCGTACAAGAGGCACCTGGACGTGCGCGGGCCCAGTTCGCTGCACGTCTCGGCCCTGGGGGCCATCGAGGTCGCCATGTGGGACATCGTGGGCAAGGCGCTCCACGCGCCGATCTACACCCTGCTGGGCGGGAAGTGCCGGGACAGCGTCCGCGCCTACCTGCACGCCCAGGTCTGGGGCGGCGAGGTCGAGCCGGGGCCCGAGGTGTATGCCGAGCTGGCGCGCCGGCGCGTGGCCGAGGGGTTCTCGGCCATCAAGTTCGATCCCTTCTGGTTCGCCGAGCCGAGCGACCGAAACATCGGCCGGGACGAGCTGCGCCGCGTGGTCAAGATCGTGGGCGCCGTGCGCCAGGCGGTGGGCGACGGGGTGGATGTGGGGATCGAGTTCCACGCCAAGTTCAATACCCCTGCCGCCATCCGGATCGGGCTGGCGTTGGAGGAGTTCGACCCCTTCTTCATCGAGGAGCCGACCGGCTCGGAGGATCTCGACGCCCTGCGGATGGTGGCGGACAGCCTGAGGGCGCCCGTGGCCTCGGGCGAGCGGCTGGTCACCCGCTATGCCTTCAAGCCGATGATTGACCGGCACGCCGTGGACATCCTCCAGGTGGATCCCGGGCGGGCCGGCGGCCTCCTGGAGAGCCGGATCGTGGCCGACATGGCCGAGGTGGCCTGCCTGCCTGTCCTGGTGCACCACCCGTACGGCCCCCTGTACGACGCCATGGCGGTGCAGCTCGCGGCCATGATCCCGAACCTCCTGGCCGTGGAATGGCCCACGCACTACTATCCGGTGGTGCCGCCCGACCTGCGGATCCGGCTGGTCAAAGAGCCGCTCGCCGTGGAGAAGGGGTGCGTGCGGGTGCCCACGGCGCCGGGCCTGGGGGTGGAGCTGGACGAGACGGTCCTGGCGCGGTACCGGATCGGGTGATCGCCGGGCAGTCCGTGCCTCTTCCGGTCGGTCGTTCCTGCCGCCGGAGGCGGAAGATGGCGCGGCGTCGCCTCTCTCTGGGATGACGGAGAATGGGGAAGAGGATCCTTGCTCTGCTCTCCGTGCCGGGCCTCGCACTCGCCGCGGCAGGCTGCGTCCTGATCCGGGCGCCTTACGAGGTGGCCAAGGGGACCCTCAGGGGCGGCGTCTGGGTGGTGAAGACCACCTACGTGGTGACCGCCGGGACGACCAAGGTCATTTACCGGATCGGCGAGTTCACCTACGAGGTGGTGAAAGCGCCCGTGGAGTGGGCCCTGACCCACGAAGACATCGAGAGCATTGACGGGCTGCCCCCGAGGGAGGCCATCCGGGAGGGGCGGGTGAAGGCGTCCCCCTATGTCGTCAACGGGAAGCGATACGTGCCCATGTCGGTGGAGGCGGCCGCAAGCTACCGCGAGGAGGGGATCGCGTCCTGGTACGGGTACGAGAGCGGCCGCATGACCGCAAACGGCGAGGCGTTCAACCCGAACGGGCTGTCGGCCGCCCACAAGTACCTGCCCATCCCCATGTTCGCCCAGGTGACGAACCTGGAGAACGGTCGGTCCATCATCGTGCGGGTGAACGATCGGGGTCCGTTCCCGAGCGACCAGAATCCGCGGTCGGGCGACCGGATCATCGACCTCAGCCAGGGGGCCGCCAAGCGCCTTGGCTTCTACGCCAAGGGGACGGCAAGGGTTCGGGTCGAGGCGATCCAGGTCAAGGAAGAGTGAGCGAAAGGGCGCGGCGGGTCGGCCGCCGGACCCGTCCGGGGGGTGGGCCGCCGCGCGCCTGGAACGGTTTGTCACCTCGAGCAGCTGCACCGGGCCCCGTCGGCCTTGCCCTGGTGGGTGGGGTGGCGGGTGGCCGTCCACGCCTTCCAGCCGACGTTCATCTCGCGCACGAAGAAGCCGCGCTCTGTCAACTGCAGAGCCACCTGCGCGGACTCGTGTCAGTCGTGGCCCCAGCAGTAGGTGACCCGCTCCTTGTCCCTGGGGAGCTTCCCCTGAAGCGCCTCCAGCTCCTCGACCGGCGCACACCATGCCCCCCGGATGTGCCCCTGGGCGAACGCCCCTCGCGGCCGGGTGTCGAGGAGGATGAAGTCCATCTTTCCCGACTCGACGGCGGTGAGGACGTCGTGGCGCTGCTTGATCGCCGCGAGCTTGGCGGCGAAATAGTCGCGGCGGGCCCGAATGTCCTGCTGACTCCATGCCATAGGTGCTACCTCTCAAACGCCACGACATCGTTGACACATAGCTACGCCACGACATCGTTGACAGCGTGAAGCTATGGTCCTTGCAGCACCCCTGAGGAGTTGGTCATGTTTGGTCCCCTCACAAGGAGGGACCCATGGCCAACGTGCGACGGCTCGACGACGACCGAGCAGCAGCAGTCCGGCGGTACCACCAGGGCGAGAGCGTCCGGAGCATCGCGGTCTCCCTGGGGCGCTCCCGGCAGTGGGTCTACAAGTGGCTGGCCCGGGCGCTGGAGGGGGACCCGACCTGGGCCACCGACGCCTCGCGGCGGCCGCACAGCTCGCCGCACGCGTACCCGTCCGAGGCGGTCGAGGCCGTGCGGCTGGTCCGGCTCGAGCTCTACAACGCGGGGGTGCTCTGCGGGGCGCAGAACGTCCGGTGGCGCCTGGAGGACCTGGGCGTGCAGCCGCTCCCCTCGGTGCGGACGATCGACCGGATCCTCGTCCGCGAGGGGCTCACGCACCGCCGGACCGGCCGCTACGCCGCCAAGGGGGTTCCCTACCCAGCGCTGCCGGCCGTGCGGCCGAACCAGGTGCACCAGGTGGACTACGTCGGCCCGTGCTACCTCCGGGGGCCGGTCCGGTTCTGGAGCCGGAACGCCGTCGACGTGGCCACCCTCCGCTGCGCCCTGGAGCCCGTGCGCTCCCGGGCCGGCCAGGGGACCGTGGATGCCCTGTGGGCGAGCTGGCACCGGCTGGGGCTCCCCGAGGCGGTCCAGGCCGACAACGAGTGGGTCTTCTACGGCAGCCCGGCCCACCCGCGCGGCCTGGGGCTGCTGATCCGGCTCTGCCTGCCGCTCGGCATCGAGCCGTGGTTCATCCCCGTGCAGGAGCCCTGGCGCAACGGGGTCGTGGAGCGGTTCAACGGGCACTACGAGAGCAAGTTCCTGGCGTGGGTCGACATCCCGGATTTCGCGGGGCTGCGGCCCGCCCACTTGGCCTTCGAAGCGCGGCACAACAGCCGGTACCGGTACGCGCGGCTGCATGGCCAGAGCCCGCTCGCCGCGCTGCAGGCGCAGGGCGCGGCGCTCCGCTTCCCCCCGGAGGAGCAGGCCCCGACCGTGCCGCTGCCCAAGCCGGAAACCGGGCGGTACCACCTGGTGCGGTTCATCCGCAGCGACCTGCGCCTCGACGTCTTCGGCGAGCGGTTTCCCATGCCGCCGGAAGCCGAATACGCGTACGTGGTCGCCACGGTCGACGTCGCCCGCGAGCGGCTGACCGTGCAGCTCGGTTCCGACCTGATTGCCGTCTTGCCGTACCACTTGCGCTGACCCCGCCAGGCGCCTCAGCCTGGCCCTTGTCAACGATGTCGTGGCGTAGCTATGTGTCAACGATGTCGTGACACTTGACACTTAGGGGATAAATGATTGATTTCCTTGAGGTGTGTTCTGAATTCTTGACACCCATGCCAGACGGGCATGCCGTGAAGCCCTGTCCGCAGGCGGAGGATCTCCTGCGCCCGGTGCTCCGGGGTGGCGATGCCCCGCGCGGGACGGCTCCACGCGCCGAGAGGGGCCGTGCACGTGGTGGCCCGGTGCAATAAGTGCGAGGGACCGTTAGAATCATGCCATCGGGCGCCGAATCTGCAGTGGCTCTGTCGGGGCACACGGTGAAAGGATGCATTGGGCTTCCCATGCTGGTGGCAATCCTGTGGAGCAGTCTCGCTTCGGCTTCTGCACAGGCCGCCACGATCGCGGTGGACGTGGGCCACTCCCTGGCGCATCCCGGGGCCACGAGCGCCCGGGGCCGGCCGGAGTTCGAATTCAACCGGGAGCTCACCCGGGCGGTCAGGACAGCGCTGCAACGCCGCGGCCTCACGGTGCGGCCCATCAACGAGCGGGACGACGTTAAAGACCTGGCGGCCCGGCCGGCGGCCGCCGCCGGGGCCGACTTCCTTCTCTCCGTCCACCACGACTCCGTCCAGCCCCGCTACCTCGCGACGTGGAAGGTCGGCGGGACGCGCCGCCCCTACAGCGACCGCTTCTCGGGTTTCTCCCTGTTCGCCTCGCCCGCCAACCCCGACGTGGCCAGGAGCCTGGCGTGCGCCTCGGCCATCGGGGCGGCCGTCCGCGCGGCGGGGCGCGCCCCCTCGCGGTATCATGCCGAGCCGATCCCGGGCGAGAATCGCCCCTTCGCCGATGCCGAGAACGGCGTCCACTACCTCGACGACCTCGTGGTCCTCAAGCTGGCAACCATGCCGGCGATCCTGCTGGAGGCCGGGGTGATCGTCAACCGGCGGGAAGAGCGGCTGCTCAGGCAGCCCGGCCTTCGCAACCGGACGGCCGGGGCGATCGCCGACGGCCTCGTGCGGTGCCTGGGGAGGCGGCAGGTCCACTCGTCCCAAATATTTCACCGCAGAGGTCGCTGAAAGCGGAGAGTCTTTCGGATCGGCACCATTGATCGCTGATCTCGTGCGATCAGGACTGCGCGTGGTCATACGCCGGCTCCCACGGGGGCTCGTTCACCACGCAGCAGACCGCTTGGTATTGCTCATCCGGTTAGAGCAGAGTTGCCGAACATGACGAAAATGGCAACGGAGTATATCGGGCATGGAACGGACAGCTGAGGCTACACTCCCCCAATGTAGTGTTGTCCCCGCGAAGATAACAGCTAGAAAAAGGGGCTTCTCTTCTGTAGAAGGGGAGGCGTGCGACGAACACGACCCCCCCTCACAGAAGGAGAAGCCCCATGGATACGATCCGTCCCAATGCCCTCCGTGTCAAGCGGTTTCGGGCGCTGAAGGCGGACCTCCGCACCCGGCGGGACCGCCTCCTGGTCGGGATCGACGTCGCGAAGGCGCGCCACGTGGCCCAGGTGCGCCTCGCCCACACGCGGATCCTGGACCGGCGCCTGGACATCCCCAATACCGGGGCCGGCCTCGCCAGCTTCTGGGCGCACCTCGAGCGGCGCCGGCAGGCGACGGGCGCCACCGAGATCGTCTGCGCGGGGGAGCCCACCGGGACCTACCACCAGGCGCTGGCGGCCTTCCTGGAGCGGCGCGGGGCGGACGTCGTCCTCGTCGCCCCCCAGGTGGCGCACTTCCACCGCCGCGCCCTGGACGGGACCTGGGGGAAGAGCGACCCGAAGGACGCCCACAATCTCGGCGCCCTCCTGGAGCAGGGCCACGTGTGCTTCTACTCGCTCCCCGAGGCGCCGCTCGCCGCGCTCCGCCGGCTCGTCCGGCTCCTCCGCCGGGCCCGGACCGAGCTCGCCGCCTGCAAGGCCCGCTTCCGGGTGACCCCCCTCCCGGTCCTGGGCCCCGCCGGGGAGGCCCTGGCGCCCGCCCTCGTCGCGGCCCTCCCGGCCCCCCTCCAACTCCTCCTGCCGGCGGCGCAGCGGCGGGGGCTCCCGGACGGGGCGGCCGCCCGCCCGCCCTGGCCTTCGAGCTGACCGATCTCGCCGCCCGGCTCGTCTGCGCCCGGGCGCGGATCGGGCAGATCACCGACGCCCTCACGGCCGTGGCGGCTCTCCTCCCGGCGTACCGGCTGCTCCTCACGATCCCCGGGATCGGGCCGACCCTGGCGGCAATCCTGCTCGCCGAGATCGGGGACATCGCCTGGTACACGAAGTTCAGCCAGCTCCGGAAGCTCGCGGGGCTGGATATCCTCTGGGTGGCCTCGGGCCAGTTCCAGGAGACGGCCCGGATCTCCCGCTGCGGGCGGCCGGGCCCGCCTCGCGGCCCTGAAGGCGAAGCGGGCCGGGGATCCCCACGCCGGCCTCAAGGCCACCGTGGAGCTCGCGGCGAAGCTCCTCCGGCTCGTCTGGGGCGTCTGGCGGAGCGAGCGGCCCTATGCCCCCGCCCGCCTCGGCCGGGGGCCCGCGTAGCCGGCGGCGGGCTGGGACAAGCTGCACTCGCGACTCGGGGGGGCAGCGCGCGCCTACAACGTGGAGGCCCCGTGCGGGGACCTCGGGCGGGACAGAGGCGCGCCTCCCCCGCTTCCGCCGCTCGGACTAGGCCGCTTGACGGCGTCGGACAGCGACGCCGCTGCATAGCACCACTACGATGGAGCGCGGAGGCACCCCCACTGGGGGAGCCCCCCGGGACGCGAGCCGGAACCGAGCGCGCGACGCCCAGACGTCGAGAGGAGGGATGTACCTTGACAGCGAAGAAACGGCCGGGTCCCCCTTTCGCGGAGCGGGGGGCTCAGGGATGCCGGCGGCGGCGGGCGGCCCGGAGGGCCCGCCACCCCATGAGGGTGAGGGCCCCGAGGACGGCGATCAGCAGGACGAGGTGCTCGATCTCTCCTGCCACCCGCTCGAGCCGGGCCACATACTCGCCCAGGCCGAATCCCACGGCATAGCCGAGGCCGACCCCCACTGGCACGTACAGGGACGCCCCCAGGACGTTCGCCAGGAAAAAGCGGAGGGGCCCGAGGCCCGCGGCGCCCGCCAGGGGACCGGCCGTGAAGCGCAGCCCCGGCAGGAACCGCGCGACGAACACCCCCAGGGGCCCGTACTTGGCCACGAAGGCCCGCATGGATCCCAGCCGCTCCGGATGCCCCAGGATAAGCCGCGCGTACCGCTCGATGGCCCCCTGCCCGTAGCGCCGGCCGATCCAGTAGCCGAGGTTGTCGCCCACCACCGCGCTGACGATGCCGACGGCGAGGACCAGCGGCAGCCGGAGGTCGCCCTGCCAGACCATGTACCCGGCCAGGAGGAGGACCGTCTCCTCGGGCAGGGGCACGCCCATGTTGCCGAGGACGACGAGGACGAAGATGGCCAGGTAGCCCCAGTGGCCAATCGCCTGCACCACGTCAGGCATGGATGGCGCACCCCCTCTGCGCGGCGGCGCCGGCCCGCGCTGGCGCCGGCCCTCACCGCCGCTCACCCTCCTCCTGCTTGGGCCGTTGCGGCGGCAGCTCCTCGAACGGCCCAGTGAGGGCCTCGGGGATCTGGAGCAGGTTCCGGAAGATGCCGAACAGGTTCCGCCCGACGGACTTGAGCGGAATGGGCGTGACCTGGGGATCGCTCAGGGGGCCGGTCACCCGGTAGTAGGCCACGACCAGGCTCTCCTCCTTGCCGGTGAGCAGCCACCCCGCCAGCGGGATCTTGCTGAGGATGCGGTCCACGTTCTGGAACGGCTTGACGGCCACGGTGGCGTCCACGCTGTCCTCCACCAGGTTCACCTCCCCGACGGCGTTCACCTTCATGGCGCGGCTGTCGAGGACCAGGTTCTCCGTCCGGGCGATGCCGCGGGCAATGGTGATGTCGGCCGTGAGCTGCTGGTAGGGCATGCCCTCGGCGGTCAGTTCCGGCCCCTTGAGATCCAGGAGCTGCACCATGTTGAGTAGCGCCAGCAGCTTGGCCATGAGGGTGTAGCGCCCGATGCGCCCGTCCCGCAGGACGAGCTTGAGGTCGCCCCCCAAGTTCCGCCAGAAGTCGGCCGTCTCCTCCCCCTGGCTCGTCAGAACCCCCCCCAGGCTGAGGGCGCCCGTCACCTGCCCCTTCCCGCTCTGGAGCCCCTGGAGGAGCTGCTCGGCCCGCCCCCCCTCCTCCTGGAAGGTGAGCCCCAGGACCCACCGCTCGCCGTCCCGCCGGATCTCGCCCGCCGCGCGGAAGCTCCCCCCGGC
>JBBIQE010000125.1:0-9494 GCA_037442485.1 Methylomirabilis sp. (SeqCode)
GGGCCCGCCACGGTCCTGCCCTGCCCTACTTGTACTGTTGGAAGATGGTCTTGATCCGGCCGATGGCCTCGTCGGCGGCCTTCTCCGGCGTCCACTTGTCAATGGCCACCCGCGACATGGCTTTGCCCCAGACGTTCTCGCTGTACACCTGCGAGGTGGCGGGGTGCCTCCAGTTATAGAAGACCCGGTTGTCGCGCTCCAGGAAGATGGTCGTGGCCACCGGGACGTTGGGATCCTTCTCCCCCTTGGGGCCGCGGACGCCGGTGCGGAAGAAGGGATCGGAGGAGACGTCCGTGAAAGCCGGGAACCAGCGGCCATTGGCGGCCTTGATGTACTCCAGGAACCGCTTCGGCTCCAGCACGAAGCGCATGAAGTCCAGGGCCAGCTTCTGGTTCTTGCTGTCCACCGGGATCACCACCGTCTTCACGGCGGTCAGGTAGCGGGCCTGCTTGCCGTCCGGCCCGTTCGGCCACTCGATGGTGGCGACCCTTTGATAGTAGTTCACCTTTTCCGGGTCATCCTTGTTGAAGAGCTGTGCCGCCGGGATGGAGAGGGATGGGTTGGGCGTCATGACGATGCTCTTGCTGTGGAAGCCAGCGTTGTTGTCGCCGTCCGACCAGTTGGTGGCGTCGGGGGGCACATAGCCCGAGGTGAAGAGATCCCCGAACCACTTGATGGTCTGGATGATGGCCTCGCGGTTCTTGGGCTGGTCCGCGACGACCTTGCCGTTCTCGTCCAGCCATTCCCCGTTGAAGGACAGCAGGGCCATCTCGAAGTTGTACAGGGTGTCGGTGGCCCGCGTGGACTCGGTCATCCCGATCCCGTACAGCTTGCCGTACTTGGCCGGATCTTTCTTCCGCAGGGCATCCTGGGCCCTCTTCCAGTAGTTCCAGTACTCGTCCCATTTCATCGGGATCTTGGCCGGATCATCCTCCATCCCGGCCTCTTTCAGCAGATCCCGCCAGTAGTGGATGTGCATGGTCTGGGCCTCGATGGGAATCCCGTAGTAGGCCCGCTTCTTGGTCTTGGCGTTGAAGACGTAGGCCACGTTGAGCATCTTCTGGTTGTACCGGGGCAGCAGCTCCTTGATGAAGCCGGACACGTCCGCGAGCTGGCCGGTCCAGCCGTACTGTGGCACCACCTCCCAGTCGCTGAAGAATCCGAAGGCCACGTCCGGCACGCGCCGGGCGATGAGGGCCGCCACGATCTTCTTCTGCAAGTCCTCCTGGGCCGTGAAGGAGAGCTCCACCTCGACCTTCTTCTGCGCCTCGAACTCCTTCACGATCTTCTGCATCGCTGCGTCTTCTTCGGGGTAGTAGCCCTTGTTCCACCAGACCACCAGCTTCTCCCCTGCCGAGGCCACTCCCGCCAGCCCTGGGCCGAGCAGCAGCACGGCCACGCACAGGGCGGCGATCCAGGGGGCGCGCCACCACCGCAGACTCCGCTTGCCCATGATTCCTCCTCCTCTCGTCGTGCCTCCTCGTTGGGGGGGCGGGCACGGACCCCGCGGCCCCCTCCGCCGTCGGCTGCCAGGCGTCGCATCGGTCCGGCCGGCGACCTGGCCCGTGCGCCGCGTATGCTACTACCAGGGGGATTCGGCTTGTCAAGGGCAAAAGGCGAAAGGGGTGGACGTGCCCCTTGACCGCCCCCGGGCCAACCTGTTAAGGTGCGCCTCCACCTGCCGAGGACTCGCCCGCGCTGCGGCGGGCGCCTCGGCAATTCTGCCGCGATCCGGTCGGTTGCCGATGGGGGGCGGTCATGGACATCCCGGCGTCTGTGCGAAACGAGAGGCTGCGGGGCTGGGTGCAGGAGATGGCGGCGCTCTGCCGGCCGGCCACCGTCCACTGGTGCGATGGCTCGGCGGCGGAATACGACGCGCTGTGCGACCGGCTGGTCCGATCCGGGACCTTCATCCGGCTGAACCCGGAGCGGCGGCCCAACAGCTACCTGGCCCGGTCGGATCCGGGCGATGTCGCCCGCATGGAGGAGCGGACCTTCGTGTGCAGCCTCCGCAAAGTGGACGCCGGACCCACCAACAACTGGGTGGACCCCAAGGAGATGCGGGCGACCCTCTGCGCTCTGTTCGACGGGGCCATGCGCGGGCGCACCATGTATGTCGTGCCCTTCAGCCTGGGACCCATCGGCTCGCCCATGGCGCGCATCGGGGTGCAGCTCACCGATTCGCCCTACGTGGTGGTGAACATGCGGATCATGACGCGGATGGGCGCCGCGGTCTTGGCGGCCCTGGGCGACGGCCCCTTCGTGCCCTGCCTACACTCGGTGGGGATGCCGCTTGGCCCCGGCCAGCCGGACGTCCCCTGGCCCTGCAATCGGGATCACAAGTACATCGTCCATTTCCCCGAGGAGCGTTCCATCTGGTCCTTCGGCAGCGGCTACGGGGGCAACGCCCTGCTCGGCAAGAAGTGCTTTGCCCTCCGGATCGCGTCGAACCTGGCCCACGACCAGGGCTGGTTGGCCGAGCACATGCTCATCCTGGGGGTGACCTCTCCCCAGGGCGAGAAGACCTACGTGGCGGCCGCCTTCCCCAGCGCCTGCGGCAAGACCAGCTTCGCCATGATGGTCCCGCCCCCGGCCTTCCGGGGTTGGAAGATCACCACCGTGGGCGATGACATCGCCTGGCTCCGGCAGGGCGCCGACGGGCAGTTGTACGCCATCAATCCCGAGACCGGCTTTTTCGGCGTGGCGCCCGGCACCTCGGAGCGGACGAATCCCAACGCCATGGCGGCCCTCGCCCGGAACTGCATCTTCACCAACGTCGCCCTGACGCCCGACGGGGACGTGTGGTGGGAGGGCCTGACGGAGGTCCCGCCGCCCGAGCTGCTGGACTGGCAGGGCCAGGCCTGGACGCCCGGCTGCGGCCGGCCGGCGGCCCACCCGAACGCCCGGTTCACGGCGCCGGCCCGGCAGTGCCCCTGCATTGACCCCGAGTGGGAGAATCCCCAGGGGGTTCCGATCAAGGCCTTCATCTTTGGCGGCCGGCGGACCTCGGTCGTGCCGCTGGTCTTCCAGGCCTTCAACTGGAACTACGGGGTGTACCTGGCGGCCACCCTGGGCTCGGAGACAACGGCCGCGGCCGCCGGGAAGGTCGGGCAGGTCCGGCGCGATCCCTTTGCCATGCTCCCCTTCTGCGGGTATCACATGGCCTCGTACTTCAATCACTGGCTGCGCATCGGCCGGATGCTCTCCAGTCCGCCGCCCATCTTCGGGGTCAACTGGTTCCGCACCGGTCAGGACGGAACCTTCCTCTGGCCCGGCTATTCCGAGAACATGCGCGTCCTGAAGTGGATCGTGGATCGCGCCAATGGACGGGCCGCGGCCATCGAGAGCCCGCTAGGCTGGAAGCCCCGGTACGAGGACCTGGACTGGCGGGGCCTCGAGGACTTCCCGCCAGAGCGCTTTCAGGAATTGATGGCCGTGGATCGCGACGCCTGGGTCAACGAGCTCATCTCCCACGAGGAGCTGCTGATCAAGCTCTACGATCGGCTGCCCAAGGAACTGATCTTCATCCGGGAGCTGATCCTCTCCGGTCTCTGGCGCTCCCCCGAGCGGTGGGAGCCCGGGGCCTGGGAGATCGCGGAGGAATGAGGGAGTATCCGGCCCGTGCGGCGCTGGATCAGGCCGTGGAGGACGGCCACCCGGGGGCGAGGATTTCACGGAGCGAATGGGTAGTCCCCGTATAACGCAGAGCGTTAACCGCCTCTATCAATCGGGTCGGATCCAGTCCTGATCCGCCCCAGTCGAGGCACATCTTCACCTTGGCCGTGAGGTCGGCATCCGGCATTGGCCGCTCCGGTCCGCCCGGGGGCAGTGCCCGCCCAGTCACGCCCGCCCCGTCCCGCATCCAGAGGCGCACCTCGGCCTCGCCGATTCTTTCGCCCCACTTCGCCTCCAGGCCCCGGTCCCTCACGCAGTGCACGCGCTCGGCCAGGGCGAGAACCGCCTCCCGCTGGAGGCCCTCCTCGGTCAAATCGGCCAGGCCCACCGTCCCGTGATCGGCCACGCAGGCGAGGGCGTAGGGCAGGCTGAACTGGGCGTGGACGGGGCTTGCGGGCCGGACCTTCTCGCGGAGTGGCTCGCAGACCTCGGCATACGCAGCGCTCGTGACGCGGGCCTCGATCCGCTCGATCCCGGAGGGCGGCAGTGCCCCCCTGGCCAGAATCTCCTGGAGGGCGGCAATCGGCGCGTCGGTGAAGCGACAGGTGGGAAAGGGCTTCAGGCTGGTGCGCTCGACCTCGAAGGAGCGGCCCAGGGAGGCGAGGACCGGCGCCGGGTCGTACTCCCGCAGGTAGACCCGGAAGAACCCGAACCGGCCCTCCAGCGCCTCCTGCGCCCCCGAAAGTCCCGGGCCGCCAGGCGCGCCGCCAGGATTCCCGCCGAGGCCGCCAGGCCGGGCTGCAGCCGCTTGGCCCAGGTGCCGTCGTGTTCCGACTGCAGCGTCCCCGAGGCCTGGGAGAGGGCCACGCCGAAGGCGCCGGCCATCCGGTCGGGGTCGAGCCCGAGCAATCGTCCGGCCGCGGCGGCGGCGCCGAAGACCCCGCAGGCGGAGGTGTAGTGCCACCCAGTGCGGCCGGGCCCCCTGATGGCCGCCAGGGCCACGCGGACCTGGACGTCGTAGCCCACGATGATGGCATCGAGCAGGGCGTGACCATCGGCCCCCACGCTCTCCGCCACGGCCAGGGCCGCCGGGGATGACGGCCACCCCGGGGTGCAGGACGGCCAGATCATGCGTGTCGTCGAAGTCCAGGGCGCGGGCCAGGCAGCCGTTCACGAGGGCGGCCTCGCGCGGCGTGATTTTCCTCGCCAGCCCGATGGCCGTGCAGGGGCCGGCCGCCGCCTCCTGGTCCACGACCTGAAGGAGCGTGCGACTCGACCCTTCCCGGAGGCCCGCCACGGCGCAGGCCAGCGTGTCCACAAGCGAGCGGCTGGCCGCCTCCCGCGCCGACTCGGAAATCCCGGAGCCCGGAAGACGGGCCGCGAACTCGGCCAGGGCGCGGGTCATCCCGCTGGCCACCTTCAGCCTCCCGCCTTCCCCTGGAGGATCTCCAGCATCCGGCGATAGCCCGTGGGGCGGACCCGCACCGCGATCATGGCCGGCTGGGTGGTGGCGCGGGCATCCGTGAGGGCGGATCGGAGGCCCGCCTCGTCCTCGACCGCGATGCCCAGCGCCCCGAAGCCCTCCGCCAGCTTCGGAACATCCATGGCCCCCAGTGAGACCCCGGCCGGCGCATACCGTTTCTGCTCCTGCCGGATCCGGCTGAGGCCGAGGGCCCCGTCCACGAAGATGACGCCCACCAGCGGCAGTCGCTCGCGCGCCGCGGTCGCCAGGTCGGGAACGCTGCGGAGAAATCCCCCGTCGCCCAGGAAGGCCAGGACCGGCCGCTCCGGGTGGGCGAGCTTGGCCGCGATGGCGGCCGGGAGGGCGTAGCCCAGAAGATCGAGTCCGCTGCTACAGAGGTATCCCCGGGGCTCGTAGGCGTCCCAGAAGGCGGCGGTGACAAACGCGTGGGCGCCCGAATCCACGCTCACCACCGTCTCGCGGGGGAAGATTTCCCGCGCGATCTCCACCACCCGGTGCGGCGCCACACCAAGCTTCCCGCGCCCCTCGCTGGCCTGCGCCAGGGCCAGCCGGGCCGCAGCCTTGAACTGGCTCCCCTTGGCCGCCCACTCCGCCAGCCCCCAGCCACCCCCGGGCGGCAGCGCCTCCCGCAGGGCCTCCAGGGACGCGGCCAGGTCGGCCACCACCTCGCAGGTCGCCTCGTAGGGCCGCGGACTCGCCCGGTACTCCTGGAGCGCCACCACGGGAAGGTCCGCCCGCCAGGGCCGCGGCAAGAGCTCCACCGGGTCCAGCCCCACCGCCAGGATCCCCTCCGCCTTGGCGAGCAGATCCTGCTCGAGCCGCCCGCCCGAGAAGACGCCCGCCACCAGCGGGTGGTCCTCCGGAAGGGTTCCCTTGGCCCGGTGCGTGGTGAAGAGCGGCGCCCCCAGGTGCTCCACCACCTCCTGGAGCGCGCGGTGGAGCCCCGGCCGCCGGCACCCCAGGCCGGCAATGACAACGATGCGCCCCTGCCGGGCGAGGAGGCGTGCCCCGGCGCGGATGGCGCTCGGCGAGGGCGAGGGGAGCCGCTCCCCGCGAGGAAGGCGACCGTGCCGGCGAGCCGGCCTGAGCGCCTGGTCCGCCGGCACGTCCAGGTGGACCGGACCCGAAGGCGGCGTCAGGGCCTCTCCCCAGGCCCAGGAGAGCAGCCGCTCGGCCCGGGGCGCTGTGATGGTCGCGGCTGCCTTGACGACCGCGCCGAGAATCCGGGGGTGATCCAGCCCCTGCCCGGCGACCAGGCGCAGGCTCGCCCGCGACGGACGACCCGTGAGCAGGAGGAGGGGCTCCCGGTGCAGGCAGGCATGCGCCACCCCCCGGACGACCCCCGCCACCCCGGGACCGTGGGCCACCAGGCAGATTCCCGGCCGGCCGGCCAGCTCCCCTTCGGTCCCGGCCATGAGGGCCGCGCTCGATTCCTGGTTGGTCAGGAGGAACTGGATTCCGCGCTGCCGGCAGGCCTCGATGATGTCCAGGCTGCTCTCCCCGCCCGGCACGCCGTAGATTCGCCGGACGCCGCGCTCGGTGAGAAACGCCGCCATCGCCTCCGCCGTGCTCGCCATGATCCCTCCGGGAACCCCGGCCACCGGACCGGGCGGTTAGGCCGCCTTGGCGCAGACCTCGCCGAACAGCCGGGCCTGCACCAGCATCAGGTAGAACCAGAGAAACGGCCACACCACGAGGGAGCCGATGTAGGGGACGGCGGCGACCAGGGCGGCCAGGATGAAGGAGCCGATGCACAGCAGGTAGGCCGCCACATACTCCGCCAGGACCGCATTGATCCCCTCCCACAGGATGCCCGGATGAAAGGCCGCCTCGATCCGCCCCTGCACCAGGTAGCGCGCCAGGGCCATGGGCAGGAAGAAGAGCATGAACACCCCGGCCAGGACCCCGAGCAGCATGAAGACCATCCCCAGGAAGAGCAGCATTCCCCCCTTGACGAGCAGGCCCAGCCCCAGCAGGAGCAGGAGCAGGGGGATGACCCCGTAGGGGAGGCCTACCGCGAGCACGGCCAGCCCGCTCCTGAGGAGGGCCGGCCAGTTCTCCCACTCGGGCAGCGCCCCCACCTCCCAGAGGAGCGTCCCGCGGTAGACCCGAAGGATGTAGCCGAGCGCGGGGAAGTTCAGGCCCACGACGAGCGGCGCGATGCCGAAGGCCGCCTCCTCGGAAGCGAGGTAGGCCAGCCCCACGAACAAGAGTTCCAGCAGCAGTCCGGTGGCCCCCCCCAGCAGGAGCTTGCGCGGCCAGTCCACGCCCTCCAGGGGGAAGCGGGCCGAGGTCCGAATTCTGAGCTGCATGGTCAGCGCGGCCCCGCCATGATCTCGACGAGGCGCGTCAGGTCCTCGTCCGAGAAGAAGCTCACCTGTACGGTGCCTCCCCTGCCGTCCCGCACGATGCGGACTTTGGTCCCCAGGGCCACCCGCAACTGGTCCTCCAGGGCCTGCAGGTTTGGGTCGCTGCCGGCCGGGCGCCCACCGGGGCCGCGGGGCCCCCGGCGCAGCCGGCGCACCAGCGCCTCCGTGGCCCGGACGGTGAGTCCCCGCTTCACGATCAGGTCCCGTGCCCTGAGCTGATCCGCCGCCTTCTCCAGGCCGAGCAGCGCCCGGGCGTGGCCCTCCGTCAGGGTGCCGGCCGCCAGGTCCTCGCGGAGCCGCCGGGGGAGCCTGAGCAGGCGCAAGGCATTGGCCACCGAGGAGCGGTCCCGCCCCAGCCGTGCCGCCACGTCCTCCTGGGTGAGCCCAAACTCCTCGATCAGCCGCCGGTACGCCTCGGCCGCCTCCACCGGGTTCAGGTCCTCCCGCTGCAGGTTCTCCACCAGGGCCATCTCCAGCGCCTGGGCGTTGCTGGCCTCTTTGACGATGGCCGGAATTCGCGTGAGCCCGGCCAGCCGCGCCGCCCGGACCCGGCGCTCGCCGGCCACGATCTGGTATCCGCGAGCCGTTCGGCGGACGACCACAGGGGTGAGCACCCCGTGTGCCCGGATGGTGGCAGCCAGCTCTTCCAGGGCGGCCGGCTGGAAGTGCCGCCGCGGCTGGAGCGGGTTGCTTTCCAGCTCGGCCAGGGGGATCTCGAGGGCGGCCGATCCGGGCCCCTCGGCCCCGGGGATCAGGGCCGACAGCCCCCTACCGAGCCCGCGCTTTTGCACCATCAATCACCTCCCGCGCCAGTTGCAGGTACCCCTCGGCGCCCGGGCAGCGGATGTCGTACAGGATGACCGGTCGGCCGTGGCTGGGCGCCTCGCTCAGCCTCACGTTCCGGGGGATGACCGTGCGGAAGACCCGATCCGGGAAGTGTTGCCGAACCTCCTGGGCCACCTGCCCGGCCAGATTCACCCGGCCATCGTACATGGTGAGCAGTATCCCCTCCACCTCCAGGCGGGGATTCAGGGCCTCGCGGGTGAGGCGAATCGTGTCCAGGATCTGGCCGAGCCCCTCCAGGGCATAGTACTCGCACTGCAGCGGGATCAGCACCGAGTCGGCCGCCACCAGCGCGTTCAGCGTCAGGAACCCCAGCGAGGGGGGGCAGTCAATCAGGATGTAGTCGTAGCGGGACGCGATCGGCTCCAGGGCCCGGCGGAGGCGCTGCTCCCGATCCGGAAGATCCACCAGCTCCACCTCGGCCCCGATCAGCTCCCGCCGGGCCGGGATCACCTGCAGCGCCGGCAGGGCCGTCGGCAGGGCCGCCTCGGCGGCCCGGGCCGTTCCCAGGAGCAGGTGGTACGTGTGGACCTTGACCGCCGCGCCCTCCACCCCCACGCCCGTGGTGGCGTTGGCCTGGGGATCCGCATCCACCAGGAGCGTGGGCCGCTCGGCTGCAGCCAGGCAGGCAGCCAGGTTCACGGCCGTGGTGGTCTTGCCCACGCCCCCCTTCTGGTTGGCCACCGCCATGATCTTGGCCACGTCCGCCCTCCTGCCGGGATGCTTGTCAGCGCACCATAGCATACCCGAGCGGGGCCGGCCAAGGGGGTTCCGTGTTTCACGTGAAACATGCCCGGGCGATCAGGTGGTGCGCCGGAAGGCCAACACCTGGCGCCCCGGCCGGCCCAGGGCGGGGGGGAGGGCGAACGTCCGGACCAGCTCGAACTGCCGCCCCGGCCCCCCCTGGGGTCCTCCCGGGCCCGGGGCCTCCGGGCCGGCTTGGAGGAGGAAGAGCCCCCCGGGACGGAGGAATGGTCGCACCAGGCGGCCCACCTCGGGCGGCGGGGCCACCGCGCGCGCGAGGGCCAGGTCGTAGGCGCCGCGCTCGGCCGGGTCGGTGGCCAGCTCCTCGGCGCGCCGCTGGATCACCCGCACCCCCGCCAGCTCCAGCCGGCGGGCGACGTGCCGCAGGAAGCTCGCCTTCTTGCGCGAGGCCTCCACCAGGGTGAAGGCGAGGTCGGGCC
>JBBIQE010000126.1:0-9482 GCA_037442485.1 Methylomirabilis sp. (SeqCode)
TCTCGAGGAGGCTTGATGGATGCCAAAGAAGGCAGGGGTGGCTTGACGGACCAGGATGCTCCCCCGGGAACGGTCGCCGTTGCGAAGGGTCCGGACCTTCTCTCATGGAGGCTAGGGTCATGATCCGAATGCGAGCCGTGATCGCCATTGCCCTTGCGGTCGTCCTGACGGGGTGCGCGACCCCGCTCTCCACCCGGGAGAAGGGCGCGCTGGCCGGTGGGGCCATCGGGGCGGGCGCGGGGGCCGCCATCGGCAGCACGACGGGGCACACCGGGACCGGGGCGCTCATCGGGGCGGGGGTGGGTGCCCTGAGCGGCACCCTGATCGGGGATGCGATGCAGGCGAACGAAGAGCGGCAGGCCGCGCCGGCCCCGCCGCCGGCTCCACCGATGGCCGCGGCGCCCCCTCCGCCTCCCCCGGTCGCCGTCGTGACGCCCCCGCCCGTGGTCGTCCCTTCCCCCCGGCTCATCTGGGTCCCCCAGTGGGGCGTGTATGTCCTGGAAGGCCATGACATCGTCTACACCAACGGCCTGTACTACTACCGGTACGGAGGCGTCTGGTACAGCGCGCGGGCATACACCGGCCCCTGGGTCGTCGTACAGTCGCATCCTGCGGTCCTGGCCAAGCTCCCCCCCGGCCGGTTCCACAAGAAGCTGCCGCCAGGGTTGGAAAAGCAAGGAAAGATCCCGCCGGGGCATTGGAAGAAGGAGTGGATGGAGGATTAGGCGGACGCCATACCTGGCGCCGTCACTGCGCCAGTGCCGCGGGGCCCGTGCGTGAGGCCGCTGAGGGCGAACAGCACGGCACCCGATCGGAGGTGAGCCAGGGGGATCACGGACCCCGCGGTATCTGCATCCCACAGGCAACCGTCCACGCCGGGCCGCGCCATGCCAAGCGAGGCCCGTCCTGTCTCACCAGAGTCCAGCCCGCCATTCAAACCCGAATGTCCGGCCAAGCCCGGCCACCCGACGCGGCGCATGAACCCAGCACAGCGTCACGGCGGGCGTGGTTCGCGCCCTCGGGCGGTCCCTCCACGCTCAGTCGGGCCGGCTCATTATCAACTTCCGGGCGAGGCCGGGGTCCTCGTCGTCTCCGTCGAGGCCGGGAGCCCCGCAGGGCGCGCCGGCCCTGCGAAGGGCGACATCATCGTCGGGTTTGGCCCGCCGCCTGTGGCGGGCATTGAGGACCTCCACAAGCCGCTGATTGACCAGCGGGTGGGTGTGCGCTCGACCCTCACGGTCCTCCGGGCCGCCGAACCGATCACGCGCGACGTCGTGCCGGCCCAATCCCCGGCGAGTCCCGGCGATCGACTCTCCCCGTGTGAGCCGCCGGGAGAAGAGCGCGGGCTGAACCCTGGTCCGAAAGCCTTGAACCGCCATGACGCCAAGGATGCGATGGTCGCACTCCCGATCGAAGAGGCGAAGATCACCTTGGGGGGCGTTCGGAAGTTCCGTTCTTTCCCCTCGAAGGCCATTTCTGCCTTCGCGGTCTCGGCGCCTTGGCGGTTGGTATTTTCGGTTCGGAATCTTCCCTCAGGGCCTGTCCCACCAGATCAGGGCGGAGCGCATGTGGTCGGGCCAGCGGTAGGCGCCGTCCGCGAACTGCAGGCGGCGGGACAGGACCTCGCGGATGAGGGCGTCGTGCGAGGCCTCCGGCAGGTGCAGGTGGCGTCTGGCCCGCGCCACGGCATCCTCCAGGGAGGGATCGCTCCACCGGCGCGCCGGCCCCCGCTCCATCAGGACGCTGGCGTAGAATCCGGCCGAGAGCAGCAGGTTGTAGCCCACGAGGAAGTTGGGACTGTCGTGCCACCGCCCGTGCAGCCGCTGCGAGAGTTTCCCGATGGCCCCGTCGTGGGCGGGGACCCGCAGGGCCAGGTCGCAGGTGCGGCGGGCGTGGGCCTCCATCTTCCGGACGAAGGCGAGTAGATCCCCGCTGGTGTAGGTGGCGTGGGCGGCGATGGCCACGTCGTGGGGCGGCACCTCGGCTGCATCCCCGGAACCGCCACGACCTTCAGGTTGGTGATGCCGTGCGCGGCCGCCCGCTCCATGAGCACCTGGCGCATGCCGGCGGCCGGCTCCACGGCGGTGACGTGGCGGACCCGTTCGGCCACGGGCAGGCCCCAGCGGCCGATGCCCGCCCCGATGTCCAGCACCGTCATCGCCGGCGTCAGGCGCCCGAGGAGGAAGTCCAGGAGCGGATCCGCGAGGTGTCGCTCTCCCGCGTCGAGCTGGCGGGCCACCCTCCGCCAGCGCGCGATCATCCGCGCTTCGCCCTCGGCGCCGGCCATGAGATCGCGCGAGGCCAGCGCCCGCCAGAGGGCGGCCCAATCGGTGGGCATCCTTCCCGCCTCCGCCATGCGTGCGGATGGTCTCCTTCCCGCGGACACGCTGGCGCGACCGGGGTGTCGTGTCCAGGACGAGCCCGGGGCGGGGTGCGGAACGTCACAAACGGTCGGGACGGCCAGGGGGAGCCCGGTCGGGGCTACTTCGAGACCGTGCTCTCGATCCCCTTGCCGAGATTCTTGAGGTCCTCGCCCATCCCCCGGAACGTGGCGCAGCCTGCCAGACTGCAGAGGAGCGCGAGCGTCACGAGCAGAACGGTTGGCAGACGCATGACAGACTTCCTAGTCCGAGGAGGAGGCGGTGCCCTTCGTGCCGCCGGCCGGCCCGGATGAAGACTTGCTCTGGGACTCCGACGCGCCCTTCTTGGTCGTCCCCGAACTCCCCTGTTCCTCTCCCTTCCGGATGAGGTAGCCCCCCGCCCCGCCGGCGCCGAGCAGGAAGAGGGCGCAGCCCGAGGACAGCAGGGCCAGGGCCAGGCCGAGCGCTGCGACACGCCTGCGAATCATTCTCGCCTCCCCCATGGGTGCGCAGGATCCGATCCTACCGGGGCGGACTGTAGCAGACCGGTTCCCGCTGTCAACAGCCAATTGCCATACTCGCCGGTCCGCCTCACGCGCACGGCCGGGGTTCTTGCACACCCGGGGGTCATGGACCCGGCAAGGCGCCCGGGTTCAGCGGGAGATTTGGGGAACCGGGGGCGGCCGGCCAGGGCGGCCTGCACGGATCACCGCTCCAGGGCGAGGGAGGTGACCTGCCGCGACGCCACGATGCGCCCTTGGAGGTACCGGTCGTGGTTCGCCTCGATCGCGCGCGGGTCGTAGAGGTAGTTCACCATCATGCCCAGGGACTGCTGCAGGCCGCGCCGGGACAGGTCGGCCGCCCAGTTGATCCGCTCGAGCCGCGCGCCGTTGTTCAGGTGGAAGCGCGCCACCGGATCCTGCACCGCCTCCCCCTCCGGCGCCGGGCTGAGCAGATACGTGGCGCACAGCGCCAGGAGCGGCCGCTTGAGCGGCTCCAGGCGCTCGCGCGCCTGGGAGGGGTCGGGCGCAAGCCGCGACAGGTCCCGCCCGAGGTCCCGGGCCACCACGTGCAGGACCTCGCTCAGGGGCTGCGGCCGGGCGCCGACCTGCGTACCGAGATGGGTCAGGAGCCACGCGCTGAAGCCCGGGATCGGGGAGAGGGTGCAGATGCGCCGGAGCCGGGGCAGCTCCGCGGCCAGAAGCTCCGCCACCTGCTTGACCAGGAAGTTGCCGAGGGAGACGCCGCGCAGCCCCGGCTGGCAGTTGTTGATGGAATAGAGCACCGCCACCCTCGCCCGCCCCGGGTCGCCCCGCGCCGGGGGCGCATCCAGCAGGGAGGCGATGCTGCTCGGCATCTCGTCCACCAGGGCGACCTCGACGAAGATCAGCGGCTCGTCCGGCAGTGCCGGGTGGAAGAAGGCGAAGCAGCGCCGGTCGCGTTCCAGCCGCCGCCGCAGGTCGTCCCAGCCGCGGATCTCGTGGACCGCCTCGTGGGCGATGATCCGCTCGAGCAGATAGGCCGGGGTGCGCCAGTCCACCCGGACGACCTGCAGGAAGCCCGGATTGAACCAGGACGTGAGGAGGTGGCGGAGGTCCACATCCACCATCGCCAGCTTCGGATCTTCCCGCGCCGCGGCCATGAGGTGCTCGCGCAGCCGCAGGATCGCCGCCGTGCCCCCGGGGGCGCGGTTGAGGCGCCGGAGCAGCTCCTGGCGCGGCGACTCCACCAGCCGGTTCAACGCCTCCAGCGTCTCCCCAGAGGGCTCGGCCGCGTACCGCTCGGCCGCGGCCAGGATCCGCTTGGGATCCGGCGAGAACTCCTGCAGCAGGCCGACGAAGAACGCGACCTGCTCTCGGCGGTTCAGCGCGGCGTACAGCGTCCAGATGTCGCGGGCGAGCGACACACTCACCGCCTGGCCGCGCCCGGTCAGCAGCTTCGCGCAGTGGTGGAGCAGCCGCGCCACCCTGGCGCCGCCTTCGGCCCGGAAGGCCCGCCTCGCCTTCATGAATCCCAGCATCTCCCGTCCCTCAGGGGGAGGCCGCCTCCTGCCACGGCGCCCATGGCCGCTGGGACGCCTGCCGAGACCCTCGCCTGAAAACGTACCATCGTCCCGCGGACAGTCAAGGGGAATCGGCCTGGGCACCTCCCTCGACCGGGCCCAGCCTCGTGCAGCCACCCGCGCCCCTGTACCCGCGAGCGCGCCAGGCGTGGCCTCAGGTGCACAGGCCGAGGGGGGAACATGATGGCCGGAGGGCGGACGGAGCGAGGCCTGAACGGTCCAGACCGTCCCGCCTCTGGTCAGGAGGGAACCGGTCGCAGCCACACGGCGCAGTCGTGGAAGGCCCCGCCGCCGCGGGGCGGAATCGGGTCGTCGCCGACAAGGGCGTTGATCCCGATGCCCCCTCGAAGTCGCGGTTCGGCCACAGGCCCTCGACCACGACCGTGCCCCGCCGGAGGCCGTCGAATCGGCGGAGGTGGACGGTGACGCTCCCCCGCTCGTTGCCGAGCATGACGCGCGCGCCGTCCGCGAGGCCGAGGCGGTCGGCGTCATCCGGATGAACCAGGGCTGTCGGCCGCCCCTCGCGGGCGCGCGCGGTGGGCGTCACGGCGAACGTGGTGTTGAGGAACTGGCGCGCCGGCGAGCTGATCAGGCGGAAGGGCTTCTCCGGCGTCGCCTCCTCGAGGATCGCCAGATGGTCGGGAAGATGGGGCATCCGCTGCCAGTCGGGTCCCACCCGTGACCAGTCGGGCGCGAAGTGCAACTTCCGGTCCGGCGTGCCGAATCCGTCCAGGAAGTGCGCCTCCCGAAAGGGCGGGGCGGCGTCCACCCAGCGCCGCTCCATCACCCTCCTGGCGCCGGGCCAGCCGGAGGCCGTGAGCGTCCAGTCGATCAACTCCATCGCGCTCATCTCGAAGCCGGGATGCCTCGCCCCCAGCCGGCGAGCGAGGCCCTGCAGGACCTCGTGGTTCGACCGGCACTCGCCCGGCGGCTCGACCAGCTTGGGGCCGATCTGGATGTGGGTGTGCCCGCCCGCCTGGTACAGGTCCTCGTGCTCCATGAACATCGTGGCGGGCAGGATCACGTCGGCATACCGGGCCGTCTCGGTCAGGAACTGCTCGTGCACGGCCAGAAACAGCTCCTCCCGCGAAAGCCCCTCCAGCACCCGGTGGGTATCGGGCGCCACCACGGCCGGGTTGGTGTTCTGCACCAGCATGGCGGCGATGGGCGGGCCGCCCTTGAGCGCCTCGGCATCCCCCAGGAGTACGGCGCCCATCCGGCACATGTCCAGCTCGCGCGTGCTCCTGTCGAGGGCGTCCAGCCCCTCGATCAGCGTCTTGTCCCAGTGGTAGATGGCCCGGTTGCTCCAGAAGGCGCCGCCGCCCTCGTGGGGCCAGGCGCCGGTCGCTGCGGGCAGGCAGGCCACCGCGTGCATGGCGGCCGACCCGTTGCGCGACCGGGTAAACCCGTAGCCGAGCCGGATGTAGGCCCGCTTGGTCGGGTTGTAGATCCGGGCGAAGGCCTCGATCTGCTCGACCGAGAGGCCGGTGATGGCGGCCGCCCAGGCCGGCCCCCGGGCGGCGAGGTGGGCCTCCAGGTCGGGCGGGAAATCGGTATAGGCCCGAAGGTAGGCCCGGTCGGCCAGGCCATCCCGGAAGGCGCAGTGCATCACCGCGCAGGCGAGGGCCGCGTCGGTCCCGGGCCGCAGGCAGAGGTGCAGGTCCGCCACCGCGGCCGTGCCGCTCCGGTAGGGGTCCACGACGACGAGCTTCGCCCCCCGCGCCTTCCGGGCGCGGGAGATGTGGGTCATCACGTTGACCTGGGTCGCCACCGGGTTCCCGCCCCAGACGACGATGAGATCCGCCCGCGCCATTTCCCGCGGATCGGGGCCGACGAACCGCCCGCTGCCGGCGATCCAGCCGGCCTCGGCCGAGGCGGTGCAGATGGTTTTTTTCTGGCGCGCGTAGCGCATCACGTGGCGCAACCGGTTGATCCCGTCCCGCATCACCAGGCCCATGGTGCCGGCGTAGGAGTATGGCCACACGGCCTCGGAGCCGAGGCGGGCCGCGGCCTTCGCGAACCGCTCGGCGATCCGGTCGAGGGCCTCGTCCCAACCGATCCGGCAAGACTGCCCGGACCCTTTCGGCCCGCGGCGCAGCAGCGGGTGGGTGAGCCGGTCCGGGTGATGGATCCGCTCGGCGTACCGCCCGACCTTGGCGCAGATCACCCCGGCCGTATAGCCGTTCGCCCTGGCCCCGCGCACGCGCCCGATGCGGCGGCCGTCGAACACCTCGACCTCCAGCGCGCACGTCGAGGGGCAGTCGTGGGGGCAGACGGAGCGGCGGATTTCACGCGTCATGCGGACGCTCCAGGTTCGCGGTGGCGGGTTCGAGTCACCTTTATCCCTTGACCGCCCCGGCCGTGAGCCCCGAGACGTAGTGCTTCACGAAGAAGGAGTACAGGAAGGCGATGGGGACCGAGCCCAGGACCGCCGAGGCCATGAGCGAGCCCCAGAACAGGGTGTCGGCCTTGATCATGTCGCTCACGACGCCGACCGGGATGGTCTTCATGGGACCGGAGGACATGAAGATCAGGGCGTAGAGGAACTCGTTCCAGGACAGGGTGAAGCAGAAGATCCCGGCCGAGAGCAGGCCGGGGACGGAGAGCGGCAGCACGATCCGCACCAGGATGGCCATGCGCGAGCAGCCGTCCGCCATGGCGCTCTCCTCGATCTCCTTGGGGATGGTGCGGAAGTAGCCCATGAGGAGCCAGGAGGCGAAGGGGATGAGCTGCGTGGGGTAGGTGAGGATGAGCGCCCAGTAGGTATTGTACAGGCCCAGCCTGGCGATGACCTGGGCCAGGGGGAGGAACAGGAGCGTGGGCGGCACGAGGTAGGCCAGGAAGATCCCGATCCCCAGGAAGTTGCTGCCGGGGAACCGCAGCCGGGCCAGGGCATAGCCGGCGAAGATGCTGCACCCGAGCGACAGGGCGGTGGAGACGACGGAGACGATGAGGGTGTTCTTCACCCACTCCGGGAAGGCGGTATGCTGGAAGAGGTAGAGGTAATTCTCCAGGGTGAACCGCTGAATCCAGAAGGGGTTGTATTCCATCTCGAACAGGTCGTTGGTCGGCTTGAAGGAGACGATGGTCATCCAGTAGAAGGGGAAGAGCAGGAAGACCATGTAGAACACCAGCGGCAGGTAGATGTTCAGCAGCCGGTTGCTCAGCCGTTCACTTCCGACCATCCCCTATTCCTCCCGCCGCAGGTACACCAGAAGCAGGAAGGCGAACACCGAGAGAATGGGGAACATGTAGAGGGCGATGGCGGCCCCCATGCCGATCTCGGTCGCCGCCAGGCCGATCTGGTAGGCGTACGTCCCGAAGATGTGGGTTTGGTTGGCCGGCCCGCCCTTGGTGAGGACGTAGATCAACTGGAAGTCCGCGAACGTCCAGATGATGGAGAGCAAGCCCGCGATCAGGACGACGCCCTTGACGTGGGGCACCGTGACGTGCAGGAAGCGCTTCCACATCCCCGCGCCATCTATGGCCGCCGCCTCGAGCAGTTCCCCGGGCACGGCCTGCAATCCGGCTAGGATGATGACCCCGAAGAAGGGCGTCCCCCGCCAGATGTTGGCGATCATCACCGAGACGATGGCCAGCGTCGGGTCGCCCAGGAAGTTGATGTTCTGCCGGATCAGGCCGAAGTGCTTCAGCAGCCACGAGAGGGGGCTGAACACCGGGTCGAAGATCATGAACCAGCCGAGGGTGGACAGCGCCGTGGGCACGATCCAGGGCATCATCACGGCCGCGCGCACCGGATTGCTGAACCGCATGCGGTTGTTCAGCACCAGGGCCAGGCCCAGACCCAGGGCGGCCTTGAACGGCACGGTCACCAGCGCGTAGATGAACGTGTTCCGGGTGGTCTGGAGAAAGATGCTGTCGTCCAGGAGGTCAGTGAAGTTCCGCAGGCCGATGTACTGGCCCGGCCGGCCGATCCCGCTGTCGGTGAGCGAGAGCCAGATCCCCAGGAAGAACGGGTAGGCCATGAAAACCATGAGCAGGAGCGCGCCCGGCAGCATGAGGAGGATCCCCAGGCTCGACTCGCGCTCCAGGAGCCCCTTGGCGGTCACGGCGCCGCCCTTAAGCTCAGCCTTGGACCGGCCCACCCTACCCTCCAAAGCGAGGGCAGTCACGCCATGTGGCGTGACTGCCCTCTGCGTCCCACCCGGAACCGGCACCCCGCCGGGCGCCGGACCTAGACGCCGTAGACCCGCTTGAGCTGTTCGGCGCCCCACTCGATCGCCGCCTTGGCATCCCCGGACTGGACGGCCTTGGCGAACGTGTCCACCACGATGTACTTGGACCAGGCCAGGGCAGCCTTCTCGTTCGGGGGCCCGGCGTAGCCGGTGTTCAGGCCATACTTGGGCTGCTCCTTGAACGGCGCCATCTTCGGGTCCTTGAACCACATCGGGTCGTTGGCGAGCTTCTTCACGTGCTGCAGGTGGTAGCCTTCCTGGAGCCGCCACCACGCGTTGTACTGCTCGTCCTGGAACCACCACTTCAGGAACTCCTTGGCGGCGGCGATGTTCTTGGAGTTCTTGAGGATGGCCCAGGTCCGGGTCTCCAGCCAGTAGAACCGGCCGGCCGGGCCCTTCGGGATGAGCATGTGGTGCGTGTCCTTGGCGATGTCCGGCTTGTCCTTCTTGGCCGCAAAGTAGATGCTGGAGCCGTTGAAGGTGCAGGAGATCTGCTCGGAGAGGTAGGCGCGGTTGTTGTTGCTATCGTCCCAGGAGGTGCCGGTCTCGTCGTAGCCGGCCTTCCAGGCCTCGATGAACTTCCGCATGCCCTCGACGAACTGCGGCTTGTTGAAGGCGATGGACTTCTGGTCCTTGGACAGCTCCATCGCGCCGTAGGACCACATGTAGGGATAGCAGAAGCCCGGCGGGTCCCCCGTGCTGTGGCCCAGGGCCTGGCCGAACGGCTTCCCCTTCGCTTTCAGCTTCTTGGCGACGGCGTGGTACTCGTCCCAGGTCATATCGAGCTTGGTGCCGTCCTCGGCGTTGGCGACCCCGGCCTCCTTGAACCAACTGATTCGGTAGGCCATGGAGGCGTTGCTGTAG
>JBBIQE010000127.1:0-9461 GCA_037442485.1 Methylomirabilis sp. (SeqCode)
CGCCCACCCTGGCCCTCAGAACTTTCCGAACAGGCCCTGCGGCCGCACCAGGACCACCAGCAGGTAGAGCCCGAACACGGCGACGTACTTGAACGCCGGCGCGATCAGGAGCCCCCCCAGAACCTCGATCACCCCGATGATCACGCCGGCCGCAAGGGACCCGGGGATGCTGCCGAACCCGCCCAGGGCCACGGTCACATAGGCGATCAGGGCGAAGAGACCCCCCACGTAGGGAAAGACGTAGAAGAAGCTCGCCAGGAAGGCCGCCGCCACGCCCACGCAGGCGGACCCGATCCCCCAGCCCAGGCTGAACATTCGCTCCGTATTGATCCCCATGAGGGCGGCCGCCTGCCGGTCCTGCGCCGTCGCCTCCAGGGCCATCCCCGTCTCGGTCCGCGTGATGAACCAGTACAGGAACCCGAAGGCGAGCAGGCAGGCACCGCTGGCCACCAGCTGGGGCTTGCCCACCGAGACCCCCAGGAGGCGAATGGGGCCCTGCACCCACGGATCGGCGACCTGGCGGAAGTCCGGCGTCCACAGAAACTGCGCCGCCGCCCGGAGGAAGATGCCCAGGCCGAAGGTGGCGAAGATCTGGGCCAGCATGGGCCCGCCCAGGATGCGCCGGATGATGCCCTTGTGCGTCAACCAGCCCAGCAGGAACAGGACGGTCGCAGAGATGGGAACGCTGAGGAGCGGATCGAGGTGGAAGAGGGTGTACATCCAGAACGTCGTGTACATCCCCAGCATCAGAAACTCGCCGTGGGCGAAGTTCACGATCTCCATCAGGCCGAAGATCAGGGAGAGCCCGGCGGCGATGAGGGCGTACAGGCACCCCATGAGGAGCCCGTTCAGGATGCCCTGGATCAGAACGTCGGCGGAGGGGATGGTGAACATTGACACGAAACGGGGGCGGGACCGCTCCCCCGCCCCCCGATTTCTCCGGGTTGCCCAGGACGCCCGCACCCCTTCAGCGGCGTCTCTGGCGTTCGTTTCGCGCTTGTCGCTCGGCCTTCGACTCTCGGCACTCGGCGTTCAACGCCACTTCCGCTCCGACCAGCGCGGGATGGGCCAGCGCCTGGGCGGGGCCTCGCGCCGATTTGTCCGCGGCGAGCTATTTCCGCTCCGACCAGCGCGGGATGGGATAGATCACCTCCCGGGTGGCCAGCTCGAACGGATAGATGGTGTGGTAGCTTCCCCCCTGGAGCTGCTGGAGAATGGCCCGCACCCCGATGTTCTGCCCCTTCTCGTCGAACTTCACGCCGGTCCAGGGCATGAGGAGCTGCTCACCCGGGATGTCGGTCTCCCGCAGGGCCTTCTGGACGGCCGCGGGCTCCGTCGAGCCGGCCCGGTTGATGGCGTCCACCAGCGTCACGAACCCCGTGAAGGCCCGCGCCGACACGTCGCTCAGGTCGCGGCCGCCGCTCACCTTCTTGAACATCTCGTTGACCACCGGGATGAGGGGCTTTCTGGCGGCCAGATCCAGCGCGAAGGGGGCCCGGGTGATGGCGCCCTCGGCCTGCTTCCCCATCTCGGCCACGAACTTGGGATCGGTGTAGCCGGCATCCTGGGCGATGATCGCCTTCGGGTTATAGTCCAGGTTCCGGGCCGTCCGGGTGAGGAGGATCGCATCCGACGTGTACAGGCTGGGCAACAGGACGTCGGCATTGGCGCCCTTGAGCTTGCCGACCTCCGCGTCCAGGCTGGTCGTCCCCGTGCGGAAGGGGATCCTGGCCACCACCGCGTAGCCGTACTTTTTGGCCAGCTCTTCCTGCACCTTGGCGCTGTCCGTCCCGAAGGTCGTGTCCTCGTTCAGGATGGCGACGCTCTTGAACTTGAGGCCCCGCTTCTTCTCGAAGTCCCGCATGAAGTCGAACATCACCTGGCTGAAGTGGCCGTCGTGGGGGCTCGTCCGGAAGAACCACTTGAACCCGCGCTCCGTAAGGGCCGGGGAGGACGAGTCGGCGTTCACCATGGGGATGCCCATGCGCTCGGCCACCTGGCTGGCCGTGTTGGTGACGCTGGAGAAGTAGGCGCCGAACAGCGCGTTCACCTTCTCCTGGGTGATCAGCCGCTCGGCCTCGGCCAGGCCGAGATCCGGCTTGCCCTGGTGGTCCACCACGACGATGCGGACCTTGGCGCCGCCCAGTCGGGGCAGGCCCACCCCCTTGGCCAGCGGCATGTTGATGTTGACATCGTTGTTGATGATGTCCAGGGCGACCTTGATGACGTTGACCGCGTCAATCCCGATCTGCGCCACGGGCCCGGTCATGGGATACAGGACGCCGATGACCACCTCTCTGCTCTGGGCCGCCGGCGCCGTGGCCAGGGCGAGGACGAGGGATACCGCCACGAGAACGATCCGCATCCACCCCACCCCCACTTGCCTGCTCATCGTCTCTCCCCCCCATTCACCACCGAGTTCGTCCATTCGGGCAGCCAGTGCCCCCGGGAGCCGCGTAAGCACCCGGTCGTCAGGATGCGCGGGATTCTATCCGGGCCGCGGGGGCAAGTCAATCCCAGACCGGCTCCTCGGAGGTTCCCGTCCCCGCTCCTCCGGAGACGATCATCCGAGCCCCGGTGCTGCCGCTCTCCCGCTCCAGCGCGGCGCCCCGAGGGGACCCAGGAGGGCGAACAGGGACTGCATACCGCGCGAGAGCTCTTCGAGCGCGGCGGCGATCAGGTCACCGCCCGGGGCTCCCCCCGGGCGCATCGGTTCCCGCCGGGTGCCTTGCCCCCTCTGGCGCCGCCTCGTTGCTCAACCCCGGTCCCCGCCGGAACTGCCAGGACAGCCCACCGGCCGCGAAGGAGCCGCGCGACCTCCGGGAAAAATGGCCGGCGTTCGTTCCGGGGCCAAGGCAAGCGTCGGGGCGTTTTTTCCGGGAATCTCCCGGACAGACCCAGCGTCGCGAACCGGACTCAATAGGCCGCCAGCGCCTCGTCCTTGAGGTCCGTGACGAACATGTGGCCGGGGGCGTGGGTAATCATGAGGGGGGGCTTGGCCTGCATCGCCACCGCCTGGGGGGTGACGCCGCACGCCCAGAAGACCGGAATCTCTCCGGGCCGGATGGTCACGGCATCGCCGAAATCCGGCCTCGCCAGGTCCCGGATGCCGATGGCGCCCGGTTCCCCCACGTGGATCGGCGCCCCGTGGACGGCGGGGAACCGCCCGCTCACCTGGACGGCCCTGGGCACGAGGGGCGCCGGAATGGGCCGCATGGTCACGACCAGCGGCCCCGCAAAGACCCCCGCCGGCACGCACGGAACCGATGTGATGAACATGGAAACGTTCTTGCCTTCCTCGATGTGGCGGACGGGGACGCCGGCCTCGAGCAGCGCCCGCTCGAAGCTGAAGCTGCAGCCGAGCAGGAAGGCGACCAGTTCGCCCGTCCACACGGCCGTGAGGTCCGTCACCTCCTCGACCAGTCTCCCGTCCCGGTAGATCCGGTACCGGGGGAGGTCGGTCCGTAGATCCGCGCCCGGCGCCGTGAGCCTCGGCTCCGGCGAGCCGCTCTCCGTGACCTCGATCACCGGGCAGGGCTTGGGATTGCGCTGGGCGAAGAGGAGGAAATCGTAGGCCAGCTCGCGCGGCAGTACGACCAGGTTCGCCTGCACATAACCCGGGGCCAGGCCGGCCGTGGGCCCGCGCCACCCGCCCTGCCGGATCAGGTGCCGCACCTGCTGTGGTGTCTCCGGCCGGGGAACCTCCGCTGCCTCAGGCATCCCGCACCGCCTCCTCTCCCGCCCGCGAGAGCGGTGCGCGAACCCCGCGGGCCGCGAGCCCAGCCGATGAAAGGCAGCGGGTCACGCGCCTCCCCCCGTCGCAGGAGGCGGCCCGGATTCGAGTGGACGTCCCACACTCGGCACCCACTTCCCGGGCACCGGGTAGGCCTCGTCCCCTCCGGGCCAGGGGGGCATCGTCACACCGAGGGCCGTGAGGGGCTCGTGCCCCAGGGCGCGAAACTGAAAGTGCGTGCCGGCCGGGAGCGTGACACACACGCCGGCATCCACCGGCACCACCTCTTCCTGAGCGTTGAGCCTCCGCCACATCTCCCCCCGCCCGCTCAGGAAAAACCAGATCTCCTCCACGCTCCGGTGGGCCACCGCGATCGAGGTCCTCCCGGGCGCCAGCGTAAAATGGGCCAGCGACCCCCGCGGCAGCTCCAGCAGGACCCTGACCTCCGACCCATCGGGGGCCACGGCGTCAGGCTGGGCCGGCAGCCGCTTGGTGCTGAAGCGAGCCATGGGAATCCAGGCACCTCCCGAGCAGAGGGGGACGCGGGACTCTCGCGGGTCGCACGTGAACGCTACCACGGCCATCTCCCCTGTCAAGTGCAAACTGGTCGTGGAGCAAGTCCCGGACCGGTGCGAACACACGCAGGCCTTCTCCGGGCCGCCTGTCGGTCTCCGGGAAGAGTCCTCGAAAGCCATTGGCCCACGCCGGCTTTCGTGATACTGTCTTGGGGTCGGCTGCCCTCGAAGAATCGCCAGCCGGGACAGGCCATCATGAACCGCCAAGCCCTCCTGACATTGCTGAAGCAGGTTCACGCCGGCGACCTGACGCCCGAGGCGGCTGCAGAGCGCCTGCGGTACCTCCCCTACGAGGATCTCGGCTTCGCACGGACGGATAATCACCGCGCCATCCGGCAGGGCTTTCCCGAGGTGATCTTCTGCGAGGGCAAGACGGTGGAGCAGGTATCGGCCGTCGCGGCGCGAATCCTCGAGCGCCACGGGACCCTCCTGGCCACCCGGGCGACGGCGGAGATGTTCGAGGCCATCCAGGCCACCGAGCCCCGCGCGAAGTACCACCCCCTGAGCCGCGCCATCGTGGTCAAGCCGGCCCGTCCCGTCCCGCCGCTCGGCCGTGTCCTGGTCCTTTCCGCCGGGACCTCCGACATCCCGGTGGCCGAAGAGGCCGCCGTCACGGCCGACGTGCTGGGGAGCCGGGTGGAGACGCTGTACGACGTGGGGGTGGCGGGGCTCCACCGGATCCTGGACAAGCGAGGAGCGCTGGATGCGGCGCGCGTCCTCGTCGTGGTCGCCGGCATGGATGGCGTGCTGCCCTCCGTGGTGGGTGGCCTGGTCTCCAAACCGGTGATCGCGGTCCCGACCAGCGTGGGCTATGGGGCCAGCTTCCAGGGGCTGGCGCCTCTCCTCACCATGCTGAACTCGTGCGCGGCCGGCGTGGCGGTCGTCAACATTGACAATGGCTTTGGGGCGGGCGTCCTGGCCCATCGGATCAACACCCTGGGCGACAGCGAAAGCCGACAGCGACAGCGAAGGAGCGAACCCGGAGAGGAGCAGTAAGGCCGGCCTTTTTTCGCTGTCGCTGTCCCTGTCGCTGTCGAAACTTTCCAAGGGCGAGACGGTCGGCGCTACAAGAATACGACAACCACAGGAGCACTGACTTCACCATGCGCATCGGATACTTCGACTGTTTCAGCGGCGCGAGCGGGGACATGATCCTCGGCGCCCTGGTGGATGCCGGCCTGGAGATGGCGGCTCTCCAGGCCGCCGTCTCGGGCCTCGGCGTCCCGGGGATTCACCTCTCCGCAGAGCGGGTGACGCGCGGGGCTTTCAGCGGGACGCGCGTGGAGGTCCGCACCGACGAGCGGGGCCATCCGCAGCGCCACCTGCCGGATGTCGAGGCCGTCCTGGAGCGGGCCGATATCCCGGGCCCCGTCCGCGCCGACGCCAAGCGCATCTTCCGGCGCCTGGCCGAGGCCGAGGCGAAAGCCCACGGCGTGACGCCGGAGCGCATCCACTTCCATGAAGTGGGGGCGCTGGATGCCATGGCGGATGTCGTCGGGGCGGCCTGGGGCATCCGCCACCTCGGCCTGGAGAGGATCTACGTCTCCCCCATCAACCTCGGGGGCGGATTCATCCAGGCGGCCCACGGCAAGATGCCGGTGCCGGCCCCCGGCACGGCCGCCCTCCTCGAGGGCGTCCCCGCCTACGGCAGCGAGGTCCAGGCGGAACTCACCACACCCACCGGCGCCGCCATCCTGACCACCCTGGCGACCGGGTACGGGCCGATGCCGGCCATGACCATCCGGCGCGCAGCCTACGGGGCGGGCGGCCGCGACCTCGAAGAGCAGCCCAACCTGCTCCGCCTCATGATCGGCGAGCTGCCGGAGCACCTGGAGCGCGACCAGGTCAGCGTGCTGGAGGCCACCATTGACGACATGAATCCCCAGTTTTTCGAGCCCCTCATGGATCGGCTCTTCGAGGCGGGCGCACTGGACGTTTTCCTCTCCCCCGTGGGCATGAAGAAATCCCGACCCGGTACCCTCCTCACGGTCCTCGCCGATCCGGGCCTGGCGGATCGCTGCGCTGGCCTGATCCTCCGCCACAGCACGACCTTCGGCGTCCGGGACCACACCGCCACCCGATGGAAGCGGCCGCGGGACATTCTCACCGTGGGGACGCCCCACGGCCCCGTGCGGGTGAAGCGCGGATGGTGCGGGGACCGCATCAGCATCCTGGCGCCGGAATACGAGGACTGCCGGCGGCTGGCCCAGGCGGCGGGCGTCCCCATCCAGGTAATCTACGACGAGGCGCGGCGGGCGGCCGCCCAACAGGGGGGCGAAGCGACCTCTCCTCAGGAAGCTTGACTCATGGCGAACCCCAACGCGCTCCCCAATGTCCTCACCCAGTTCGAGGGGGCGGCCGAGCGGCTCGGCCTCGACGACGGCATGCGCCGGAGGCTCCTCGCCTGCGACCGGTCCCTCATCGTGTCCGTGCCGACGAGGATGGATGACGGCAGCCTCAAGGTGTTCACCGGCTACCGCGTGCAGCACAACAACACCCTGGGCCCGTTCAAGGGTGGGATCCGGTACCACCCCGACGTCACGCTCGACGAGGTCACGGCCCTGGCCATGCTCATGACCTGGAAGTGCGCCCTCATGGGCCTGCCCTACGGCGGGTCCAAGGGCGGCATCCCCTGCGACCCCCGCGCCATGTCGCGGGGGGAGCTGGAGCGGATGACCCGGCGCTACACCACCGAGATCTTCCTGATCATCGGGCCGGACATGGATATTCCCGCCCCCGACATGGGGACGGACGAGCAGATCATGGCCTGGATCATGGACACCTACAGCATGCAGCGCGGGGTCACGGTCCCGGGCGTGGTGACGGGCAAGCCGCTCTTGCTCGGCGGCTCGCTGGGCCGGGGACAGGCCACCGGCCGGGGGGCCTACTACCTCGCCGTGGAGGCGGCCAAGATCCTCGGCCTCACCCTGGAGGGGGCCCGGGTGGCCATCCAGGGCTTCGGCAACGTGGGGCGAACCGTGGCCCAGCAGCTCAAGCAGGAGGGGTGTCGAATCGTGGCGGTGACGGGCTCGCGGGGAGGACGCTACCAGCCGGACGGTCTGGAGCTCGACCGGCTGGTCGCCCACGTGGCGGAGGGAGGGCGCCTGGAGGAGTGCCCGGAGGGCGACCAGATCACGAACGCCGAGCTGTTCGAGGTCCCCTGCGAGATCCTGGTTCCGGCCGCCGTCGGCAGCCAGATCACCGAGGGCAACGCCCACAAGGTGCGCGCGCGGATCCTGGCCGAGGGGGCCAACGCCCCCACCACGCCCGTGGCCGACACGATCCTCCGCGAGATGGGCATCCTGGTCATCCCCGACATTCTGGCCAACGCGGGGGGCGTGACCGTCTCCTACTTCGAGTGGGTGCAGGATCTGCAGTTTTACTTCTGGACCGAGCGGGAGATCAACCTGCGCCTGCGCGAGATCATGACCGAGGCCTTCCAGCGGGTCCACGCGGTGGCGGAGCAGCGCCGCACGGACCTGCGCACGGCCGCCCTGATGATCGCCATCAAGCGCGTGACCGAGGGGCATCGCCTGCGGGGACTGTACCCGTAGTCGCCTGGGCCGCTCCCCCGGGGCGTGCCAGTTCTGCCATCCCGGGAGGCGTGATGGACCTTGCCCAGATTGCCGGTCCCGCCCATTACCTGCCCGGCCGGGTGAACATCGGCGCCCTCATCGGGGACGGCCAGGCAGCCCTCATTGACACCGGCCTGGACGAGGGGGCCGCCCGCAAGGCCGTCCAGGCGGTCGAACCGGCCGGGTTGCGCGTCGCGGCCGTGATCAACACCCACGCCCACGCTGACCACTGCGGCGGCAACGCCTTCGTCGTGAAGCGCACGGGCGCCCCGATCTACGCGCCCCCGGTGGAGGCGGCCCTCATCCAGCACACCGAGTTCGAACCCTTCTTCCTCTTCGGCGCCGCTCCGTTCAAGGCCATTGACAGCAAGTGGTTCCATGCCGCCCCTACGCCGGTGGCCCACATCCTGGATGCGAGGATCACGCTCTGCGGCGTGGAGCTGGAGGTGCTGCCGGTACCGGGCCACTCCATGAACCAGGTCGCCATCGTCACGGCCGAGGTAGCCTACCTGGCGGACGCCCTGATGGCCCCGCAGATCCTGGAGCGGTATCCGATCCAGTACTGTTATGACGTGCTGGGGCACCGGGATACATTGGAGCGGCTGGCGAGCCTCCGGAAGGCCTGGTACGTGGGGGCCCACTTCCCCCCGACGCAGGACCTGGCGCCGCTTCTCGAGGCGAACCGGGCCAATCTCGCGCGCACCGCGGAGGCCGTCCTGGAAGCGCTCCGGCCCGCGGCCAGCACGGAAGAGGTCGTTCGCACGGCCGCCGGGGCGCTGGGCGTGCCGCCCATGGATCCTGCCGCCTACCTCCTCAACGCGGCAGCTGTCAAGGCCCACCTCTCGGCCCTCGTCCGCGAGGGGCGGGCCGCCTTCGAGATCCAGGACCAGCCCCCCTCTGGCGCCGCCTCGCCTGACGCCTCCTCGCCCCCGTCACGGCTCGCGCCCGCGGGAGGGCTGATTCGCGCTGATGGCAATCGGACTGCCTGACCCCAGGGCTGGCGGGGCGCCTCGGGGGCGGTGCGGGTGAGCCGCGCCAGGTAGTGGCCCTCTTCCTCCTGCCAGATGACCTCGCAGGAAAAGCCCGCGTGCCTGGCCCGCTCGGTCAGGAGGTTCGAATCCAGGAACAGCCAGGAGAGGGTCGGGCCTTTCGCGCCCCTGTACTCCAGTCGAAAGCGCATCTCGCCGAGGTACCGCCCAGTGGAGGTCCAGGCCGCGTGACCGGCCCCCGCGGCTGATTCCCCGGTCCCGGTGGGGTCGTAGGAGTCCAGGAGGATCTGGCCCTGGGGGGCGAGCAGCCGAGGAACATCCGCCAGGAAGCGGTCCAGGCCGGCCAGATCCCCGACGACCCCGATGCCGTTCATCATCAGCAGGATCGTCTCGAAGGGTCCCCCCTGGAAATGGAGGATGTCGGCGCAGCGCGCGTCCCTGACCCCCCGCCTCCGCATGACCATCACCGCTTCGGGGGCGATGTCAATGGCGGTGACGGACACCCCCTGCTCCTGGAGGACCAGGCTGTGGCAGCCGGCCCCGGCGCCCGCGTCCAGCACCCGCCCCCGGCACAGCGCGAGCGCGGCCT
>JBBIQE010000128.1:0-9412 GCA_037442485.1 Methylomirabilis sp. (SeqCode)
CCTCGCCGCGCACGATGATCCCCGCCGGGTCAATGTCGCGGCGCAGGACCCGCAGCTCATCCTCCGTCGGGGCGCCGATCTCTTCCAGGCGGCCCGCCACCCGCGGCGCGACCTCCATCCCCGCCAGGACCTCGGCGGCCTTCAGGCCTTTCAGGACGCCCAGGAGGGTGAGGCGCTTCGTCTGCTCGTCGAACCCAAAGAGCGCCCTGGAGGTCACCACCCGCCAGGGTCCGGTCCCCCGCGGCAGCCCCGCCCTCTCCCTTGCTCCCGGGCCGTCCAGGTAGCCGGGAGAGGTCATGAAGTCCAGCCGCTCGACGAACCGGCGCGGCTCGTGCTTCATCACCAGGATCGTTCGCCAGCAGAGCGAGGCCACCTCGTTGCCGCCCCCGCTGCCGGGGAACCGCCGCCCGGGCCGCTCGTAGGTCCCGCCCAGCAGGGTCGAGTTGACGTTGCCATAGGCGTCAATCTGGGCCGCCCCGATCATCCCATAGTCCACATAGCCCGCGCCCGCATACGCGAAGGCCCAGTTCATGCTGTTCCACTGCAGCGACCGGTACACGTTGGTCGGGCCCCCCATGGTCCCCCGGACGAAGGGGGTCAGGCTCTGCGGGCCGACCGCGCCGAACTCGAACACCTGAACAAGCTGGGGCGTGTAGAGCCGCTCGGCCAGCATGGCCACGAGCTGGGGCATCCCCCAGCCGACGAAGACGGTCTTCCGGTCCTCCAGCAGCCGGGCCGCGCTACAGATCATGAACTCCGTATCGGTGAACTCGACCAGCTCGGCCATGACCGCCTCGATTGCAGATTGCAGATTGCAGATTGCAGATTGATCGGGTGAGCCCCAAATCTACAATCTGAAATATGTTAGTGGTAGCCCTCGCGGATCGTCGCGCGTCGGACCAGCTCTTGAAGTTTCCGCCATCCGACCTTCCGGTCCAGGAAATCGGCGTGATCCTGAATCCCGTGGACGTACTCGGCGAGATACGCCTGCATCTGCTCCTCGGTCTGGATGGCATTGAGCCTGTCGATGTGCTCCAGGTCCAGCTCGTAGCGTGCCTGGACCCCCGCAGGGTAGGCCCCGAAGGGCAGATGGACCACCGCGTCCACCAGGAAATACGGGATGGTGGTCCGCGCCGGGTCCTGGCGAAATACCAGCGTGTCCACGATCTCCTCGGTCGAGAGGATCACCTTCCTCGAGGCCAGGGCCGCCTCCAGGGCGAACAGGTTCGTCCCGAAGATCCGCGCGTTGCCGAACACATCCGCCTGATGGACGTGCACCAGGAAGACGTCGGGATTCAGGGCGGGCACCAGGCAGACGGGATCGCCGGTGAACGGGTCCTTCACCACCCGGGCCCCCGAACGGCGCAGGGTGTCGGTGCCCAGCATGGCGCGCACGGGCATGAAGGGAACGCCCCGGGCCCCGGCCAGCATCCGGGCCGCCAGCGCCCCGTTGGTCCAGTCGAAGACCCGCACACGCCCCTGGCTCACCGCTCGCCCGATGTAGGGGCCGTAACCCAGGAACCCCACGTCAATCCGGCTGGCGCACCCGCCCCCGACGAGCAGCGCCGTCTCGTGCAGGGTGAACTCGGCGCAGATCCAGAGGTCCCTCCGTCGCTGGCGGATGATCTCGCGCACCAGGGCCTGGGGGCCCCGCGTGAGCGACGAGAAATCGTAGGCGATGTAATCGCCGTCGGCGACGTAGCGGGCGATGGCCTCCCGCTCCGTCATCACCTTCTCGACCATGTCGCGCCGCTTGTGGCGGCCCACCCAGTCCCGGAAGTCATCGGGGTGGCTGAACCGGATCTCCGCCGTACCTTGAAGGAGCGTCTCCATGGCTCAGATCACGCCTCTTCTCCGGAGCCCAGCCAGCCTGTCCGGGCCGAGACCGAGATACTTCAGATAGACGGCCGCGTTGTCGTGGCCGGCCGGGCGGCAGGCCCACTTCATGCGGGGGGGCGTGCCGGTGGCCTTCCACGGCTGGCCCTGCATCGGCAGCTCCCCGTAGATCGGGTCCTCCACCCGGGTCAGGGACCCGCGCTCCCACCAGTGGCTCTCCTGGAAGGTCTCCGCCGGCGAGTTCACCCGGCCGGTGGCCACCGTCCCCGGTCCCCGCCTGTTCAGCATGTACTCCTGGACCTTGGCCAGGATCTCGGCCGAGGTGTACTGCTCACTCCACCGCTCCACCTCGGCGTGGAGGGCCACGCGGTTCTGGATGCGCTTGACGAAGGTGTCGAACCGGGGATCCTGGCGCAGCTCGGGCCGCTCCATGATGTTGGTGAGGCCGGTGAAGTTCACATCCGAGAAGCCCGCGATCATCTGGTAGCCGTCCTGGCAGCGGACGAAGCCGTACGGCGACACGGAGGTGTCCACGAGGCCGAGGCGCTCGCGGATCACCCCGGCCTTGTCGAAGTAGAGGACGGCGTCCTCCAGGAAGCGCATGAGGCCCTCGGCCGGGCTCACGTCCACGAGCTGGCCCTCGCCCGTGCGCCCCCGGTGGCAAAGCGCCGCCAGGATCCCGAAGGCCGCCCAGGCCCCCCCGGCGTACCAGGCCATCCAGTTGCCCGACCGGGTCGGCGTCTCGTGGGGCCGGGGAGATCGGGGGTCCTGTGCCGGCTCGCCCGTGATGGAGACGAGGCCCGAGAGGGCCTGGTCGGCCACGTCGTAGTCCGGCTTCCCGGCGCTACGCGCCGCCCCCGGCCCGAACTGGCCGTAGGTGCTGATGGCCGCATAGATCAGGCGCGGATTCGTCCGGGAGAGCTGCCGGTAGCCGATCCCCCAGCCATCCATCTGGCCCGGCCGGAAGGTCTCGACGAGGACATCCGCCCGGGCGGCCAGCCGCCGGAACAGCCTCCGTCCCTCGGCGCTCTCGAGGTTGCAGGTGATATGGTGCTTGTTGCGGCCCTCGACCAGGTAGGCCAGGCCCGTCCCCTTGTGCGCGATCCCGAAGGGCGAGAAGCGGCGGAGGATATCGCCCCCGGGCGGCTCGATCCGCAGGACCTCGGCGCCCCATTCGGCCAGGATGGAGGTGCAGAAGGGACCGGCCATGCAGCCGCAGCTCACATCCAGGACCAGGAGATCCTCCAGGGCCTCGGGCTGGGCGAAGGCCTTCGCCGGTTCGGTCTGCGCGCGGATCCAGGCCGCCCACTCCCCGCCTGGCGTCGCGGGCTCCTCATCCAACTGGTTATTCTGGTTATTCTGCTTCGCCATGGCCTCGGCTGCCCCTGGCCGTGAACATCCGGCCCGCCGGTTGATTGCGCCTCAGGCGGCTTCGGGAATCCCAGGACTGCCGAACCGCCCTATCCGCCAAAGGCGGAAACAGCCTGACGCCCCTGGCGGGAGCCTTGCCGTCAGCAGATCTCGCCCTCGCCCGGCGCCCAGTCCTCGGGCGGCTTGGCGCCGGGCCGATCCGCCCACGTCCCGATGACCTTCTTCTCCTCCAGCGCCTTGATCTCGGCCGAGGTCAGGCCCAAGAGCTTCCGGAACACGTACCCATTGTGGAAGCCAACCGGCCGCGAGGCCCACTTGATCCGCCCGGGCGTCCGTGAAAGCTTGGGCGCCGGCCCGTACTCCGTGAGGCTCCCGTACATCGGGTCCTCGTACTGCCACACGGCGCCCCGCGCCAGGAGGTGAGCATCGGCGTGATGGTCCTTGGCAGTCTGGACAGGGGCGGCGGCGAAGCCGAACTGCCGCCCGAGGGCGTCCACCTCGCCCACCCTGCGGGTGGCCGCCCAGGCCGCGATGATCCCGGTGAGGGTGGCGTTGTGCTCCTCCACCAGCCGGGCGGTGAGGGTGGCGAACCGCCTGTCCTTCGCCAGCCGCGTCTTCCCCATGGCCTTGCACAGCCCCGCAAACTCCTCGTCCCGGCCGGCCGCGATGGCCACCAGGCCATCCCGGCACCGGAAGATATCCGACGGGCTGATGGCCACGTCCCGGTTGCCCGAGCGCTCGCGCTCCTTCCCGGTGAGGCCGTGGTAGATCCAGGTCCAGTCCATGGCCCGCATCAGCCCCTCCGCCTGGGACAGCTCGATGAACTGCCCCTGGCCGGTCCGCTCCCGAGAGTGCAGGGCCGCCAGGATCCCCACGCAGTCCAGCAGGGCGCCGAAGTAGTCGCCGATGAAGATCCCGCTCTTCATGGGGGAGCGCCCGGGGAACCCGGTGATGCCGGCCAGGCCGCTCGCCGCCTGGGCCAGGAGGTCGTAGGACGCGCGCCCCACCGAAAAGGGTCCCCACTGGCCGAATCCCGTGGCGGCGAGGTAGATGAGGCGGGGGTTCGCCCGGGAGAGCTGGCGATAGCCGAGGCCCCAGCCATCCATGGTCCCCGGGCGGACGTTCTCGACGAGCACGTCGGCCCTGGCCACGAGCCGCTGGAACAGCGCCTTGCCCTCCTCGTGGCGGACGTCTATGGCGACGTGGTACTTCCCGTGGTTCTGGGGGATGAAGCCGAAGCAGAGATTGCGCCAGTACCAGCCGTTCGGCGGCACGTAGCGCATGGTGTCGCCTGTTCCCGGCAGCTCGACCTTGATGACTTCCGCCCCGAACTCTCCCAGGAAATCCGCCGTGGCGGGGCCCAGGATGAGCGTGCAGAGCTCGATGACGCGCAGCCCCGCCAGCGCCTCCGGCTTGTCAAAGACGGCCTCCCGGTCAAACAGCCGATTGGTCCACGCGAAATACCCCCTCGAGCCCTTGGCCGTCACGAGGTGATCCCCCCTCCCCCCGACCCGGACTTACAGCCCTGCCCGCTTCAGGACTTCTTCCACAGCCGAATAGGGATCGGTCTCGCGCGCGGCGATCCGCTCGATCAGGCGGTCCAGCGTGCCGTTGCCCGCCACCCGCTGGATGACCCGCGCCGTGACCCGCTCCTGCAGATGCTCGTAGAAGACCCAGGAGCTGCGCTCGCGTGCTTTCCGGCGGCGGCCTTCCTCCTGTTGCTGGGAGGCCTGGTGCTCCAGGATGGCCCGGGTGAGCTCCGCGATGCCCTCCCCCGTCACCGCCACGGTCTTCAGCACTTTGGGGCGCCACCCCGCCCCCCCCTGGGCGAGATGCAGCGTCATCTCGATCTCCATGGCCGTCCTGTCGGCGCCCTCCCGATCGGCCTTGTTCACGACGAAGAGATCCCCGATCTCCATGACGCCCGCCTTGATGGCCTGGATGTCGTCCCCCAGCCCCGGGACGGCCACCACGATGCTGGTGTGGGCGGACCGGACGACCTCGACCTCGTCCTGGCCCACGCCCACCGTCTCGATCAGGATATAGTCCTTGCCCGTCGCGTCCAGCACGTCCACGACATCGTTGGTGGCCCGTGCCAGCCCGCCCAGATGGCCCCGGGTTGCCATGCTGCGGATGAAGACGCCCGGGTCCAGACTGTGGCGCTGCATGCGGATCCGGTCGGCCAGGATGGCGCCGCCGGTGAACGGACTCGTCGGGTCCACGGCCACGATCCCCACCGTCTTGCCCAGGCGGCGCAGCTCCGCCGTGATCCCGTCGGTGAGCGTGCTCTTGCCGGAGCCGGGGGGGCCGGTCACGCCGACGACATAGGCCCGGCCGGTGTGGCGATACAGGGCCTTGAGGGCAGAGACGGCCTCGGCGGTCCCGTTCTCGATCATGGTCATGAGCCGGGCCGCCGCGCGCGGATCGCCCTCCAGGATCCTTTGGACCAGGTCCATACGGATATGGGCTGCGCCCTCGTTCCAAAGCGGGGAATGTGGCACAGGAACCTATCACACGAAAAAGCGGCGTGTCCATAGAAAACACGAGGATTCGTGCGTCGGCCGGCCGCGGGGCCACTCGGCGGATGCGCTCCACGTGGGGGGGCGGCCGGGGGGATCGCCGCGACCTTCGCCCCGGGGAGACCCGCGAGCACGATCCCCGCCGATCAGACGAATTTGGGCATGATCAGGCGCGGCAAGAACAGGATCGCCTCGGGGAAAAGGATCACGAACAGGAGCATGAGCAGCATGGGGATGAGGATGATCGCGACGTCCTTCAGCGCCTCGCCGACCTTGATGCCGGCGATGCTGCAGTCGATCAGCAGGCACAGCCCGTAGGGCGGGGTCACCAGGCCGAAGGCCAGCGAGATGACCCCGATGATGGCGAAGTGGATGGGGTGCATGCCCACGCTCTTGGCCAGCGGCTCGAGCAGGGCGCCGAAGATGATCATGGCCGGGATGGCGTCAATGAAGCATCCTACGATGAGGAAGATCGCCGCCTCCAGGATGCCCATGGCCGTCACGCTGGTCGCCCATCTGCCCAGAACCGCCACGACCATCTTCGGGATCTGGTAGAAGGCGAGGACCCAGCCGAAGGCCGAGGCCGTCCCGATGCAGAAGAGGGAGATGGAGGCCAGGCGCGCGGTCTCGTACAGCACCGCTGGCAACTGGGGAATGGTGAACGACCGGTAGACCAGCAGGCCCACCACGAAGGTGTACAGCACCGCCAGCACCGAGGCCTCGGTCGGCGTGACGAACCCGAAGATCACCCCCCCGACCACGATCCCCGGAGACATCAGGGCAAAGGAGGCCTGCCCGAAGCTTCCCAGGAATTCCCGGAACGAACTCCGGGTGTAGACCGGGTACTGGCGGATCCCGGCGTAGATTCGCACGGCCACCATCTGGGACAGGCCGATCAGGATCCCGGGGAGGAAGCCCGCCAGGAACAATCCCCCGATGGACACGTTCATGATCCCGCCCCAGACGATCATGAGGATGCTCGGCGGAATGATGACGCCCATGACGGAGGAGCAGCACGTAATCGCCACGGTGAAGCTCGTATCGTAGCCCTGTTTCTTCATGGCCGGGATGAGCACCGAGCCGATCCCGGCCGCGTCAGCCGTCGAGGAACCCGAGATACCCGCAAAGATCATGCTGACCACGACGTTGATGTGCCCCAGTCCCCCCTTGAAGTGGCCGACCATCGTCCGGGAGAGGTCAATCAGCCGCTGCGTGATTCCCGCAGAGTTCATCAGGTTTGCGGCCAGGATGAAAAACGGCACCGCCAGCAGGACGAAGGCGTTGTAGGCCTTGGTCATCTCGGTGATCAGGAGGATGGGGGACAGGCGGTTGTCCAGGAAGAATACGGGCACGCAGGCGAGACCCAGGGCAAAGGCC
The DNA here is from genome assembly GCA_037442485.1 of Methylomirabilis sp. (SeqCode). Lineage (GTDB taxonomy): Bacteria > Methylomirabilota > Methylomirabilia > Methylomirabilales > 2-02-FULL-66-22 > 2-02-FULL-66-22. The sequence goes on from JBBIQE010000128.1 coordinate 7,104, forward strand.
ACGGGCACGCGCAGGGTGATCAGCACGGCGAAAACGCCGAAGAGGACGAGGGCCACCTCACCGGGCGTCATGCGGATTCCCCCGGAACTGCCGAACGGCCCTCGCGATACGCTCCAGTAGGAACACGACCCACGTCACCCCCGCCACCACGTACATTCCGTAGATCCAGATCAGGTTGATCCCGGTCAGCTCCGAGGTCTGGGCGTAGCCGAATCGGGCGTAGTCGTACCCGTACACGACGAAGGCCAGCGCCACGATCAGCAGGAAGAAGTCCACCAGCACCTCGGCCGCTGCCCGCCCGCGCGCCGTGCGGGGATGGGGCAGCACGTCCACGACAAAGTGCGTTCCGTCCCGAATCCCGATGGTGGCGCCGATCAGGATGACCCACATGAAGCAGAAGCGCGCCGCCTCCTCGGTCCAGATATACCGGGGGATCAGGCCGGTGTACCGCGAAAAAATCTGGAGGGTGACGGGGATCACCATCAGGCCCATGAGCACCGTGATCACCGCCTGGAGGAGGCGATAGTAGCCGTTCAGGATGGTCGCCAGGATCCTCGTCATGTGCCGGGGAGCCCCCTTTCGGGTCGGAGAAAAGCCAGGTCCCCCGGCGCCAGTGGCCGGGGGACCTGTGCATCCCCGTGCGCCTGCGGCCAAATCACTTGACCGCGTTGATGGCCGCCAGCACCTTCTCCGCGCCGATCTCCTTGGCGAAGGCCTCCTTCACCGGGGCCGCCAGCTCGAGGAGCTTGGCGCGGTCCTTGAACTCGTAGATCTTGATCTTCCCCTCCGCCTCCATCTTCTTCAGGATGGCGTCGTCCGCATCCCGCTCCCACTTGCGGGCGTGCGCCCCCGCGATGGGCGCGGCCTTCAGAATGCAGGCCTGCAGGTCCTTGGGCAGCTTTCGGAAGGTCTTGGCGCTGAAGACCAGAGGGCGGATGGTGATGGCGTGCATCGTCTTGGAGACGTGGGGCGCCACCTCGTGCCACTTCATCTGGGACCATCCGGGACTCTCGTTTTCCCCGGCCTGGATGACGCCGGTCTGAATCGCATTATAGACCTCGTCATAGGCGATGACGGTGGGGGCGGCCGTGATGGCCTGGAACATCTTGGTCCGTCATAGGCGATGACGGTGGGGGCGGCCGTGATGGCCTGGAACATCTTGGTCTGGATGGGCGCCCCCATGACTCGGATGGGCAGATTCTTCAGCTCCTCCATGTTCCGCACGGGCTTCTTGCCCACGATGTTGCGAATCCCGCCGCCGCCGTAGTTGATGAGCATGACGTCCGCCTTGGCCAGGACGTCCTCGTAGATGGGTTTCAAGGCCTCGCCAGTGGAAAGCACCTTGTTCCAGTGATCCACGTCGCGGAAAAGGAAGGGCATATCCATCAGGGTCGCCATCTTGGAGAAGGTGGCCATGTGCGAGGGGGCGACCACCGCGTAATCCACCGAGATCCCCTGGCTCATGTAGGCGAAATAGTCTTTTTCCAGGCCCAGCTCCCGGTTGCGGTGCAGGACAAAGTTGACCGGCTTGCCGTAGCACTTCTTGGTTTCCTCCTCCAGCTTGAGCATGTTCTGGTTGAAGGAATGGGTGTCGTCGAACTGGCTGGCCCCCTGCAGGGTAATGGTCTGCGCCATGCCGGGCGTTCCGCCGGACAGGACCAGTCCCACACAGAGCGGGAGCAACAACACGAACCGCAGTGACTTCCCATTCATTGCCTGTCCCTCCTGTGTTCGGGTTTCGCGGTACGGGATCTCCTGCCATGAAGCCTTCCGCGCGCTCCGCCGGCTTTGCGCGGGGGCGTGCTGCGGATCGAGGCACGGCCCTGCCCCGGCCGGACGAGAGGGCCGGTTGCCCCCGGAGCCGGTAGTGTTTCTCACAGTACGCGCCTGATCGTCAAGGGGAAACTGCCGCCCAAAATCGGCGGGGCCGGGCCGATCGAGAGGAAGGCGGCCGCGGCCGTCAGCGAGGCGGCGCAGCAGGAAGGGGCAACCGAAGGGGCGGGAACGCAGCGAGCCGGACCGACCGGTACCTGGTACCGGACCGGAGCCAAGTCACTGATTTTACAGAGGAGGGTCTCCAGTTTCTCCGTGCGGGTGGGGCTGCAGGCCGTGCTGGGCGAGCCGTGCTGGGCGAGAAAGGCGGCACTCCCGAGGGCGCGCGCGGTGCTCCAGCGGGGGTCGCGGGCGTCGGCTCGGGGATCGGGGCTCGGCGCGAGCAGGGCGCGGTAGTGTCGCTGCCGGACCTTCGGGTATCGGCTCAGCGCGAGGTAGCTCGGGTGGTAGCGGATCAGCGGATTCGGGGTGCCGAG
>JBBIQE010000129.1:0-9327 GCA_037442485.1 Methylomirabilis sp. (SeqCode)
AGCGGCGGCGCCTCTACGGCCGTGAGCTCGGGGAGGGGATTGAGCACGTCGAGGCGGACGGCGTCGGATGTGCCCCCTGCGAGGATGGGGTCGGTCACCCGGACGTCCAGGCGGCCCGCCCTGGCCAGCAGCGCGGCCGGAATCCGGGCCTGCAGGTGTTGCGGGTCGAGGACCGTGCTCGGCACCAGGGTGCCCCCCACCCGCACGCCGCTCCCGGCCGTGAAGTTCTGGCCCTCCAGGGAGAGGGGAAGGTCGTCCGATCCCGCCGGGACCGTGGAGGGCTCGACCCGGGCGAGCCGCGGCGCCGGGGAGACGTAGGTGAAGACGGCCGGCGCCGTGCTGCTGCCCCACAGGCCGTAGGTGACGTGAACGGGCACCGGTCCGGGAGCCCCCGGCGGGGCGATCACCTCCAGGATGGAGAGGCCGAGGCGGCGCACCTGCGTGGCGGGGCGGTCGCCGAACACGACCCGGACGGGACCGAGGATCAGGCTCTCGTCCACCTCGATGAGCACCGCGGTGCCCCCCGCGGCGGGTCCCCTGTCCGGGCTGAGGCCGACGATCCGGGCGGCGGCCCCGGCATCCGCGGGCCCGGCAAGCCACAGGGCCGAGGCCAGGAGCAGGCAGGGGAGGCGTCCCTTCGTTCCGCTCATGGCTTGCCGCTCAGGATGCCCAGGCGGCGCTTCTCCAGCTCGGCGATCCTGTCCCGGAGCGCTGCCGCCTTCTCGAACTCCAACCGCTTGGCCGCGGCGCGCATCTCTTTGTCGAGCTGGGCCAGGAGCGCTGGGATCTCTTCCCGCGGGATGAACTCGATCTCCTCGTCCGTGCGGGCGGGGACCGTGTAGTAGTCCCGCTCGTAGATGCTGGCCAGGACGTCCTGGATGTCCTTCCGGATGGTCTCGGGGGTGATGCCGTGCTCCTGGTTGTAGGCGAGCTGGAGCTGGCGGCGGCGGTTCGTCTCGGCCAGGGCCGCCTGCATGGAGCCGGTCATGACGTCGGCGTACAGGATGACCTGCCCCTCCACGTTGCGGGCGGCGCGGCCGGCCGTCTGGATCAGCGAGCCGGCGGAGCGCAGGAACCCCTCCTTGTCAGCGTCCAGGATGGCCACCAGGGACACCTCGGGGATGTCCAGCCCCTCCCGCAGCAGGTTGATCCCCACCAGGACGTCGAACTTCCCCAGGCGCAGGTCGCGGATGATCTCGTTGCGCTGCAGGGTGTCGATGTCGGAGTGCAGGTACCGCACCCGGATGCCCACGTCGGACAGGTAGTCGGTGAGTTCCTCCGCCATGCGCTTGGTCAGGGTCGTCACCAGGACGCGCTGCTCCCGCTGCGCCCGCTCGCGGATCTCGTGGATCAGGTCGTCGATCTGGCCGGTGGTGGGCCGGACCTGGATGGCCGGATCGATCAGGCCGGTGGGCCGGATGATCTGCTCCACCACCCGGCCCTTGGCCTTGGCCAGCTCGTAGGGTCCGGGCGTGGCCGAGACGTACAGGACCTGGTTCACGCACCGCTCGAACTCCTCGAAGGTGAGCGGCCGGTTGTCCAGGGCCGAGGGCAGGCGAAAGCCGTACTCCACCAGGGTCTCCTTGCGCGAGCGGTCCCCCTGATACATCCCGCGCAGCTGCGGGACCGTTTGGTGGGACTCGTCGATGATGACCAGGGCGTCGCGGGGCAGATAATCCATCAGGGTGGGGGGCGGCTCGCCGGGCGCGCGCCCGGAGAGGTGTCGCGAGTAGTTCTCGATCCCCTTGCAGGTCCCGATCTCCTGCATCATCTCCAGGTCGAAGAGCGTGCGCTGCCGGAGGCGCTGGGCCTCCAGGAGCTTGCCCTCGGCCGTCAGCTGCCGGCAGCGCTCCTCCAGCTCGGCCCGGATGCCGGCAAAGGCGCGCTCCCGCAGATCCTCGGGGGTCACGTAGTGGTTGGCGGGGTAGATGGGGACCCGGTGCAGGCGGTGGAGCTTCTCGCCCGTGAGCGGATCGATCTGCCAGAGCGCCTCCACCTCGTCCCCGAACAGGTCCACCCGCACCGCCCGGTCGTCGTAGGCCGGGAAGATCTCCACCACGTCGCCGCGGGCCCGGAAGGTCCCCCGGTGCAGGTCCAGGTCGTTGCGCTGGTACTGGATCTCGACCAGCTTGCGCAGCATCCGGTCCCGGGGGCAGGCGCTGCCCTCCTCCAGCAGGAGCACCATCCCGTAATAGACCTCGGGGGAGCCCAGGCCGTAGATGCAGGAGACGGAGGCGATGATGATGGTGTCCCGCCGCTCCAGGAGGCTGCGGGTGGCGGAGTGGCGCAGCTTGTCGATGTGGTCGTTGATCAGGGCGTCCTTTTCGATGTAGGTGTCGGTCTGGGGGATGTAGGCCTCGGGCTGGTAGTAGTCGTAGTAGGAGACGAAGTACTCGACGGCGTTCTCGGGGAAGAACTGCTTGAACTCGTTGTACAGCTGGGCCGCCAGCGTCTTGTTGTGGGCGATGATGAGGGTCGGCCGCTCCACGTTGGCGATGACGTTCGCCATGGTGAAGGTCTTGCCGGAGCCGGTGACCCCCAGCAGGACCTGGTGGCGCTCGCCCCGCAGCACCCCCTCGGTGAGCTGGGCGATGGCCCGGGGCTGGTCACCGCGGGGCTGGTAGTCGCAGACGAGCTTGAAACGGGCCATGGTGTCGGTCTGGCCTAGTCGCCCCCGGAGAGGGATCCGCGGGCCGGCCTCCGGCGGGCGCGGGCGACGAAATCCGGGTAGGGCTCCTCCGGGGCGACGGCATCCGGGATGCGCAGGAGGATCCCCCGCGCGATCCGATTCGGGTTCGGAATGTGCTCGCGGTTGGCCTGCCAGATCCGCTCCCACTGCCGGGCGTCGCCGTAGTAATAGCCCGCGATGAGATGCAGGTCGTCCCCCGCCTGGACCTCGTGCAGCGCGTCCTGGGCGGCCGCCACGGCCGCCAGGGCCCACAGCGGGACCGCGACGAGGAGCGAGATCCGAACCGTTCGCATGGCCCGTCCTTCCTCAGCGGGTCTCCCGCCCGTCCGTATCCATGGGCAGGTACTTCCGCCAGCTCTCGTAGCGCTGGGAGGCATGCACCAGGATCCCGAGGTGGAGCAGCGACAGCGGCTTGGCCGGCCGGCGCAGCAGGCGCATCCCCGCCTCGTCCAGGCTCTTGTTCCCCTTCTTCAGGTTGCAGGAGCGGCAGGCGCTCACCACGTTCTCCCACACCGTCCGGCCCCCCAGGGATTTGGGGATCACGTGGTCAATGGTCATGCGCTCGCCGCCGTTGCGCCCGCAGTACTGGCAGGTATGGGCGTCGCGCTTCAGGATGTTCTTCTTGTTGAAGGCGAGGCTGGGCTGCACCGGCGTGCGGACGAAGCGGTGCAGGCGAATCACCGAGGGCAGCCGCAGGGTCGTGGAGGGGGAGCGAATGACCCGCGCCGTATCTTCGACCCGTTCGGCCTTTCCCGTGAAGAGAAGAACCACCGCCCTGCGAGCGCTGCAGACCTGAAGGGGCTCGAAGGTCTGGTTCAGGATGAGTACTCTAGCCGAGTCCATAGAGCCATGGGATTGGCCGCGTGAGTTGGCTCGTCTTGTTTAACAAATGGCCTCTCCTTTGTCAAGTTGGACCGGCCCTTCCGGGCCTCCCCCGGAGGGGGACGGTGCCTCGGGGCGGCCCAGGAGGTCCAGCAAAATCCCCTCGCGCAATCCGCCGTCGCTCACCGTCATGACGGGGACGCCCAGGCCGTCCATGGCGCCCAGGCAGACCAGGGCCCCGGCCACGATGACGTCGGCCCGGCCCGGCTCCAGGCCGGGGATGCGCCGGCGCTGGGCGAGGGGGAGGGCGCCCAGGTGCCGGGCCAAGGCCTCGATCCGCTGGCGGGTGAGCCGGTGGCCGTTCACGCGCTCGGGGTCGTAAGGATCGAGCCCGAGGTCTATGGCCGCCAGGGTGGTCACCGTCCCGGCGGTGCCGACGAAGGTCGTGGCCTGGGGCAGCGCGTCCCGCCCGAGCCGCGCAAGCTCCTGCCGGCGCAGGCCTGCGATCCTCGTGGCCACGGCATCCCGGACCGCCGCCAGCTCCCCCGGGCGGGGAGGATCGCTCCGGAGGTGGGCCTCCGTCAGCTTGACCGCCCCCAGCCCGGTGCTGGCCGTTCCCAGGACCTCGGGCCCGTCGGCGAGGACGAACTCGGTGCTGCCGCCGCCGATGTCCATGAGGAGGAGCCGCCCCCGCCCGAGCGCGAGCGCCGCCCGCACCCCCCGGAGGCTGAGGCGCGCCTCCTCCTCGCCCGAGACGACCCGCACGGTGAGACCGATCTCGCGCCGGGCGCGGGCGAGGAAGGCCTCGCGGTTCTTCGCCTCGCGGAGCGCGCTCGTCCCGACCACGGCGATCCGGGCCGCTCCCCAGGCTGCCGCCGCCTGGTGAAACCGCGAAAGCGCCGCCAGCGTCCGCCGGATCGGCTCGGGCTTGAGGATCCGGTCGGGCAGCAGATCCTGGCCGAGGCGCGTGATCTCCTGGGCGGCGAAGATCGGCCGGTAGCCGCCGGCGCCGCCCGGCTCGCCGACCAGGAGGCGGACGGTGTTGGTCCCGAGGTCAATGGCGGCAACGCGCATCTTCACATTTCGGGTTGCGAACAGCCGGAGGGCACCCGAACTTCGGATCTCAGAACGGGCCGATCCCCCATCCGAAATTCGAAGTCCGAAATGGCGCCACGGGGTCAGCCGTCCGGGGGGGCGGCCAGTCTCTGGATCAGCGACTTGTCCGGGGACACGATGATCGTCTTCTCCTGGCTGATCGTCACCAGACCGGGCTTGGCCTTCTTCGGCTTGTGGACGTATTTCCGCAGGGTGTAGTCCACGGCCACCTTGCCGTGCTCGCGGGCCTGGCTGTAATAGGCCGCCAGTTGGGCCGCCTGGATCAGCGTGCGGCGGGGGATGTTGCCCGAACGGTCGGGGGCGCGGATCACGACGTGGGACCCCCCCTGCCCCTGCACGTGCAGCCACAGGTCATGGGACTTGGCCAGGCGCAGCGTGAGGTAGTCGTTGCCCGCGTTGTCCCGGCCCACCAGGATGGGCAGCCCGTCCGAGGAGACGAACCGGCGCGGCTCGGGCCCCTCCTTGCGCCGGCCGCCGGCGGGGCGCGAGGGGGCGCGTTGCCGCCGCATGCGGGGAGCCCCCCTCTCCGCCGGGGCGGTTTCGGCAAGCGCCGTCCGGTCCTGGGGGGCCAACAGACGCGGGCTCTCCTCCATCTCCTGCTGGACGGCCTCCAGCGTCTCCAGGCTGGCGGCCTGGAGCACCCGCGCGGTCCAGGCCTGGACGCGCGCGAGGTCGGCATCCGTCTCGGCCAACCGGGCCGCCACGCGCAGGGTCCCGCGCCGCCCCCGCCGCGCCGCCTTGAAGAGCCGCTCGGCGTTGGCCGCGGGCGACAGGGCCGGATCCAGGGGGATGGGGAGGGTGGCGTCGGGGTCTCCGGCGTGGTCCGGGAGGTTCACCTGGGTTGCGCCCCGGGGGACCTCCGCCTGGTGGGCCACCAGGATCTCACCCATCCGGCGCAGCAGGTCGGCCCGGCCGAACTCCAGCGACTCGGCGGCGAGCTTGGCCCGGCGGGATCGGAGGCGGACCTCCAGCCGGCGGAGCACCTGACGCAGCCTGGTCTGCCGCGCGGCGAGGGCCCCCTGCCGGCTCAGGTGGCTCGCCAGCCGCTCCAGCATCTCGCCGAGGGTCGCGCAGGGCTGCTGCTGGTCCTCCGGGACATGAGACAGCCGGACGGGCGAGGCGGCGATGGGACGGCCGGCCCCGTCGAGGATCAACCGGGGCTCCCACGGCCCGCGCTCGACGGCGTGGATGAGATCCAGGAGGGCCTGGGCCAGCCCCCGGGGATCGCCGTTGCCGGTGCGGGCCGCCAGCTCCCGCTCCCACAGGCCGGTCAGCCCCGTGAGGCTCTGGCGCAGGGCCAGGTGCGGCCGAAGCCCGGCCGCGAGGTGCGGGGTGAGGGCGGCGCTGATCGCCTCGACGCTCCCCAGGATGCGCGGGTCCGGCCGGATGGGCGGCGGCGGCGCCTGGTAGGATCGCTCGGGCGCGAGGGTCCGCCCGCCCGGCCCCGCACCGTGCCGGGCCGCCTCCAGGATGTGCCCCGTCAGCCGATCCGCCAGGATGAGGTTGGGCTGGCGGCCGAACAACTCGGCGATCAGGAGGCCGCCGGCTCCGCGGGCCGGGTCGGCGTGGGCGAACTCCAGGATGGCCGCGCGGTCGAGCCCTTCGTGCGTGACCGCCTGCAGACTTGTCCCCGGCAGCACCCGCCGGGCCACCTCGGCGAGGGGCGAGGCGGGACCGGTCCGGGGGGGTCGGGCGGCGCCGCGGGACAGCCGGGGAAGGGCGTCGTCGGCCGAGAGCAGCAGCGAATCCGTTCCCCCGGGCCTCTCGCAGTGGAGCCAGAGGCCGTGGGGGCCGGCCGCCTCCACGGACCGGACGCGGGCGTGAAGCAGCCCCCGTCGCACGTCCTGAATGACCGCCAGAAAGGTCAGGGCATCCACGGGCGCAGACTATAACCCACGAGATGGGCCGTGCCAAGAGCGGCCGCAGTGGATCGCGCGTGGCGCGCGGCGGGGGTGTGAGGTTGCTGGCCGCGGGCATTGACAAGTTCCGGGATATCAAGTAGGATTCGCTTACCGCTAGGGGAGCACGCGCTGAGAGTCGCCGTCCGGACGGACGGGGCAACCCTCTGAACCTGACCCGGGTAATGCCGGCGGAGGAAAGCGGGCCACGCAACGAACCGACCGCGGCATCTCCTCTGGAGGCCGCGGTTTTTGCTTTGGAGAACGGAGACCCGGGAGAGGAGAGCCGAGAGGAGGGAACGGAGGGTTGGGGGCCACCCCCGGGGGCTCGTCTCGGCTCTGAGAGGGATGAAGAGGCGCTATCCGGATGGACCCGTCGTGGCCGTAGGGGGCGTCGTCGTCAAGGACGGGTGCGTGCTCCTCGTCCGCCGGGGAAAAGAGCCGAGCTACGGCCTCTGGTCCATTCCCGGTGGCGCCGTCAACCTGGGCGAAGAGTTGCGGGCGGCCACCCGGCGAGAGGTCCGCGAGGAGTGCGGCATCGAGATCGAGGTGACCGACGTGGTGGAGGTGCTCGACCGGGTGGTGCGGGACGCAGCCGACCGGATCCAGTACCATTACGTCCTGATCGATTACCTGGCCCGGTGGGCGAGCGGCGAGCCCACGCCCTCATCCGACGTCCTGGAGGTGCGCTGGGTGGCGCCCGATGATCTCTCCCAGTACCAGATGACCCGGGGGACAGCCGGCGTCATCCGGAAGATGCTGGCGGCCGGCAAGCGGGCCGGCCTGATCTAGGAGTCGACAGCGATAGGGACAGGGACAGCGAGGGAGGGTCCGGAAGCTCGCTGTCGGATATCGCTGTCGCCAGGTTGCGGGCGAGTGCCATGCAGATCCGGCTGAACGGGAAGACACGCGAGGTGGCGGAGGGGATCACGATCCGGCGGCTCCTGGACGAGTTGAAGCTGCACCCGATGCGGGTGGCGGTGCAGCGGAACCAGGACATCGTCAAACGGGATCGGTACGACGAGGTCGTCCTGCAGCCCGGGGATACGGTGGAGATCCTCACCATGATGGCAGGCGGCTGAGAGGTGGGGGCAGGGGTCGGCGAGGGGCAAGCGGGTCGGGCCCGGACGTTCCGGTGGGGGACAGGAGGGATGTCATGCGCGACGGGGCAACGCTGAAGTTCGGCGGGAAGGAGTTTCACTCGCGCCTCATCGTGGGGACCGGGAAGTATCCCGACTACCCCACGATGCAGAAGGCGCTGGAGGCCTCGGGAACGGAGATCGTCACCGTGGCGGTCCGTCGGGTGAACCTGGATCGCAAGCAGGAGTCGCTGCTGGATTACATTGACCTCGCGCGGTACACGCTGCTCCCCAACACCGCCGGATGCTACACGGCCGAGGAGGCCTGCAAGTACGCGCGCCTCGCCCGCGAGGTGGGGATGTCGGAGCTGGTGAAGCTGGAGGTCATCGGGGACCCGCGGACGCTCTTCCCCGACAACGAGGAGCTGCTCAAGGCCACCCGGACCCTGGTGAAGGAAGGGTTCATCGTCCTGCCCTATACGAACGACGACCCCGTCTTCTGCAAGAAGCTCGAAGAGGCCGGGGCCGCCGCCGTGATGCCCCTGGGGGCCCCCATCGGCTCGGGGCTCGGCCTGCGCAACCCCCACAACATTCGGATCATCCTGGAGCAGGCCCACGTCCCGGTCATCGTGGACGCGGGGGTCGGGACGGCCTCGGATGCCGCCATCGCCATGGAGCTGGGCTGCGACGGGGTCCTGATGAATACCGCCATCGCCATGGCCAAGGACCCGGTGTTGATGGCGGAGGCCATGCGGAAGGCGGTGGAGGCCGGGCGGCAGGCCTACCTGGCCGGCCGGATTCCGAAGAGGCTCTACGCCTCCGCCTCCACGACGATGGAGGGGATGATCGAGTAGGGCCCCGGGGGACGAGCCGAGAGCCGCGAGCCGAGAGCCGAGAAACGAGCGCCGAGCGCCGAGGTTCGACATTAGAAATCGGACATTCGACATTCGAAATCCGAAATCCTGGGGCCTGTACCTCGTGACGGATCGCCACCAGACCGGGGGCCGCGACCTCCTGACGGTGGTGGGGCAGGCCCTGCGGGGCGGGGTGCGCGCCATCCAGCTCCGCGAGAAGGATCTCGTCACGCGCGACCTGTACCATCTGGCCGTCGAGCTCCTGCCCATGACCCGGGCGGCCGGCGCGGCCCTCCTGATCAACGATCGGGTGGATGTGGCCATGGCCCTTCAGGCCGACGGGGTCCAGCTCACGCGGCGGAGCCTCCCTCCCCAGGAGAGCCGCGAGCTGCTCGGGCCGGGGAAGCTCATCGGCGTCTCCTGCCACTCGGTGGCCGAGCTTCGCGAGGCGGAGGAGGGCGGGGCGGATTTCGCGGTCCTCGGACCCATCTTCGAGACGCCGTCGAAGAGGCCCTACGGTCCCCCCTTGACGACGACGCTCTTGCACCAGGCGCGGGCGGCCACCGCGCTGCCGATCCTGGCCATCGGCGGGATCACGCAGGCCCGGGTTTCCGAGGTGATGGCCGCGGGGGCGGACGGCGTGGCGGTGATCTCGGCCGTCATGGCCGCCGCCGATCCTGCCGCCGCCGCCTCCGACCTCCTGGCCGCTGTCGCGGCCTGCGGTCCATCGGTCAAGTAGTCAACTGGTCAATTGGGGGAGACCGAGTATGAATTGGCCGATGGACTGCTCGACCATTCGAGAACTCGACAAGGAAAGATGTGGATCATCGTTGACGGCTATAATGTGATCCGGCAGTGGCCCGCGCTGG
>JBBIQE010000130.1:0-9296 GCA_037442485.1 Methylomirabilis sp. (SeqCode)
CCTCCCCTGCGGCGGACCGGTCCGACGAGTCAGGCGTTCACGCCGGGGGCATCCAATCTGCGCAAGCTGGGGTTGCCCGTGCGCTGCCCTCCCTAGGGGCGGACCAGGATCTTCAGCCCCTGGCTCTGGCGCAGGGCGTGGATGGCGGCCTTGGTCTCGGCCAGGGGAAACTCCAGGCCCAGGAGCGGTTTCAGGTTCAGGTGGGGCAGCCAGCGCACGGCCCGGTGGAAGGTGTACGGCCGCATGTACGAGGACATGATCCGCAACTCTTTCTCGAAGATCCTGTACGGCTTGATCTTGGCGATGGCCTCGGGATCGGCCACGCCCACGACGAAGACCATCCCGCCCTTCTGCACCAGCTCCATCCCCTGCTCCAGCAGCGCGGCATGCCCCACGCAGTCGAAGACGTACTCCGGCCCGAGGCCGTCCGTCTCCTGGGCCAGGAAGGCGGCCAGATCCTGGGTCTTGGGATCCACCGGGATTCCCCCCACGGCCTCGACGATCTTGCGGCGATGCTCCACCGGCTCGGAGACGATGACCTTGCAGATGCCGCTGTGGAGGAGGAGCTGCGTCATGATGCAGCCGATGGTCCCGCCCCCCTGGACCAGCGCCACGTCGCCCGAGCGGATCTTGGCCATGTCCAGGACCCGGAGGCCGCAGGCCACCGGCTCGGCCAGGGCGCCGACTTCCCAGGACAGCCCCGGGGGGAGCTTGTGGCACATCCGCTCCAGGACGCAGGTGTACTCGGCAAAGCCGCCCGGATGGGCGTAGCGGTGGTCGCACTGGTGCTCGCGCCCGTCGCGGCAGAAATAGCAGCGGTCGCAGGGCAGGCCCTGTTCCACCGCCACCCGGTCGCCCACCTTGACCTTGGTCACGGCGCTGCCCACGGCCACGACCGTCCCCACGTACTCGTGGCCGATGACCCGGGGCGGGCTGAAGATGGGGAACTTGCCCTCCAGGATATGGACGTCGGTCCCGCAGACGCCGCAGGCCACCACCTTGACCTGGACCTCGTAGGGATCCTTCGGCGTCGGGACGGGGAGCTCGTCGATCTCCAGCTGTTCGATCCCTTTCCAGACGGCTGCCTTCATCGTCCTGTCTCCTTTCCGGGTAGGCCTGTGGGTATCCGCTGTCCGCGCGCGCGGAGAAAGTCCTGCACCTGCGGCAGGCGGGGGATGCCGGTGCGGCCGCCCAGGTGCGTGCACTTGAGGGCAGACACGGCATTGGCGAACACCAATATATCCCCGGCCTCCCACCCCTGCAACAGCCCGTAGAGAAATGCCCCGTGAAACACATCACCGGCGCCGGTGGTGTCCACGGCCTCCACGGGGAAGGCGGGGGCGTGCAGCGTCTCGGCCCGGTAGCGGAGCGTGGCGCCCCCTTCGCCCGAGGTCACGCCCACGCAGCGTGGCCCGAGCCGCGCCAGGCCCTCGAGGATTCCGGGGATATCCGCCCGTCCCGTGATCTCCCGCCCGTACTGCTCGGCGACGATCAGACAGTCGGTGAGGCGGAACAGCTCCTGGTGCCGCTGGGTGAACTGCTCGGCGTCCACGGACACGGGGATGCCGGCCTCCCGGGCCCAGCGGGCCGCCTGGAGGGCCGCCTCCCCCTCGTACCCGTCCAGGTGCAGGAGGCGCCCCGAACAGACCGCGTCGCGCCTGAGCTCCTCGGGTTGAAGCCGCATCCGCCGATCCATGTGCCGGATGATCGTCCGGCGGCCGGTGCGTTCCTCCACGAGGACGACGCAGAGGCGGTTGGGCACGCCGGAGGCCTCGACGCAGGCGCCGAGGTCCAGACCCTCGGCGGCCAGCTCGGCCCGGGCCAGCCGCCCGATCTCGTCGCTGCCGAACTTTCCGATATAGCGGGCGCGCAGGCCGAGGCGGGCGCAGGCCACCATGGCCGTCGCCGTGAGGCCTCCGCCCTGGGTCCTGGCCCCGAGGGCATCGGACTTGGTGTCGGGCTCGGGGAACCGGGGAACCTGGAACAGGTAGTCGATGACGTTGATGCCGACGCCGACGACATCGAAGGGCTTGTTGGAGGGGATGGAGAAGTCGAGGCGCATTCTTGGGGCCGAGAGCCGCTGACCGAGAAGGTTGGGCCTCGGAGGGCCAACGTCAGTTGAGCTGCAACCCGCCGCACACGTTAAACGTCTGCCCGGTGATGTAGCCGGCCTCGTCGGAGGCCAGGAAGACGTACAGACCGGCCACGTCCTCGGGGGTCCCGATCCGCCCGAGGGGAACGGCGGCCACCCGGGCCTGCTTCATGCTGCCCGGGGGCTTGCCCTCCAGGGCCGACCATTCCCGGTCAATCTGCGCCCACATGTCGGTGTCCACGATGCCCGGGGCCACGGCGTTGACCCGGATGCCATGCGGGGCCAGGGCGAGGGCCATGCCCTGGGTCATGCCGATCACGGCGAACTTGGAGGCGCAGTAATCCACCAGCATGGGCTTGCCGGCGCGGCCGGAGATGGAGGCGGCGTTCAGGATGACGCCGCTCTTGCGCTTCACCATCTCGCGGGCGACGGCCTGCATGCAGAAGAAGAGGCCCTTGGCGTTGATGGCCAGGGTGCGGTCCCACTCCTCCTCGGTGAGGGCGAGGGGGTCGCGGACCAGAGTGATCCCGGCGTTGTTGACCAGGATGTCGATCTTGCCGAACTCGCGCAGGGCGGTCTCCACCATCCGCTGGATGTCCGTCCGCCGCGTGACGTCCATCTGCAGGGGGACGCCCTTTTTCCCGAGGGCCCGGACCTCCCGGGCCGTCTGCTGGCTGGTCGCGCGGTCCAGGTCGGGCACCAGGACGTCCGCGCCCTCGCGAGCGAAGCGGAGGGCGGTCGCCTTGCCGATCCCCCGGCCGGCCCCCGTGACGATAGCGCTCTTTCCGGCGAGTCGCATGCATTCCTCCCGAGAAATGCGGCCATCAGCCGTTCGCCATCAGGGGCCAGCCATCCCCCAGCCTTCCCTCCCCCGCACCCCGCTAAAGGTGCGGGACTCCGGGGGGAGGATCGGGAGGGGGCGCGGCCGGCGGATTGTTGACAGCTGATGGCTGCCTGCTCAGCCCTTGAGGGCCCCGAAGGTCAGCCCCCGGACGATGTGTTTCTGGATGAACAGGGATAGGGTCAGCACGGGCAGCGTGATGATGGTGGCCGCCGCCGTGAGGCCGCCCCAGTTGATCTCCTCGTAGGACAGGAAGTTGTACACGGCAATGGGCAGCGTCCGCGTCTTGAAGCCGGCGATGATCAGCGAGAACATGAAGTTGTTCCAGGAAAAGATGAAGCTCAGGATGGCCGTGGCCACGATGCCGGGTTTGACCAGGGGCAGCGCCACCCGCAGGAACGCCGCAAAGTTGGAGCAGCCGTCAATCCGGGCGGCCTCGATCAGCTCGGCCGGCACGTCCTCGAAAAAGCCGATCATCACCCAAAGGACCAGCGGCAGGGCCACGATCAGGTGGGTGAGGATCAGGGCGGTGTAGGTGTCAATCAGCTTGAGCTTGGTGAAGAGGATGAACCAGGGGATGAGGTAGCCGATGCCCGGCGCCATCCGGGCGGTGAGGATGGCCAGGGCGATGCCCGTGCGCTTGAAGCGGGCGATGGCGTACGAGCCCGGGAGGCCCAGGAGCAGGGCCAGTCCCGTGGAGCCCGCAGCCACCACCAGGCTGTTCCAGGTGAAGGTGAAGAACGGGTTCTTGGTGAAGACCTGGCGGTAGTTGTTCAGGGTGGGCCGGAAGATCCAGACGGGCGGGTAGGCCGTGTTCTCGACCTGCGTCTTGAGCGAGGACAGGAACATCCAGAGGAGCGGGAACAGGAACGGGATGAGGATCGCCGCCAGCAGCAGGTAGGTCCAGGGGCTCTCGCCCGTCTTGCGTCGTGCGTGCATCGAGCACCTATCCAGGAACCGTCAGGCGCGAGGGGTGAGGGGGAATGCGCCCGTGGTGTCCCCTTCCGCCTTCGGCCTCACGGGACCATCACCAGGCCCCCCGGCGGACCTTGATCAGGATCAGGCTCACCCCCAGGACCAGGGCGAACAGGATCACCAGGAGCGAGCTGGCGTAGCCGATGTGGAAGTAAAAGAGCCCCACCTGGAACGTGTACACGTTGAGCGTCTCCGACGCGAACCCCGGGCCCCCGGCCGTCATGACGTAGATGATGTCGAAGGTCTTCAGGCAATCAATGGAGCGGAAGAGCAGGGCCACGACGATGGTGGGGCGGAGCAGCGGCAGGGTGATCCGCCAGAACATCTGGGCGGGCGTGGCCCCGTCGATCAGGGCGGACTCGTAGGGCTCCAGCGGCAGCGTGGCCAGGCCGGCCAGCGTGATCAGGGTGATGAGCGGCGTCCACTCCCAGGTGTCCACCACGGCCAGGGCCGGGATGACGAAGCGGACGTCGCTCACCCACTTGTAGGGGCCGAGGCCCACCAGGCCGACCAGGTAGTTCATGACCCCCAGGGTGGGGTTGTACATCATCATCCAGACCAGGGCGATGGCCACGGGCGTGGCCACCATGGGCATCAGGAAGATGGACCGGAAGAAGCCCTTGCCCCGGAAGGGCCGGTTGAGGAGCAGGGCCAGGGCGACCCCCAGGACCAATTGCAGCGCGGTGGCCAACAGCGTAAAGTAGAGGGTGAGCCAGATGGCGTTGCGGAAGCGCTCGTCCTGGGTGAAGGCCCGCTTGAAGTTCTGGAGGCCGACGAACTCCGGGGCCGTGAGCGAGCTGGCGAACCAGGAGTGCAGGCTCATGTACAGGGTGTAGAAGACCGGGAAGACCATCAGGACGAAGACGACGAGGCTCGCCGGGAGGGTGAAGACCAGGACGGGGTGGTGCTCGACGAAGCGGGACAACGCCGCGGCGGGCCTCTCCCCGGGTGTCCACGCGGAAATCTTCTGCGCCCGAATCCCGTTCGGCATGCCGGCTGGTACGAGAAAAGGGAGGAGGCCGCGCCGGACCTCCTCCCTCTGACGGAGATCGCCCCGCCTTCCCCTCTCCCCCCGCGGGGACCCTTCGGGTGGGCGGGGGACCCGGCGGGGGGCCGGGGTGGGGGGCGGCTACTTCTTCTCCGTCTCGGCCATGATGCGCTTCACGTCCGCAGCCGCCTTGTTGACGGCGGCCCGGACGTCGCCACCCTGGATCGAGGTCACGATGGCCGCCCCGATGGCATCCCGCACCTCGGCCACGGCCACGACGGGCGGGTTCCAGAAGGGCGTCCCGATCTTGGAGCCCTGCTTCAGCGACTCGGCCAGGTCGGCCGGGACCTTGGCCCGACCCTTGGGATCGTTCCACACCGACTCGCGGCAGCCGAGCACGCCCTTCTCGGTCTGCACCTTGAACACCTGATCGCGGTTGGTCGCCCACTGCATGAAGAGCCAGGCGGCCTTCTGGTTCCGGCTGGTCTTGGGCATGGCTAGGCCCCAGACCGCCACGGTGGAACCGGGGTGGCCCTTGGGGCCCTTGGGGAACAGGGCGTAGCCCACCTTGCCCCGCACCTTGGACTTTTCCGGGTCCTCGATCACGGGCCAGAGCGAGTTGGCATCCAGGTACATGGCCGCCTTGCCTTGGGAGAAGATGGAGCTGGCCTCGTACCAGTGGTTGTTCTCCGAGCCGGGCGGGCCGTAGAGTCGCAGCAGCCGTCCCCACATATCGAAGGCCTTGATCCCCTCCTCGCTGTTGAAGGCCGGCTCGCGGTTGCTGCCCAGCCACTGCGCCCCCATGGCATACAGCATCCCGGCGAACATGGAGGTGGCGGCGGCCCGCTTGCCCCGGGCCACGATGCCGAAGCCGGGCTGCCCGTCATCCGTCATGGGCTTGCCGTTCAGCGCCTTGGCGGCCGCCTCCAGCTCCTCCAGGGTGGTGGGGACCTTCAGGTTGTACTTCTGAAACACGTCCTTGCGGTACATGAGCGAGTCGTTCTCCACCTGGATGGGCGGCCCCACCAGCTTGCCCTCCACGGTCATGGCGTCCCGGGTCTTGTCCAGGAAATCGTTCCAGTTGTAGTCGGGCGCGGTGAGGCTGCGATCCTTGAGGAACTCGTCCACGGGCTGCAGCCACCCTGCCCGCAGGTACTTCAGGCCCTCCTGGGCGGGCATGCTCATGAAGACATCGATGCTGCTCGCGCCGGAGGTGAGCTCGACCAGCACCTTGGCCCGGAACTGGTCCTCGGGATACACCTCGGTGATCAGCTTGATGCCGGTCAGGGCCTCGAACTCCTTCAGGTGCGGCTCGATCCCCTGCTGCCAGGGGTGCTTGTTGAGCAGGACGCGGAGCTGGGTTCCCTTGAACTGCTGCCAGTTGAACTGGGCGGCCTCGCCCGAGGCGGCGAGCGCCACCCCGAGAATCAGGCCGAGGCTGACGAGAATGCGTGCCGTTCTCATGCAAGCTCCTCCTCTGGAGATGGATCTGGCGCTGCGGGGGCGCCGCCGGGCGGGACGTGGCCGGCGTGGATCCGACGAGCTCATAGCTACCACAGGCCCCGGGCCGGTTCAAGATCAAAGGTGCGGCGAGGGGCCGGTTGTCCGCAGGACAGGGCGACCGCCCCGCCGCCGCGCCGGATCGGCCGGGGCAATGGTTTCGCGCTCCCCGCGGCGCGGGGAAAGGCCTCACCGGGGGGAGGGGTTCCCGCGCCCCTCGGTCTCGCGGAGGAGCTCGCGCAGCCGCGCCTCTGCCTCCTCCGCAGCCCTGCGGACGTCCTCGCCGCGGATGGCCGCGGTGATGACCCTGCCCACCGCCTCGCGCCCGGCCGTCACGGCCACCATGGGCGGGGCCCAGAGCGGGGTCCCGATGCGTCCGGCCTCCAGGTACGAGTGCACCAGGTCCGCGGGGATTTCCCCCTCCCACAGCGAGCGGTCTTTCCAGGCCGACTCCCGCGCCACCAGGATGTCGGAGATGAGGGCCCGGCGGACCATGGCGGGGCTGCTGGCCCACTGGAGGAACAGCCAGGCCGCCCTCGGGTTCGCGCTCCGCCTGGCGATGGCCAGCCCGCGCACGGCGATGGTGGTGCCGGGCCCGGCCGGGCCGGCGGGGAACAGGGCGTAGCCCACCTTGCCCGCCACGCGGGATTGGCCGGAGCGTTCGATGAGGAGATAGACCGAGCTGCCCTCGATGTACATCGCCGCCTGGCCCTGGAGGAAGAGCGCGGAGGCCTCCCGCCAATCGAAGGTCGAGACGTTGGGCGGCGCGTAGGCGCCGAGCAGACGTCCCAGCCGGTCCAGGGCAGCGAGGCTGTGCGGGCCGTTGATGGTGGGTCGGCTCTGCGCATCCAGCCAGGTGCCGCCGAAGGCGTGCAGCATGGCCGCGTAGATGGAGGTAGCCTCCGCCCCCTTCCCCCGGCTGACGATGCCGACGCCGGGCGCGCCGCCGGGCCCCATGGGCTTTCTGTGGAGAAAGCGCGCCGCCGCCTCCAGCTCGTCCAGGGTGCGGGGCACGCTGGCCTGGTACTGCCTGAAGACATCCTTCCGGTAGAGCAGGGCCAGGTACTCGCCCATCACCGGCGGGCCGAGGATGGCCCCCTCGATCTCCATGGCCGCCCGGGCGCGGGGGAAAAAGTCCGGCCAGTCGTACTCCGGCGCGGTGAGGGCCGGATCCCGCAGGTAGTCGTTCACCGGCTGGATGTCCCCCGCGCGCAGGTACCGCACCCCGTCGAGCCCGGGGAGCGTCATGAACGCATCCACGCGCCCCGGCTCCTTGAGGGCGGATTCCAGGACGTCCCACAACGTGTCCTGAGGGTACACCTCGGCGGCGAGCCTGACGCCCGTGAGCCGCTCGAACTCCGGCACGTAGGGCGCGATGATCTGCTGCCAGGGGCTCCGGGCCAGGAGGACGCGGAGCGTCACGCCCTCGAACTGCCGCCAGTTGACGGCCAAAGCGGCCGTGCTCCGCCCGCGCGGGGCGGCGCCGCAGGCCGTGAGCAGCGCCAGCGCCCAGAGCACAGAGAGCAAACGCCAGGGTCGGTGCATGGGTTTTCTCCAGAGGCGGCGGGGCTCAGGCCCGCCCCCCGGGAGGGCGAGTCGGCCCCTGGCTTTCACGTGGGCACGCGGGTATTCCCGCGGGTGGAGGCTAGCCGGGGTAGGGGCAGCCTGTCAACGTCTGAATGGCGGATGGGTCGGGCCGGCTACACGGGCAGGCGGAGGCGACCAGCGGGCCATCGGGCCGCCTCGCCATCTCGGGGAGGATGGACACGCCCGAGAGGAGCGATGATCGCAGGGCGAGGAGGATCCGGGCGTCCTGGCGAGGGGGGGCCCGGGTCAGGGTTTCCCGGAACGGCGCGAGCCGTTTCCGCCCGATGGCATCCTCCGCCGCTCCCGGCTCAGGGCCCGGAGGCGCCGATACCGCTCCTTCCGGTAGCGGAGGTGCCGCTCGCACACGCGCTTGCCCGGCACCACGGGCCGCGGGCACTGGGTGCAGAGCCCCTGGGCCGCATGGCGCAATTGATAGGCCCGCGCCGCACAGGCGTGGAGCCGCCGGTAGCGCGGACTCCGTTCCCGCTCGATTTGGACCGCGCGGAGACACCGGGGATGATACCGCCTCCCCTGGCGGCGCGTCGCCTCGCGCAGCGGCCGGTGACAGCGCTGACAGAGGACGGGCCCCCGCAGCCGGCGGGAGCGCTCTCGCTTCCGCTTCCGGTGCCATTCACAGAGCGCCGTCGAGCCGGGGGCGAGGGGTCGGGGGCAGAGGGTGCACAGCCCCATGGCCTTGTGCCGGGCCTGATACCGCCGCCTGGGATCGGACAGGCGGTCCCGTACCGACCGTCGAGTACGCTTCTTCGCCATGGTCCCCTCCCGCCGCCGCAGAATCTGGCGGGCTGCGGCCTGCGGGGAGGGGCGCCGGCGACGACCCGGCGGGGAGACGCCGGGCGATCGCGGCTGGTTCACCAGTCGGAGCAGGAGGTTCAGGCGCGGCGAGGGTTCTGAAGCACCCTGATGCTGGAGGAACGCCGTACGAGGGCGCGCCCTCTCCCGACAGGCGCGCGATTGAGGCGGTAACAGCGAATCAAAAGCTTTGCCCGGCCTCCCCGAAAGGCGGAGAGCTCACCGAGCCGGCCTGCGTCCACCGCCTCCGGCTCGGCCGCCCAGGCCGGGTGATCTGCTCGATACCTCCCGTCGTCGCAGGGCGAATCGCGGGCCGCGATCCCGGGCCCCCTGTGGGGGTTCACGCTTTAGCCCCGCCCATCCGCATGCAAGTCCCCGCGACCGTCTTATTATACTCGGCTTCCCCTCTTCGCGCAATCGCGCGTATCGCGCCATCTAAAATGTTACCCGAGGGAGAATCGTCGCGCCATTTGAGATGTTACCCTCCTGGTCATCCCCAGCGA
>JBBIQE010000131.1:0-9242 GCA_037442485.1 Methylomirabilis sp. (SeqCode)
CCAAGCCAGGGCTATGAGGGTAGGCATGGCGACGTGCGCGGCCGCTCGGGGATGGGAATCCTGCCCTGGCAGAATCACGAGGTGTGGGACTAACGGTAGCACGTCCTCGTGACTCCAAATATCATCGTTACATCATAGGCCCCACCTGGAAGTTCACAGAGTTCGAATAGAAGTCCAGCACTGGGTCCTCTTCGCCTGTCATTTGCCCAAGTCCTCTCTCTTCCGAGATTCGCTCCTCGCAGGGGATGGCCTGCTCCTACGACACCACACGCCCTTCGTCAAGTTTCGCGGAGCCGAGCGTTCAGGAATAGGAAGTGGGCCCCCGGCCACGAGAGGGCGAGCTGCAGGCGTGCAGGTGGCCATGGCTCAACTGGCGGCCCCACTGGGCCGGCCTTCGACTGCCGTCACGGCGCAGCGCCGGCAGAGGGGCGGAAGCTTCTGCGCCAGGCAGCCGTGATGGACCATCAGCCGGCAGGTGGCGCAGACGGGAAACGGTCTCCGCGTCAGGACCGCCCACACACTGCGCAGCTCCTTCCGGCACACGCCGCAGCGAAACGGAATGCTGGCCCTCCGCATTGCGATTCGCCTCACGGCACGCCATCGGCCCCGGCATTCGGGGCTCGACATCCGGCGTTCCACCCGCGGCTCACGGCTCTCGGCTCGCAGCGCTCAAGAGACTGCTTCCAGGATGGCGCACTTCAGGTACTGGGTCTCCCGGGCGGCCAGCAGGACCGGGTGATCGCTGGCCTGCGTCCGGAGCTCCCGCAGGTGAAACTCCCGGTGGGCATCCGCGGCCGCCGCCCGGAGCATCTCCAGGAACGTCGGGGCATCCACGTGGTAGGAGCAGGAGCAGCTCGCGAGGATCCCCCCGACCGGCAGCAGCTTCATGGCGCGCAAATTGATCTCTTTGTAGCCGCGCAGCGCCCCCGCCAGGGCTCCCCTGCCCTTCGTGAAGGCCGGGGGGTCGAGGACCACCAGGCCGAAGCGCCGGCCCTCCCGGTCGAAGGCCCGCAGGGCGTCGAAGGCGTTTTCCGCCCGGAAGGTGCAGCGGGGGGCGAGGCCGTTTTGCTCCGCCGAGCGTCCGGCCCAGGCGATGGCCTCGGCCGAGAGGTCAATCCCGGTGACCGAGGCGGCCCCGCCGGCCGCCGCGCTCAGGCCGAACCCTCCCGAATAGCAGAAGCAGTCCAGCACGTCCCGGCCCGCCGCCAGCCGCCTGACCGCCTGGCGGTTCTCGCGCTGGTCCAGGAAGAAGCCGGTCTTTTGCCCCTCGGCCACCTCCACGAAGAAGGCGAGGCCCCCCTCCTCGATCCAGAGCCCGGTCTCCCCCTCCCCCCAGGCGAATCCCTTCCTGAGGTCCAGCCCCTCCAGCCTGCGCGCCGAGGCGTCGTTGCGCTCGTAGATCGCCCGGGGTTGAATGGTCTCTCGCAGGATCCCGAGGATCGTCTCGCGCACCCGCTCCATCCCGGCCGTGAGGATCTGAATGACCAGGAGGTCGCCGTAGCGATCCACGATGAGACCGGGGAGGTGGTCCGCCTCGCCGTAGATCAGGCGGCACGCATCCGGCCCGCGGACCGACCGTCCGCAGCGCGCCAGCGCCTGGCGGATGCGGCCCGCAAAGAAGGCGCCGTCGATGGGCTCCTCGCCCCGGGTGAGCAGCCGGCCGGCTATCTGGGAGCGCAGGTTCACCATGGCCTGGCCCAGGAGCCGTCCCCGGCTGTCGCGGACCTGGGCAATGGCGCCCGGTTCCCCCTCGTCCTCCACCCGCGCGATCTCGTTGCGGTAGATCCACGGATGACCGGCGCGCAGGCGCGCCTCTTTTCCGGTGGCCAGTCTCAGGGTGAACATGGCTGGCCCCGATTGGGGAGTGCGGATGGGGGATCCTCCCGGGGGTGCCCGCCCGGAGCTGGAATGCCGAGCAACTCGGGAAGGAGCGCGCCCGCCTTGCCCTGGTGGGACTCGTGGGCGAGGGAGGTGAGGGGCGTGGGCTCCAGGTTGACCTCGACCACGTAGGCGCCCCGCCGCCGGGCGATCACCGGGAGCCAGGCGGCCGGCTGGACCAGCGCCGAGGTTCCGACGACGAAGAACAGGTCGCAGCTCTCCGCCGCCCCGAACGCCGCGTGCAAGGCCTCCGCAGGCAGCGTTTCGCCGAACCAGACCACGTCGGGCCGCAGCAGCCCACCGCACGCACACCGGGGCGGGATGGGGCGCAAGGGCACTTCGAGGTTCTCCGCGGTCTTCCCCTCCGCCAGGCAGCGGACGCGCCAGAGACTGCCGTGCAGCTCCACCATCCGGACGCTTCCCGCCCGGCGGTGCAGCCCGTCCACGTTCTGGGTGATGAGCAGGAACTCCGGCGCGCGGCGCTCCAGCCAGGCGATAGCGTGGTGTGCGGGGTTCGGCCGGCACCGGGCGATGCGCTGCCGCCGCCAGTCGTACCACTCCCAGACCAGCCCGGGGTCCCGCTGGAACGCCTCGGGCGTCGCCAGGTCCTCGGCCCGGTACCGGCGCCACAGCCCCTCGGTTCCCCGGAAGGTGGGCACCCCGCTCTCGGCCGAGACCCCGGCGCCGGTCAGGACGGCCACCCGCCGCGCCCGCCCGAGCTGATCGCGCAATTCGCCTGGGCCGGCCGGAGTCATCGGGGTGAAATGGAGGTCCGGCATACCGCCCCGGCCATCAGCCCGCCGCCTTGGTCCAGGGCACGTAGGGCAGGTGGTGGGCGACCGCCACGGGCTGGTTGGTGACGTGGCCGCGGATGACGTTCAGACCCCTGGCGATCTCGGGATTCTCCCGGGCGGCCTGCAGCCAGCCCTTGTCGGCGAGCTGCTGGGCGTAGGGGAAGGTGGCGTTGGTGAGGGCGAAGGTCGAGGTCCGGGCGAAGGCGCCCGGCATATTGGCCACGCAGTAGTGGATGATCCCGTCCACCGTGTAGACCGGGTCGCTGTGGGTGGTGGGGCGGGTGGTCTCGCAGCAGCCCCCCTGGTCTACCGCCACGTCCACGATCACGGCCCCGGGCCGCATGAGCTTCAGCATCTGCCGCGTCACCAGGCGAGGCGCCTTGGCCCCGTGGATCAGGACCGCCCCGATGAGGACGTCGGCGCGGCGCAGGCACTCCTCCAGGCTCATCCGGTTGGACATGAGCGTGGTCACGTTCTCGGGCAGCACCTCGTCCAGATAGCGGATACGGAGCGGATTCACCTCCAGGAGGTAGACCCAGGCGCCCATCCCCGCCGCCACCCGGGCGGCGTTGTACCCCACGATCCCCCCGCCCAGCACCACTACCGTGGCCGGCGGCACGCCCGGCACGCCACCCAGCAGGACCCCCCGCCCGCCCAGCGGCCTGGCGAGGTAGTAGGCGGCGATGTGCACCGACATCTTGCCCGCCACCTCGCTCATGGGCTCGAGCAGCGGCAGGCGGCCGTCCGCGGTCTCCACCGTCTCGTAGGCGATCCCCACGATCTTCCGCCGGAGGATGGCCTGGGTCAGCTCGAGGTCGGGCGCCAGGTGCAGGTACGTGAAGAGGACCTGGTCGGGCTGCAGGAGGTCGTACTCGGGCGGCAACGGCTCCTTCACCTTCAGGATCAGCTCGGCGTCCCTGAAGACCTGCCGGGCCGTGCCGACGATCCTCGCCCCGGCCGCCTCGAAGGCCTGGTCGCTGATCCCCGAGCCGGCGCCGGCCCCCTTCTGGACCAGCACCTTGTGGCCCCGCGCCACCAGCGCCTGGACCCCGGCCGGAATGGCCGCCACCCGGTTCTCGTTGTCCTTGATCTCCTTCGGAACCCCGACGATCATTTCTGTCGAAGGATCGAAACGTCATACGGTCAAAGAGTCACGGATGACACGCCCTGCCAGATTGACCGTTCGACCCGTTGACGAGTTGACACCTCTAGCGGCCCCAATCCCGCGGGTAGCGGAAATCCCGGTCGATGGTCCGGGCCGAGACCTTGGCGATCACGGGCAGCCGGCGCTTGTACTGCGAGGCCTGGACCTTGTGGTAGACCGCGCGCACGAACCGCTCGTCGAAGCCCTCGGCGACGAGATCGGCGACCTCGTACCGCTGGTCCACGAGCAGGTACAGGACCCGGTCCACCTCCTCGTAGGTGAAGCCCAGCTCGGCCTCGTCGGTCTGGCCGGCCCAGAGGTCCGCGCTCGGCTGCTTCTCCACGATCACGGCCGGCACCTTGACGTGCCGGGCGAGCTGGCGCACCTGGGTCTTGTACAGGTCGCCCAAGGGATTGATGGCCGAGGCCATGTCGCCGTACAGCGTCCCGTAGCCCAGGAGCAGCTCCGTCTTGTTGCTCGTCCCGAGGACCAGCCCGCGCAGGCGCGCCGAGTGGTCGAAGAGGATGGTCATCCGCTCGCGGGCCATCTTGTTGCCGCGGCGGAGGTGGTCCGCGTCCGGGAAGGCCGCGAAGTACGCGTCCACCATGGGCGTGATGTCCACGGTCAGGCTGTGCACGCCCAGCGTCTTCACCACCAGTTCCGCATGCGCGAGGCTCTCGGGGCTGGAGGTCCGGTAGGGCATCAGGATGGCGCAGACGTTGCCGGGCCCCAGGGCCTCGGCGGCCAGGAAGGTCGAGAGCGCCGAGTCCACCCCCCCCGAGACTCCGACGACGACGCGCGCAAAGCCCGCCTTCCTCACCTCGTTGTCAATGAAGCCGGTCAGAACCCGGCGGACCGTCTCGCAGTCGAGCCTGAGATCGTCCACGGCTTAGGCGCCCGCCGGCTCTGCCGCGCCGCTCTGGGCCCGGAGGAGCCGCTCGAGCTCCCGCAGGGTGAGGTCGAGCCGCTCGTCCCGCAGGAGGGGGTTGGCGATCCGCGCCCGCCGCAGGGCGCCCGCATCCACGTCCACGACCAGGAGGTCCTCTTCCAGGTAGCGGGCCTTGCCGAGCGGGGCGCCCGTGGGGCCGACCACCTCCGATCCCCCCCAGAAGCAGGCGCCATCCTCGTAGCCCACCCGGTTGGCGTACACGACGAAGCAGGTGAAGAGATCCCCGTAGGTCCGGATGACCCGCTCCCACGTGCCGGCGTTCTGGAACGGCTGCGCCGTCCCCAGGCCCCGTCCCGGGCTGGCGGAGGGGCAGAGGATCAGCTCGGCCCCGTCCCAGGCCGCCAGCCCCGCCGCCGCGGGGTGCCACACATCCTCGCAGATCAGGATGGCCATCCGCCCGAGCGCCGTGTCGAAGGCCCGGATGCGGCCGCCCGCCGCCAGGTACCGCTGCTCGTCGAAGATGCCGTAGGTGGGCAGGTAGACCTTGCGATGGACGTGGCGGATCTCGCCGCCCTCGAGGTAGGCGGCAGCGTTGTGGAACCGGTGGCCGGGCGCCTCCTCGACGAAGCCCACCACCATGGCCACCCGGTGGCTGAGATTCCGCAGGCGCTCCAGCGCCGGCGCCCGCTCCCGGAGCGCCACGGAAGGAACCTGATCCTTCAGGAAGTAGCCGGTGAGACTGAGCTCGGGAAAGACCAGCAGGTTGACCGACCGCGAGATGGCCTCCCCGGCCACCTTCTCGTGCAGGGTGAGGTTCCTGTCCACGTCGCCCAGGGCGGGTGCGACCTGGGCCACGGCCAGACGGAATCGCCGCACGTCTCGCCTCGTCTTCGGGATGGGGCCGGCAACGGCGCCGGGGCGACCGCCCGGATCCCTCCAGCCAAGGACGTTCGCTGCCCGGGCCGCAGGGACCCCCTGCGCCCGCTTCCTTGACAGGGCCGATCAGATGCTACTACACTTGCTCCCGGAACTCAACCGCAGGTCGCGCGGGACAGAGCGCGGGGAAGGCACTCGGGAGGGCGAAGTCATGGCTTGCGTGAGCGAGGCGGTCCTGGAGGCCTTGACCAGGCTGCTCGAGGACGGGGATGCGGCCGTCCGCCAGGCCGCCGCGGAGAGCCTGGAGCGGCTGGATACGTACCGCGTGCTGGACGGGCTGCTGGCTGCCCTGCAGTCTCCGGATCCCGCCGCCGTCGTGCGCAGCCTGCACGTCCTGGCGGGGCTGCGAAGCGAGCAGGCCCTCCGCGGCCTCATCCGGACGCTCCGCCACGAGCGGCCCGACCTGCGCGCCATCGCCGTCCGCCTCCTGGGCGAACGGCGCGACCCCCGGGCCATCGGCCCGCTGGTGGAGATGCTGGACGACCCGGATCCGGAGGTCCGGATCCTGGCCGTGGATGCCCTCCGGCCCTTCGAGGACCGGCGTCTGACCGGCCCCCTGCTGGCGCAACTACACGACCCCAATCCCGAGCTACGGGGGAAGGTGGTCGAGGTGCTGGCACAGCTGGGGGATCCCAGGGCCATCCCCGGGCTGATCGCCCTCCTCGCGGATGCGGACCCGGGCGTGCGAAGGTGCGCGGCGACCGCCCTGGGCCGTCTGGAGGTGGAGGAGAGCTTGCCCGCGTGAGGCGGCAAGGGTCGCGGGCCAGGAGCCATGAGCCGAGCAGAACCTGTCCCGCGTGACGGGAGGGGGCCTCGGCGCGCTCGCCCCCGCGCCAGGCGGTGCAGAGCCTATCCGCCGGAGGGGGCGGGCGAGGCCGCGGCCTCGCCTCGCTCCTGCAGGTACCTCGCCACGTCGAAGTTCTTGCTGGCGGCATCCACGGCCATGATGATCGTGCGCCGGAACTGGGCCGTGGCCGGATCCCGCTCGGTCAGGTCCACCTCGATCTCCTCGGCCAGCCGCCGCCCGCTCCGGTCGAAGAGCAGGCGCACGAGGGGGCGGGAGCTGTCGGTGGGATTGGCCTTGACCACCAGGGCCAGCTCGCCGGAACTCAGCCGCACGAGACTGCCCACCGGGTAGATCCCGACCATCCGGACGAAGACCTCGATCAGCTTCGGATCGAAGACCGTCCCCGCCAGGCTCTGCATCCGGGCCACGGCATTGGAGGGCTCGAAGGCGTTCTGGTACACCCGCGTCGTCGTGATGGCGTCGTAGGCGTCCGCGACCTGGGCGATCATCCCGAAGAATCCCGGCTCCTTGTCGGGATCCACGACGGGGTAGCCCTTCCGGTCGTAGCGCAGGTGATGCTCCAGGACCACCTCGAGGGTGGTCGGGCTCACGCTGCCCATCTTTTCCACGATCTGCATCCCGTCCAGAGGGTGGCGCTGGACCAGGGCCCATTCCTCGTCGGTGAATCCCCGCGGCTTCCGGTACAGCCCCTCCGGCCAGTTCACCTTGCCGATGTCGTGGAGGAGCGCCCCCAGCCCCAGCTCTTTGGTGGACTTGCCGTCCAGGCCCAGGGCCTGGCCCAGGGCGATGCAGAGGACCCCCACGTTCACCGAGTGGGTGAACAGGTACTCGTCGTAGCTCTTGATCATGGTGAGGGCCAGCATGGCGTTCCGGTCCTGGAGGACCCCATCCACCAGGCCGGCCACCGTCGCCTGGGCGTCCGCCAGGGACGGGATCTTGCCCATGCGGGCCTCGTTCAGGATCCGCTTGGCCGAGCCGACCGCCTCGCGGTATACCCGCAGACTCCGCCCCGGCCCGACCTCCTCTGCGCCCTCACCCTCCTCTCCCGCGCCCCCGGCCTCGCCCACGCGGATGGGGCCCTCGTCTCCGCCAGGCGTCGGGACCTCCGCAGAGAACCGGATGCCCCGCACCCCCCGCTGGGCCAGGACCTCTTCCACCGGGCCCAACCGCTTGAAGGCGTCGGGCGGCATGGCCAGGGCCTGGATGCACTGGGACACCTCCTCGGGGGTCACGCCGCGGCGGAACTCCAGGCTGCCGATCGCCCGCTCCTCCAGCCGCTGCGCGAAGGCGGCCGCCACGGCCTCCGTGCCGGTGAAGGGCAGGCCCAGCGCCACCAGCGCGTGGTCCACCACGCCCAGGACCAGGGAGTCCTGCCGACCCAGGATCACCTCCAGGTCTTCCACGATGCGGCCCAGGAACCGCGCGGCCGTGGGGTGTGTGGGCGGGTACATGCCGATGCTCTTCACCCCGGCCTGCAGATTCCGAAGCAGCGATTCCAACCCGATGAGCACGTCCATGGGTGCTTCCCGTCCCGACCTCCGCGCCGGTCTGGGCGCGGACGGGTCCCCCCTCGGCCGCCGCCCCGGCCTCAGCCCTGGCCGGGCGTGGCCTCGGCCTGCTTCCCGAGCGCCGCCTGGCACGCGCGGCGCACGTCCCCCCGGCGAGAGCGCATCCCGTCCTCGACCACCTGGCGCCCCTCGGGACGCCCCATGCTGAGGAGCGCCAGGGCCGCTGCCTGCCGCAGCTCGTCCCCGGCCGCCCGCTTGAACCAGGTGCGAGTGTACAGCAACCCGGTCAGGGTTGCAATGGAGC
The DNA here is from genome assembly GCA_037442485.1 of Methylomirabilis sp. (SeqCode). Classification (GTDB taxonomy): domain Bacteria; phylum Methylomirabilota; class Methylomirabilia; order Methylomirabilales; family 2-02-FULL-66-22; genus 2-02-FULL-66-22. Next base: position 8,262 of record JBBIQE010000131.1, read on the forward strand.
CCGGATCCCCCATGGCCCCCAGCGCGGCCACGGCCGCCTTCCGCACAGCGAAGGGCTGGCCTGCCAGGACCCGCTGGCCCGCCAGCCGCAGCAGGGTCGGCATGGCCAGCTTGACCCTGGCCGTCCCCACGAAGACGACGGCCGCCTCCATCACGGCCGGATCGGGATCGCGGAGGGCCAGCATGAGATAGCGGTGGACCGAGGGGGTCCCGATCCCACCCAGCCCGCGCACCGCCTCGCGCCGGACGGTTGCGTCCCGGTGCCTCGCCAGGAGGGCGAGCAGCCCCACGCTGGCTTCCCCCCCCACGGCGCCGACGCTCGCGGCGAGCGACACAGCCTGCTCCCGCTCCGTCTGCTGGAGCGCCCTGGTCACCTCGGCCGGGGCCACTTCCAGGAAGCGCGCCAGGGTCGCCACCAGCGCGGCTCGCACCTCAGCTTGATCCGCCAGGGTCAGCCGATCCAGGAGCGGCGGGATGACCCGAGGCCCCAGGCCGAGCAGGACCGCGGGCAGCTCCTCGGCCGATGGGCCCGTACCGGGGTCGAGGTGCCCGACCAGGTACGCCACCGCCTCCTCCCCGGCGATCGTCTGGATCGCCTGGGCGGCCCGCTCCCGCACCGCCGGTTTGTGGCCCTCCCCCTGCCGGTGGCGGAGGAAGCTGCCGAGGATGGCTAGCAGCTCGCCCAAGCGATCCGTGGCGATGGCCTGACCGGCCGCCGCCTCCAGCCGCGCGGCCGCCCACTCGTAGCCGACCGGCGTGCCGGAGGTGGCCTCCTGCTCCAGCCGCTCGATGAGGGCCTGGACCGACTGCTCCCTCGGTCCCTTCCGGGCGGCCAACGATGCGAGCGGTTCCTGCCCGGTGCCCGATACCGCCCCCGCCTCGGCCGGCCTCGTCCAGGAAGGTCCGGCCCCGCCGGCCGCGGCCTCCTCCACCGCAGCGCGTCCCGCGCCCGGCCCGGCGGCAGCTACCCCTTCGGCCTGGG
>JBBIQE010000132.1:0-9133 GCA_037442485.1 Methylomirabilis sp. (SeqCode)
CTCTTCCGATCTCTCGAAAACCTGTCCACAGTGCTGGCATTCGTACTCGTACAGTGGCATGGGATGTCCCTCCTGCACGGGCCCCGGGCCGGAGGGGCCCCAGCGGCCCCCATCGTATTTGATCCTGGCAGTCCCAAAAAGGTTCACAATCGGGAGCATTCTTTCGCGGTTGGCGCGGTGGTGGCTGCCGGAAGGATCGAAGGCTGCCCGACTCGACCCTAAATAGCCATTTCCTGGGCACGTTGCGCCAAATCGGACAGAGGACAGTTTGGAATGGCACGCGGCCCGCTCACAGGGCAGGCCCGATGCCGCCAGGCCGGCGCCTGAGGCATTTCTCGCACTCCGTAAGAGCTTGTTATTCAATCAGATAGAGGCCGAATCCTGGTGTGTGCTGCCAGCCGGCCCCCGCCCGGCCCTGGCACACCCATTGCTCAGTATCCCTGACCGCCAATTGCCCGTTCGGGTCCACGGGGGCGAGATGGGCCGTCCCGGGGCGCCCCTTCTTTCCTGGCCCGGCGCGCATTGAACCATCTCGCCGCCCGTGAGGGGGCCCTGCCACGGTGGGGCGGCGGGCGAACGGTATCAGGCGGCCCATGGACTCCCGGTTGGATCTTTCCACAAACGCGCAGCCGCTGCTCAGGCCCCTGGCAGAGACCGCCCGGGCGGTGCGACTGGCCGGCCTCACCGGCGGGTTGGCCGACCTGACCGCAGAGTGGGCGCGCCACGTTGACGAGGCGGAGGAGCGGCTGTTCCCCCGCCTGGTCGCGCGAGGCCCGAGGGCGGACGGACCCGTGGGATTCTGCCTGGCCGAGCATGCCGCGCTTTCCGCCCGGCTGGCCGACCTGGCGGCCGCTCGGCCAGGCGCCGAGTGGCTCCGCGAGGCAGAAATGCTCATCGGCCGCCTGATCCAGCACGTCTTCCTCGAGGCGCGGATCCTCACGCCCCTGCTGGATCGGGCCGGAGCCGGCTCGTCCGATAAGGCAGCCGACCGGCGGTTCGAGGGGAGGGAGAGACGCTGATGGCCACCACGACCAAGCTGCGAACTCGCGAAGAGGTCCTGGAGGCGGCCCGGGCGGCCACCAAGACGTACGTCAGCACGGCCGTAACCATTCAGATCAACGACGCGTGGTGCAAGGGGTGCACGATCTGCGTCGAATTCTGCCCCAAGGATGTCCTGGTGATGAACCACATGGACAAGGTCGAGGTCAAGGCGCTGGACGCTTGCACCAAGTGCCTGCGGTGCGAGCAACTCTGCCCGGACTTTGCCATCGTCGTGCACGGCGAGCCCGGGAGGTCCAGGGGTTAGATCGGCAGGGCTGTCGGCTCGTCACGGGGCCGCCGCGTCCTTGCCTGGGCGGAGGATGGACGGCCCGCATCACCGGAGGTGAGGGGGCGTGAACAGAGAGACTAGGTCCCGCCAGGTCAAGCTGCTCCAGGGCAACGAGGCGTGCGCCGAGGCCGCCATCGCGGCCGGCTGCCGATTCTTCGCCGGCTATCCCATCTCGCCCTCCTCGGAGATCGCCGAGCACCTGTCGGTGCTGCTTCCCCGCGTGGGAGGGAAATTCATCCAGATGGAGGACGAGATCGCCGCCATGGGGGCCATCCTCGGCGCCGCCATGACCGGCGCCAAGGCCATGACCGCCACCAGCGGCCCCGGCTACTCGCTGAAGCAGGAGAATATCGGATACGCCGTCATGGCCGAGATTCCGTGCGTGATCGTGAACGTGATGCGGGGCGGGCCCAGTACCGGGCTGCCCACCTCGCCGGCGCAATCGGACGTGATGCAGGCGCGCTGGGGGACCCACGGCGACCATCCGGCCGTGGCGCTGGCGCCGGCCTCGGTCCGGGAAGTGTATGACGAGACGATCCGGGCCTTCAACATCGCCGAGCGGTTCCGGATGCCGGTGAGCCTCCTGGTGGACGAGGTCATCGCCCACATGCGCGAGCGGGTGGAAGTCCCCGACCGATCCGAGATCACGCTCTGGGAGCGGCCGCGGCCCACGGTGCCGCCGGACCGGTACCTGCCGTTCGGGGATACGCCCACAGGGGTGCCGCCCATGGCGAACTTCGGCGAGGGGTACCGCTACCACGTGACCGGGCTCTATCACGATCCGCGGGGCCTGCCCAAGGACAGCCCGGATGTGGTGGATGCCAAGATGCGCCGGCTGATGCGGAAGATCGATCTCGGCGCCGGCGACATTTTGAAGCACGAGGCGCTCCTGCTGGAGGACGCCGACATCGGCATCGTGGCCTACGGGTCCTCGGCGCGCTCGGCCAAGGCGGCCATCCGGATGGCCCGCGCCCGGGGGATCAAGGTCGGCCTCCTGCGGCCCCTGACCATCTGGCCCTTCCTGGAAGGGCCCGTGGCCGACCTGGCGAAGCGGGTGCATCACATCGTTGTGCCGGAGATGAACCTGGGCCAGCTCGTCCTGGAGGTGGAGCGGGTCGTCCAGGGCCGTTGCGCCGTCCACCGTGTCAACCGGGTCACCGGCGAGCCGATCCCGCCGGACGAGATCCTGGCGAAGATCGAGGAGCTGGCGAAGGCCTGAACCGGATTTCGAACGTCGGATGTCGGATGTCGGATTGGGAAATCCGCAATCCGAAATCCGCAATCTGAAATCTCAGAAGGGGGGAGGCCGGTGTTCGATTACGAGAAGTACCTGCGCCTGGAGATGTTCCCGCACATCTGGTGCCCGGGCTGCGGGGACGGGATCGTGATGAAGAGCCTGCTGCGGGCTATCGATCGGGTGGGCCTGCAGAAGGACGAGATCTGCATGGTCTCGGGCATCGGCTGCTCCAGCCGGCTCACGGGCTACGTGGACTTCAACACCCTGCACACGACCCACGGCCGCCCCATCGTCTTCGCCACCGGGGTCAAGCTGGCCAAGCCCTCCCTCACCGTCATCGTGATCACGGGGGACGGGGACGCCCTGGCCATCGGCGGCAATCACTTCATCCACGCTGCGCGGCGAAACATTGACCTGACGGTGCTGCTGTTCAACAATGCGACCTACGGGATGACGGGCGGGCAGCTCGCGCCGACGACCCCGACGGGCAAGATCGCCAGCACGGCCCGCGACGGGAGCATCGATCCGCCCTTCGACGCCTGCAAGCTGGCCATCGGCGCCGGCGCCACCTACGTGGCCCGGGCGACGTCCTATCACAGCCAGCAGCTCGACCGCCTGATCGAGGGGGGGATCAAGCACAAGGGATTCGCCCTGATCGAGGTCCTGGAAAACTGCAACACCTACTACGGCCGGCCCAACAAGATCAGCCTGGTGGAGCTGCTGAACTGGGAGAAGGACAACACGGTGAACGTAAAGGCGGCCGAGCGGATGACGCCGGAGCAGCTCCAGGGCAAGATCATCACCGGCCTGCTGCATCAGGCCGACCGTCCCGAGTACGTGACCGAGTACGAGAAGCACATCGCCCGCGTGCAGGCCAAGGCGGGGGTCGCGGCATAGCCTATCAGCCCATGAGCCCAGCGGACCTCGGGGATTGCCCCGGGTGTGGCGTTGGAGAACGCAGGGAGGAGGGACCAATGAACGTGCTGCGGAAGTTACTACCGGTGGTCGTCTCGACGGTGCTCATCCTGGGGGTCCTGTCCCTGGTCTTCGCCGCTCGCGGGCTGGCCCAGCAGAACGTTCTGGTGGCCAAGAAGGTCGCGGCAGGACCGGCGTTGGATGGGACCATGAAGGATGTCTGGAAGCAGGCGGCGCCCTTCGCCTTCAAGGTGGTGGGGGGGCGCAACCTGACCGGGGGCTCGACGGAGGGGACGCTTCGCGCCCTCTACACGGCGGACACGGTGTATTTCCTGCTGCAGTACAAGGACCCGACCGAGAGCCTCCGCCGGAGCCCGTGGGTCAAGCAGGCCGACGGCTCCTGGAAGAAGCTCCGGGATCCTGAGGACAAGGGCGGCGATAACAATCTCTACTACGAGGACAAGTTTGCCATCCTGTGGAACATCAGCTCGCCGGCCTTCGAGCAGCGGGGCTGCATGTCCACCTGCCATGTCGGCGAGGGGAAGCCCTTCGGCAACAAGTACACCAAGGATGCGGGCGAGCGCCTGGACATGTGGCACTGGAAAGGCGTCCGCACAGCCCCCGTGGGGCAGATTGACGACCAGTGGGTGGACAACACCCGCTACGACAAGGACAAGGCGCCCGAGGCGGGCCGCAAGAGCGATCCGAAGACCGGCGGCGGCTATGCGGACAATCAGACGGCGGACAAGAAGGGACCCCAGTTCGCGCTCAAGGGCAACAGGCCGGCGCCCCCCTACTGGATCGTGGACAGCGAGAAGGAAGCCTTCGACGACAGCAAGTACAAGGCCGGCGACGAGGTGCCGGGGATCATTATTTCGCCCTTCACTGGCGACCGGGGGGACATCGCGGCCCGCTACACCTACAAGGACGGCGTCCGGACCGTGGAGTTCTCGCGGAAGCTCGTGACCGGCAGCGAGTTCGACGTGCAGTTCAATGACCTGAAGAAGGAGTACGCCTTCGGCGTGGCCATCTTCGACAACGCCCAGGTCCGCCACGCGTACTCGACGGGAGTGTTCAAGCTGAAATTCGAGTAGCCCCGAGCAGGACCGGCCCCCGGGAAAGGTCCTCCCGGGGGCGGCTTTGCTGCGATCCGAGGGGCGTTTCCGACTTCCCGAGCATGGAGCAGCCTCCGATGAGCTACCGCTACGAAGTCCGGCTGAGCGGCGAGGGCGGCCAGGGGATCGTCCTGGCGGGCGTGATCCTGGCCGAGGCGGCCGCCATCTACGACGGCAAGAACGCGACCCAGACCCAGGTGTACGGGCCGGAGTCGCGGGGGGGCGCCAGCAAGGCCGAGGTCATCATCAGCGACGAGGAGATTGATTACCCCAAGGCGATGGCGGTGGACCTGCTGCTGGCCTTGACGCAGGCGGCCGCCGACAAGTACGGCCACGACCTCAAGCCCTCGGGAATCCTGGTGGCGGATTCGACCAAGGTCGTCCATGTCCCGAGCGGCCAGTTCGCCGTCCACCGGCTGCCCATCATCGACACGGCGAAGGATGCGGTGGGCAAGGCCATGGTCGCCAACATCGTGTCCCTGGGCGTCATCGCGGGCCTGTCCAAGGTCGTCTCCCGCCAGGCCATCGAGCGCGCCGTGCTGGCGCGCGTCCCGAGGGGGACCGAGGAGCTGAACCGGCGCGCCCTGGAGGCGGGGTTCAGCCTGGTGGGCGCATCGGTCGCGGCCTGATCCCTGGCGGGCGTCCGTCTGCGTCTGCTTTCTCCCCGGCCGTGTGATCCTCAGCAAGCGGCCCGGATCCGGCGGGCCCGAGACGGGGAGGCGTGTCACGGCCCCGGCTTCCCGCCGATCCATCGAACCGAGGGCTCCCTCCTCGGCAGTATGGCTCGTCTTCTCCCGCGGCTTTTCTCCCGGTAGAATCCCGACGTCCCGCCAGGGCGGAGGGCGTTTCATTTCCGCCAGGCGGCCTGCCCCGGCCCTCGAGCCGAATCCCCGGGATGCCATTCACGCCCCAGCAGTCCTCCAGCTCGATTCACCTTGCTGAGACAAAGGGTCTCAGCGTTTCACAGGACTGGGACAGGCGGAGATGGCAGACCGTAACAGTGGGAATTGTATACCGTCGCCGTCGGCGCTTGAGGGAACCCAGGGCCGCCAAACCCGTCGTTTCTACGTGGCTCGGGCAGGCACGGGGCCGGCAGCGGATCCTTCTCGGCTGCAACAGTATCTGGCCTCGTGGCACTGGCTTTGCAAATTTCCTTCGGGGGAAACCTGGGCAGGGTCAGGGAGCGAGATCTGGCGAGGATGTGGACACCATGAGCGCGCGCCTGCTGATCGTCGAAGATGATCCGGAGATGCGGGAGCTCCTACGGAAGGTTCTGGAAAAGGAAGGCTATCTGGTGTCCGTGGCGGCGGATGGACGGGAAGCCTCCGCCTCGCTCTCCCGGGCGCCGTGCGATCTCGTCGTCACCGACATGTTGATGCCCGACGACGGCGGGCTCGAACTCCTCCAGGCCATCCGGAAGTCGCGGCCCACGCTGCCCGTGATCATCATCACGGCCTTCGGCGACTGGAAAAGCTACAGCCGTGCGCTGGAGCTGGGGGCCGCCGCATTCATCAGCAAGCCGCTGAAGATGGCGGAGCTGATCGGCGCCATCCACACCGCCCTGGCCGGTCGCGGCGCAAGCCGGGCCGTCTGAGCAGGGAGGCCTCTCGCCGCAGGGAGGTGCTGCGATGCTGACGATTCGACGGATCCTGTTTCCCACCGACTTCTCCGAGCCTGCGGAGTACGCCTGGCCCTACGCCCTCACCTTCGCGCAGGAGTTCGGCGCCGAGGTGCATCTGCTGCACGTGGTCGCGCCGCCTCCGCGCCTGACCGAGGCCTATGCGGTCAACTTCGACCCGGAGCGGATGGTGAAGTCCCTCACCGCCGAGGCGAACGCCTCCATGGACCGGCAAGTCGAGGCGGCCAAGTCCCGGGGGCTCCTCTTCCGGCGCGAGGTCCGGGTGGGGGTGGACTTTCGCGAGATCGTTGACTACGCCACCAAGCACGACATTGACCTCATCGTGATGGCCACCCACGGGCGGACCGGGCTGGCCCACGTCCTCTTGGGCAGCGTGGCCGAGAAGGTCGTGCGCAAGGCACCCTGTCCCGTGTTGACCGTCAAGCATCCGGCCTTGAAAGTGGCCATGCCGTAAGCGCCCCCGGTGCGGCCCCCGGGGAGGGCACCCAACCGACGCGCCCTGGGCGCCGGGTCGGTCGGGTCCCCGCGCCGGTCCCGGACGCAGGGCCGGGAGAGGCGGGGACGGGGCCCCGGGTGAGAAGCCGCGGGGAGGAACCGCGCCGGTCCCGGACGCAGGGCCGGGAGAGGCGGGGACGGGGCCCCGGGTGAGAAGAAGGATACCCCCCAGTGTTTGCGCGGATTCTGGTCCCCCTGGATGGCTCGCCGCTGGCCGAGGGGATCCTGCCGGAGGTGGCGGAGCTGGCCCGGCTGCACGGGGCGGAGCTGCTGCTGCTGCGGGTGGCGCTGGCCCACACGTTCCCCGGGGTGGACGCGACCGACGCCCAGGTGCACGTCGTTCAGGAGGCCGAGGGCTATCTCGCCGAGGTGGAGCGGGGGCTGGCCGCTCGGGGGATCCCGGTGAGTTCGGCCGTGCGCTACGGGCACGCGGCCGAGGAGATCCTGGATCACGCGCAGGTGCGCCACGCCGACCTCATCGCCATGTGCACCCACGGGCGGACGGGCCTTGTGCGCATCATGCTGGGCAGCGTGGCCGAGGCGGTCCTGCGCGCCTCCCCCGTGCCGGTGCTGCTCCTGCGCGCCCAGGCGAGGGCTCCGTTCCGGGAGGGCGCGGCGCGACGCGAGGTGACGGCGGCGCTCTCGCTCCCCGCCTTCCGCCACATTCTCTGCCCGGTGGACTTCTCCGCGCACTCCGACCGGGCCATGGAGTATGCGGGGGACCTGGCCCAGCGGTTCCAGGCGGATCTCACGGTGCTGCACGTGATCTACGATCCCCTGGATATCACCTGTTCCCACATTCCCCACCCGCCCCTGGAGCAACTGCGGGAGGAGTTGATCCGCGAAGCCGAGCGGATGCTGGAGCGCCGGGTGCGCCGCAGGCTCCGGCACCTGCCGCGGACCAAGACCGCGGTGGCGGCGGGGCCGCCCTTCCGGCAGATCATCCGCTACGCTCAGGACCATCACGTGGACCTGATCGTCATGGGGACGCAGGGCCTGACCGGACTGGATCGCCTGATCATGGGCAGCACGGCCGAGCGGGTGATGCGGATGGCGCCCTGCCCGGTCGTCAGCATTCACGCCGCGACCTAGCCCTGCCGGGACAGGGCTGGCCCGGGGTCGGCCCGACCGCCCGCGGCGGGGCTCCTGCGGACGGGACGGGGCGAGGAGGAGCGCGATGCTGGTCGAGAAACGGATGAAGCGGGATCCCGTGACGGTCACCCCCGAGGACTCCTTCCGGCATGCCATGACCCTGATCCGCCAGAAGGGCATCCGCCATCTGCCCGTGGTCGAGGGGGGTCGGCTGGTCGGCATCGTCACCGATCGGGACATCCGCCAGGCCTCGCCCTCGCCGGCCACCAGCCTCGAGATCCACGAGCTGCACTACCTGCTGGAGAAGGTCAAGGTCCGAGAGATCATGACCAGGAAAGTCTACACCGTGGCGCCCGACACCCCCATCGAAGAGGCGGCGCGCCTGATGCTCACGCACCGGATCGGCGGCCTGCCCGTCCTTCAGGCGGGACGCCTCGTCGGCATCATCACCGAGACCGACATCCTGGCCGCCTTCGTGGATGTCGTGGGCATCCAGCAGGAGCAGACCCGGCTGGAGCTGGTGCTGGAGGATCGGCCCGGCGCCTTCCTGGAGGTCTGCCGGATCATTCAGGAGCAGGGTGGCGACATCGTCAGCGTCGTCACCGCCACGGCCGTCCATCACGGGGAGCAGACGAAGGTCCTGATCTTCCGGCTGGAAGGGATCCAGGTCGACCCGCTCGTGGCCCAACTGGAAGCCGCCGGTCACACGGTCCTGTCGGCCACCACCTGACGGCGATTGTCCTGCGCCCCCCGCGCGGAGCACGCACGGGGGGCGCGGTGTGTAGGGGGCGGCGGGTGCGCCATGCTTGAAATCCGGATCCACGGCCGCGGCGGCCAGGGCGGGGTCATCGCCTCCAAGGTGCTGGCCGAGGCCCTCTTCCGCGAAGGGTGGGACGTCCAGGCCTTCCCCGCCTTCGGGGTCGAGCGGCGGGGCGCCCCCGTCGCCGCCTTCGTCCGGGCCGACCTGAAACCGATCCGGCTGCGCTGCCAGGTGGAGCGCCCGGATGCCCTGATCGTCCTGGACGCCACCCTTCTGGACGATCCGGCCACACTCACCGGCCTGGCCCCGGAAGGCTGGGTCGTGGTCAACACGGACCGGGACCCCGCCTCCCTGCCCATCCCGCTCACCTTCCGGGTGGCCGCCGTGGATGCCGGCGGGATCGCCCTCCGGCACGGCCTGGGATCGCCCAGCGCCCCGATTGTGAACACCGCCATCCTGGGCGCCTTCGCCCGGGCCACCGGCAGCGTGTCGCTGCCCGCGCTGCGGGCCGCCATTGCCGCTCTCGTCCCGGCCAAGGCGGCGCAGAACG
>JBBIQE010000133.1:0-9095 GCA_037442485.1 Methylomirabilis sp. (SeqCode)
CCGTGCGGCGCGCGGTGGAGCTGGCCAAGGCCAGAGGGGCCAGGCGGGCCGTCCCGCTCCCCGTGAGCGCCCCCTTCCACTCGAGCCTGATGGGGCCCGCGGCGGCCCGGCTGGAGCCGGTGCTCCGGGCGCTCCGCCTCCGCGACCTCCGGGTGCCGCTGGTGACGAACGTGGATGCCGAGCCCCTCACGGACGGCGGGCGGGTCGTGGATGTCCTGGTCCGGCAGGTGACGGCGCCGGTCCGGTGGGAAGAGGTGGTGGCGCGCCTCACCCGGGAGGGGGTGGGGACCTTCGTCGAGGTCGGGCCGGGGAAAGTGCTCTCGGGCCTGATCCGGCGGATCGTGCCGGGGGCGCGCGTCCTGAACGTGGAGGATCGGGCCTCGCTGGAGGCGACCCTGAAGGCCTTGGGCGTATGAGTCTTGCCGGCAAAGTGGCCCTGGTCACCGGGGGCTCCCGCGGCATCGGGGAGGCGATCGTCCGCCGTCTGGCCGACGAGGGGGCGGCCGTGGCACTCTGCGCCCGGCACCTGGAGCCGGCCAAACGGGTTGCCGAGACCGTCCGGGCGCGCGGAGGCCAGGCGCTGGCCGTGGCGGCCGACGTGGGGCGGTCCGAGGACGCCGACCGGCTCGTGGCGGCCTGCCTGGATCGGTTCGGCCGGCTGGACGTCCTGGTGAACAACGCGGGCATCACCCGGGACGGCCTGATCCTCCGGATGAAGGACGAGGACTGGGACGCGGTCCTGAGCGTGAATCTGGCCGGCGCCTTCCGCTGCGCCCGGGCCGCCCTGCGCCCCATGTTGAGGCAGAAGCAGGGCGGGCGCATCATCAACATCGGCTCCGTGGTGGGGAGCATGGGCAACGTCGGCCAGGTGAACTACGTCGCGGCCAAGGCCGGCCTCGCCGGCCTGACCAAGGCGCTGGCGCGGGAGGTGGCCTCGCGGGGCATCACCGTCAATCTGATCGCCCCGGGCTTCATCGAGACGGAGATGACGGCCGGGCTCCCCGAGGGGGCCAAGCAGGCCTACCTGGCCCAGATCCCCCAGGGTCGGTTCGGCACTGCGGCCGAGGTGGCGGCCGTGGCGGCCTTCCTGGCCTCCGAGGGGGCGGCCTACATCACGGGACAGGTGATCCACGTGAACGGCGGCATGTGGTCCTCGTAGTCTCGCACCACTCGGGAAGGAGGGCATTGTGAGTGCGACGCTGGAAGAGAAAGTGAAGAAGATCATCATTGACCAGTTGGGCGTGGACGAGGCCGAGGTGACGCCGGAGGCCAAGTTCATTGACGACCTGGGGGCCGATTCCCTGGATACCGTCGAGCTGGTGATGGCCCTGGAGGAGGAGTTCGGGATCGAGATCCCGGACGAGGACGCGGAGAAGATCGCCACCGTCCGGGACGCGATCGCCTATATCCGGGAGCACAAGAAGGACTAACCGCAACGCGGCTGCCCGTGCCGCCGGGGCGGGTGGGGGGCGGGTGCGCCGTGCCGTGGTGCCGGGCGGGCAGCCGAGAGAGGGGCGATCATGGTGCGCGTGGTCGTCACCGGCTTGGGGGCCGTGGCCCCCAACGGGATCGGGATAGCCAGCTTCTGGGACAACATCGTCAACGGGGTCTCGGGCATCGCGCCCATCACCCGGTTCGACGCCAGCAAGCACGACGCCCGGATTGCGGGCGAGGTCAAGGGATTCGATCCCCTGCAGTGGCTGGAGAAGAAAGAGGCCCGCAAGATGGACCGCTTCATCCATTACGCCGTGGCCGCCGCCCAGATGGCCTACGACGACTCGGGCCTCAAAGTGACCGACGACAACCGCGAGCGCATCGGCGTCTTCGTGGGCACCGGCATGGGCGGGATTCCGGCCCTGGAGGAGTCCCACAAGATCCTGCTGGAGAAGGGCCCGGGGCGCATCAGCGCCTTCTTCATCCCCTCCATCATCACCAACATGGCCTCGGGGCAGATCTCCATGCGGTTCGGGATGAAGGGCCCGAACTCGTGCGTCTGCACCGCCTGCGCCACGGGGAACCACGCCATCGGCGACTCCTTCCGGATCATCCAGCGCGGCGATGCGGACGTCATGCTGGCGGGAGGAAGCGAGGCGGTGATCACGCCGCTCACCATCGGGGGCTTCTGCGCCATGAAGGCCCTGTCCACGCGAAACGACGAGCCCGCCCGGGCCAGCCGGCCCTTCGACCGGGACCGGGACGGCTTCGTGATGGGAGAGGGGGCGGGGCTCATGGTGCTGGAGTCGTTGGAGCACGCCCGGCGCCGGAACGCCAGGATCTACGCCGAGCTCGTCGGCTACGGCATGTCGGCCGACGCCTACCACATCACCCAGCCGGCCCCGGACGGGGCCGTCCGTTCCATGCGCCTGGCCCTCAAGGACGCCCGGGTCGAGCCGCGCCAGGTGGACTACATCAACGCCCACGGGACCTCGACCCCCGCGGGGGACGCGAACGAGACCATGGCCATCAAGACCGTCTTCGGCGCGCACGCGCGGACGCTGGCGGTCAGCTCCACCAAGTCCATGACCGGCCACCTCCTGGGGGCCGCCGGCGGGATCGAGTCGGTCATCACGGTCCTCACCATCGTCCGCGGGATCCTGCCCCCCACCATCAACTACGAGACGCCCGATCCCGAGTGCGATCTGGACTACGTCCCCAACACGGCGCGCCGTGCCGAGGTGCGATACGCCCTGACCAACTCGTTCGGTTTCGGCGGCACCAACGCCAGCCTCCTCTTCAAGCGGTTCGAAGACTAGCGCGCCGGAATCCGGGCGAGGCTCGTCGGCGGCGGGCCAGGCTCCCCCGACCGACGCCGGCAGACGCGGAGGAGTGCCCGGGTGCCCGGCCATCGTCCTCGTCACCTTCCTGCCCCCGCAGCTTCTGCTGATGGGCGGGCCCCCGACTTTGACACGGTCGTCGCCGAGAGCTGCCTGTCCATCCTGGGGAGCCGCCTCTGGCCCGCCATGTTCGTGAGCATGATGCTGGTGGCCGGGCTGAGCCTCTTCGCCTCCCACGCCCTGGGCGGGCCGCTGTACCGCCTCGAGGCCATCGGCAGGCGCCTGGCAGAGGGGGAGATCCCCGCGTCCATCCGGGTCCGCCGGGGCGACGATCTCGAAGGGATGGCCGCGGTGCCAGATCGGGTGGCAGCAGGCCTCCGCGATGCGCTGAGACGTGCCCGCGACCAGGCCGGGCGGGCGCGGGCGGGTGTGGGCGACCTCCAGCGGGGGCTGGCAGCGGGCTCGGTGGGGACCGCCGACCTCGGCCTGCGGTTGCAGGAGGTCGCCGACCAGCTCCAGGGAATCCAGGAGGCCCTTCGGGCCTTCCGGATCGAGGGCGGTGCGGCCGGCGGGCAGCCGAAGCCCCCGTCGTGACCCGTCGGACCGACGGCCGCAGGGCGGGCCGCGGATCAGCCGCCGTTGAGGGGAGGGAGCAGGGTGACGGCGAAGGCGGCCTCGGGGCGGCCCCGGCCGAGCTCGGCCAGAAAGCCCTCCAGGAAGGTCTGCCGGATGCGGGCGGCGGCCTCCGGCGGGAAGGCGCGGTGGGGCATCTCCATGGCCACGCGGGTGCAGCCGAGGTTCAGGACCGCCTGGGCCGCCCGGTAGGATATCCGGTACAGCTCGACCAGGCTGAGATCGGCGCGGCGGCCCAGACCCACCACCAGCACCCGGTCGGCCTTGAGCTTTCCGTGGGGAGCGAGCAGGGCCGCGGCCCCCCGCTCGCCGGCGAATTTGCCCCGGGCCCGTAGCCGCGACAGCGCCCCGCACAGGATCCAGTCCACCTGCCCCAGGCGGCCGCGGGGCGCCGGCTCGTCCTCCAGGTGGAACAGGAGCAGCACCTCGGCGCCGATCTCCTCGATGGGCTGGTTGGATTCCTGGACCTGCATCTTAGGCGGGGGCCTGTTCCGGGGGCTTCAGGTGCAGGCGGATCTGGTCCAGGATGCCGTTGACGAAGGCGCCCGACTCCTCGCTGCCGTACAGCTTGGCCAGCTCGATGGCCTCGTTGATGGCGACCTTCTCCGGGATGTCGTGCCGGTGGAGCAGCTCGTGGGCGGCCAGGCGCAGGATGTTCCGCTCCACCGGGGCGATGCGACCGAGGCTCCAGTGGGCGGCATTGGCCGCGATGAGCCGGTCGATCTCCTCGCGGTGCTCCAGCGTCCCCCGCACCAGGCTGTCGGCGAAGGCCTGAACATCCGGCAGCGTCGGGTGGTCCTGCCAGAACTCCTTCAGCACCCGCTCGGCGTCGCCGGGCCGGAACTCCAGCTCGTACAGGATCATGAGGGCGAGCGTGCGCGCCCTGCGTCGTCTGCCCATGACCGATCCCGCAACACGTAAAGCGTAAGACGTGAGTTACGGGTTACGTTTTCCAATTGCCTCGCCTTGCTTCAGTTCTCGGAACAGGTTCGCCATCTCGATGGCCGAGCAGGCGGCATCGAAGCCTTTGTTGCCCCCTTTGGTGCCCGCCCGCTCGACCGCCTGCTCGATGGAATCCGTGGTCAGGACGCCGAAGGCCATGGGGACGCCGGTCTCCAGGGCCGCGGCGGCGACGCCCTTGGACACCTCGGCCGCGATGTACTCGAAGTGCGGCGTGGCGCCCCGAATGACCGTGCCCAGACAGATGATGGCCTGATACTGGCCCGACGCCGCCAGCCGCTTGGCGACCAGGGGAATTTCGAAGGAGCCCGGCACCCGCACCACCGTGATCCTCTCCTCCTGGGCCCCGTGCCGGCGCAGGGCGTCCAGGGCGCCCTCCAGGAGACGGGCGGTGATGAAGTCGTTGGTCCGGCTCACCACGATGCCGAAGCTGAACCCCTGGGCCGCCAGGGCCCCTTCCCAGGTCCGCACCATGTTGCCTCCTCGATCCGGCAGAAGAGCGAGAGCCGACAGGGAACCCGAAGGAACCGCCCCGGGTGGGGCAGGTCTCAGCGTCTGGCCCGGCCCGTCCCCGAGACCCCGTTGCCCCGCCCGCGGCGTCCGGCGCGGCCGGCCGGCACGTGGATGAGGTGTCCCAGCTTCTCCCGCTTGGTCGCGAGGTAGCCGAGGTTGGCCGCAGTGGGCCGGGTGAGGAGCGGCACCCGCTCCACCACCTGCAGGCCGTAGCCCTCCAGCCCCACGATCTTGCGCGGGTTGTTGGTCATCAGGCGGATCTTGGAGACGCCCAGGTCCACCAGGATCTGGGCCCCCACCCCGTAGTCCCGGAGGTCGGCCTTGAAGCCGAGCTTCTCGTTGGCCTCCACCGTGTCGAAGCCCTGGTCCTGCAGCTCGTAGGCGCGCAGCTTGTTGGCCAGGCCGATGCCGCGGCCCTCCTGCCGGATGTACAGGAGCACGCCCGTCCCCTCCTCCGCGATCAGCTCCAGGGCGCGGTTGAGCTGGGCCCCGCAGTCGCAGCGCAGCGAGCCCAGGGCGTCGCCGGTGAGGCACTCGGAGTGGACCCGCACCAGGACCGCCTCCCCGGCGCTCACCTCGCCCTTCACCAGGGCCAGGTGGTGCTTGTGATCCACCTGGCTGTGGTAAAGCAGCGCCCGGAAATTGCCGTGGCGCGTGGGCAGGGTGGTGGTGGCCACGCGGCTCACGAACTTCTCCCGCTTCATGCGGAAGTCAATGAGATCCTTGATGGTGATCATCCTGAGGCCGTGGCGCCGGGCGAAGCGGGAAAGCTCGGGGACGCGGGCCATGCTGCCGTCGGGGTTCATGATCTCGCAGATGACCCCGGCCGGGTACAGGCCGGCCAGGCGGGCCAAATCCACGGCCGCCTCGGTCTGTCCGGCGCGGGTGAGGACGCCGCCCTCGCGGGCGCGCAGGGGGAACATGTGGCCCGGGCGCGCCAGGTCATCCGGCCGGGTGTTGGGGTCGAGGATCGCCTTGATGGTGGCGGCCCGATCGTGGGCCGAGATGCCGGTGCTCACCTTGTGCTTGGCCTCGACCGAGACGGCGAAGGCCGTCTCGAAGGGGGAGGTATTCTCCGACACCATGGCCGGGATCTGGAGCTGATCCAGGCGCTCCCCGACGATGGGCATGCAGATCAGGCCCCGCCCGTGGGCGGCCATGAAGTTGATGGCGGCCGGCGTGACCTTCTCGGCGGCCATGGTGAGGTCGCCCTCGTTCTCCCGGTCCTCGTCGTCCACGACGATGACCATCTTCCCGTCGCGGATGTCCCGGATGGCCTCCTCGATCCGGTCGAAGCGGATGGGCGATTCGGCCCGGGAGGCGCCGCCCTTCCCCGGGATGCGCCGCACGCGGCCGGAGGGCGACGGGGCGGCCCCAGATCCGGAGCGGGCCGAGGCGTGGCTGCGCTTGCTCATGCGAACCCGTGCTCCTTGAGAAAGGCCAGGCTGAGGGCCGGCCGGCCCGCGGCCTCGGCCCGGGCCGCCAGGAACCTGGCCACGTGCTTGCCCAGCAGATCGGCCTCCAGGTTGACCGCATCCCCCACGCGCTTGCCGCCCAGCGTGGTGTGGCGGAGCGTGTGGGGGATGAGGGCCACGCCGAAGGCGTCCCGCGCGAGGTCCGCCACGGTCAGGCTGATCCCGTCTACGGCAATGGATCCCTTCATCACGAGGAGCGGCGTAAGGTCGGGCGGAAGCCGGAAGTGCCAGAACTCGCCGTCTCCCTGGCCACGCCGGCGGAGGATTTCCCCCACGGCATCCACGTGCCCCGTGACCAGATGTCCGCCCAGCCGGTCGCCCAGGCGGACCGGCCGCTCCAGATTGACCCGCGACCCGACGCGCAGCGCCCCCAGGGTGGTGCGGGTGAGGGTCTCGGCGGAAAGGTCGCAGGTAAAGCCCGTCCCCGCGCGCGCGGTCACGGTGAGGCAGGCCCCGTCCACGGCGATGCTGTCCCCCGGGCGCAGGCCTTCCGCCAGCGGGCCGGCCTCGATCCGCGCCCGGGCTTCGGCCCCCCGGCGCCTGAACTCGCGCACCGTGCCGATGGCCTCGATGATGCCGGTGAACATCCCCGTTCGGCCGTTCGAGGGTTCGACCGTCCCGGGGCTCCGGACCGGCCGAACGCTCTCCGCTGGCTGGGTCCGTTTGTCCGCTAGGGTCCCTGCGGCTCGCGCTGGAGGTAGCCCTCCACCAGGATGTCGTCGTCGAACCGCTCGACCCGCACGTCGCGCAGGCGGAGCGCCTGGCCCAGCGTCTCGATGCCCTCGCCGCCCACGGCCGTGGGGGTGGACTTGCCGCCGATCAGGATCGGCGCCACGAAGAACAGGACCTTGTCCACGATCCCCTCGCGCAGCGCCGAGGCGTTGATCTCGGCGCCCCCCTCGATCATGACCGACAGGATCCCGCGCTTGCCCAGGGCCTCCATGAGCCGCTCCAGCGACACCCGGCGCGGGCTGTCCTCGACCACGATCACCTGCACCCCCTCGCGCTCCAGCGCCTCCAGCTTCGTGCGGGGCGCCATCTGCGAGACGGCCAGGATGGTCGGGGCCGTGGAGGCGCGGTTCACGACATTGGCCCGCAGCGGCAGCCGGGCCAGGTTGTCCACGATCACCCGGATGGGATCGCGCTGCTCGGCGATCCCCAGCCGCGTGGTGAGCAGGGGGTCGTCGCGCAGGACCGTCCCGATGCCCACCAGGACCGCGTCCACCTCGTTGCGGAGCTGGTGGACGCGCCGCCTCGCGGTCTCTCCCGTGATCCAGCGGGACTCCCCGGTTCGCGTGGCGATCTTGCCGTCCAGGCTGGCCGCCACCTTCAGCGTCACGAAGGGCCGGCCGGTGCGGACGTGGGTGAAGAAGGCCTCGTTCAGCCGCACCGCCTCGTCGGCGAGGAGGCCCACCTGCACGCTGAGGCCGGCGGCGCGCAGGGCCGCGATCCCTTTCCCGCTCACCGCCGGGTTCGGATCCTCGCAGGCCGCCACGACCCGGCGGACCCCGGCCTGAACGATCTGCTCCACGCAGGGCGGCGTGCGGCCGAAGTGGCAGCAGGGCTCCAAACTGACGTAGAGGGTGGCCCCCCGTCCGGCCTCGCCCGCCTCGCGCAGGGCCACCACCTCGGCATGGTCCGAGCCGGCGTAGGCGTGAAACCCTTCGCCCACGAGCTGGTTGTCCTTGACTAGGACCGCCCCCACCATGGGGTTGGGGCTGGTCCGGCCGCGGGCCCGCGCCGCCAGGGCCAGGGCCCGCTGCATCCAGATCCGATCGGCCTCGGCAGTCTCCATGGAGTTCCCGCAACCCGGCGTCACACAACGACTTGCCCGTGGAAAGTAACATTGCGGTCGAGGAGTGTCAAGGTCAAAGCCCGTCCTGGGCGCGCTGTCAGATGTCGTGCCGGTTAGGAGGCGAGAGGCGGGGTCCGAGCTCCAACGTCCGAGGTCCGAGAGCCGAGAGCTGGGATTCGAGATTGCAGGGGTGCCGCGAGCGCATCACGCTCAACCCGGGGGCAGGGAACGCCGGAGCAGCCGGAGGGGTGCTACTGATGCCTAACGTTAACGAGGCTCCGCCTCAGACCGGACGAGGTGTAAGCCCGACGCAAGAAAAAGGCCCCGGTCGTGGGAAAACGGCGATAGAATCGCCGCTCGTGAGGACCGCGAAGCGGTCAGGTGGGCCACAAGGACCCCCGCACGACCGGAGCCGGCCATCTGCCCCTTCTGCGAGCAGCCGACCTCCGAGGCCGACCTCCGCCGCGCCGGTCAGGCCGGCCAGATGGGCGAGCGGATGGTGGCGGTGATCGTGGAAGGCAGGGACGGCAAAGATTACCGGCCGGTGGAAGAGACCGACCTCGCAGCGTTCCGCCAGGCGGCGGCGATCGAAGTGGAGAGGCCTGGCGAGCCTATCGAGGAAGGCCAGTGGAACATCAAGACGTGGCTCTACGGCATGAAGACCTGGGGCTCGCTCTTCAACCCGCGCCAGCTCGTCGCCATGCAGACGTTTGTCGCCTGCCTGCGCGAGGCGCTGGAGCGGATGAGGGAGGAGATCGCGGATGAGGAGTACCAGAAGGCGGTGGCTGTTTATCTTGCCTTTGTGCTCTCTCGCATAGCCCAGAGAATGAGCAATGTCGGTCTTTGGGACGCTGGGTTCGAGAAGATTAACCATCCCTTTGGTCGGCAGGCCATACCCATGACCTGGGACTACCCCGAGACGAATCCATTCTCGAGTCAAGCCCA
>JBBIQE010000134.1:0-9048 GCA_037442485.1 Methylomirabilis sp. (SeqCode)
CAGCCTCGACCTCAGATCCCCAGGTACTTCTGCTTGACCTGCTTGTTCCCGCTCAGCTCCTCGGCGCCGCCCGCGTAGACGACGTGGCCGTTTTCCAGGCTGTAGGGTCGCTGGGAGACGGTGAGGGCCAGGGTGGAGTTCTGCTCGACCAGCAGGATCGTCTCGCCCTTCTCCTTGAGCTCCCTGATTCTTCGCCACCAGGGGTCCGATCAGCGCGGCGAAGAACCCCGCCACCGGCATCGAGACGATCGGGGGATCCCAGACCCCCCGGGGAGACCCGGAGAAAGTAGATGGCCGCCGCCTGGGAGGGTGTCGGAGTTCTGGTTCGAGTTCCAGGATGTCACAGGAGAAACCGGCCGGCAGCGACGACGCGTTATGGCGGAGTGTAGGTCAGCGCTTCCCGGCGGCACACCGGGTGGCCTCGAAACGCTCACGCGGCAAGCACGCTCTGCGGAGGCGGCCTGCCTGCCAAGGGACACGCGGCCCGCCGCGCCGTGGGGCACGGAATGGTGTGCCTTTGCGGACAAGGGAGCCGTCCACGCCGCCGGCGTGTGAGGCCAGAGGCCCGGGCAGTCCTTGCGTCTCCTGCCTCGTTCTGGTACAAGGGGAAGGATTCGCCACGACCGTCACGCGCGGAGTTCGCCCGACCTCCTCCACAAGGAGAACGTTTCATGCGCCCCGTTCCCCTAGACGCCCGGCCCCTTGACGAGCTCGAGCCCCGGCACCGGTTCTTCGTGGGGATTGACTCCGACGGCTGCGCCTTCGACACCATGGAGATCAAGCACAAGGAATGCTTCTGTCCCACCACCATCAAGCACTGGCGGCTGCAGGCCGTCTCCAAGTACGCGCGGGAGGTGTGGGAGTTCGTGAACCTCTACTCCAGATGGCGCGGGATCAACCGCTGGCCGGCCCTGGTCAAGGTCCTCGACCTGTTGCGGGAACGGCCCGAGGTGCAGGCGCGCCACGTCGAGATCACCGAGACCCCCCGACTGCGGGGATTCATCGCCTCGGGGAAGCCCCTGAGCAACGACGGGCTGAAGGCCTACATGGCCGAGCATCCCGATCCCGAGCTGGACCGGGCCATGGCCTGGAGCAAGGGGGTCAACGCCTCGGTGGCGGACCTGGTCCACGGCGTGCCCCCCTTTCCGTATCTCCGCGAGAGCCTGGAGGCTTTGCAGGAGCAGGCGGATGTGGTGGTGGTCAGCGCCACTCCGGGCGAGGCCCTTACCCGCGAGTGGGAAGAGCACGACATCGCGAAGTTCGCCCGCGTCATCGCCGGCCAGGAGATGGGCACCAAGAAGCAGCACCTCGCCCTCGCCACAACGGGGAAGTATCCCGCCGAGTGCATCCTGATGATCGGGGACGCCCCCGGCGACATGGAGGCGGCGCGCGCCAACGGGGCGCTGTTTTTCCCCATCAATCCCGGTCATGAGGAAACCTCCTGGGAGCGGTTCTACAAGGAAGGCCTCGCGAAGTTTCTGGCCGGCCAATACGCCGGCGCCTACGAGGCGTCCCTCGTGGCCGAGTTCGAAACGCTCCTGCCCGGGCATCCACCCTGGAAGCGGTAATACCTCGTTGTTGCGCGCTGGACGCGCATGAGCAATCGGTGCGTTTCAGTTTTGGTTCTTGCGCGCCGGCGCAAGAACCAGGAGATCGTCATGGCCTACAAGATCGGCGTGGTCGGGCTGGGGGTCATGGGCCACAACCTGGCCCTCAACATGGAGCGGAACGGCTTTCCCGTGGCCGGCTACGACCTGGATGCCGCCAAGACCCGCGCCTTTCTCTCCGGGCCGGCCGCGGGCAAGGCCATCGGGGGCGCGGGGTCGCCGGCGGAATTGACGGGGATGCTGGAGAAGCCGCGACGGATCCTCGTGATGGTCCCGGCCGGGAAGCCGGTGGATTCCGCCGTCGCGCATCTCGCCCCGCACCTCGAGCCGGGTGACATCCTCATTGACGGGGGCAACTCGTTCTTCCAGGAAACCGAGCGCCGCAGCCTGGAGCTGGCGGCACAGGGGTTCCGCTTCGTCGGCATGGGCGTCTCCGGCGGCGAGGAGGGCGCCCTCTGGGGGCCGAGCCTGATGCCGGGCGGCCAGCGCGAGGCCTGGGAGCACCTCGCCCCGATCCTGCGTGCCATCGCCGCCAGGGCCGAGGACGGGCAGCCCTGCGTCGAGTACATCGGCCCGCGCGGCGCGGGCCATTACGTCAAGATGGTCCACAACGGGATCGAGTACGGCGACATGCAACTGATCGCCGAGATCTACGACCTGCTCCACCGCGGCCTGGGCCTCTCGGCGAAGGAGCTGCACGAGATCTTCACCGAGTGGAACGCGGGCGAGCTGAAATCCTACCTGATCGGGCTCACGGCCGACATCTTCGCCCGGGTGGACGAGCAGACGGGCCGGCCGCTGGTGGACCTGATCCTGGACGAGGCCCAGCAGAAGGGCACCGGCAAGTGGGCCAGCCAGAACGCCCTGGACGTGGGGGCCCCCACCCAGACCATCAATGCGGCGGTGGAGAGCCGCATCATCTCGGCCCTGAAGGCGGAGCGCGTGCAGGCCAGCCGGGTGATCCGGGGCCCGGAGATCCGGTACACCGGCGACCGGCAGCGTCTCGTCAACGCGGCGCGGGATGCCCTGTACGCCAGCAAGATCACCGCGTACGCCCAGGGCCTCGGCCTCTTGCGGATCGCGTCCGAGGAGTACCAGTACGATTTGCGCCTCGGGGATCTCGCCAGGATCTGGCGGGCCGGCTGCATCATCCGCGCGAGCCTGCTCAACGACATCATGGGCGCATACCGGCGGAACCCGACCCTCGTCAATCTCCTGCTGGATGATGGCTTCCGCCAGGCGGTGGAGGGCCGCCAGGACAACTGGCGGTTCGTCATCCAGACCGCCGTGGGGATGGGCATCCCGGTCCTGGCCCTCAGCGCGTCGCTGGCCTACTTCGACGCCTACCGCAGCGCGCGGCTGCCGGCCAACCTCACGCAAGCCCAGCGCGACTACTTCGGCGCCCACACCTACCGGCGGGTGGATCGCGAGGGTACGTTTCACAGCGACTGGAAGAGGTAACCGGAGAGGCCCCATGAGACAACTGGACGGGAAAGTGGCGCTGGTGACCGGTGCGGCGGTGGGGATTGGCCGCGCCATCGCGGTGGCCTACGGGCGCGAGGGCGCCAGGGTCGTCGTCAACTACTCCCAGTCAAAGAAAGAGGCCGAGGAGACCGCAGGCCTCGTCAAGCGGGCGGGCGGCCAGCCCCTCGCCCTCCAGGCCGACGTCGCCCAGGATCGACAGGTGCGGGGGATGGTGGCCCAGACGCTGGAGCGGTTCGGCCGGATTGACATCCTGGTGAACAATGCCGGGATCACGGCCTTCGTGGACTTTCCCGATCTGGACGGGCTGACGGAAGAGATCTGGGATCGCCTCTACGCCGTCAACGTGAAGGGCACGTTCTTCTGTTGCCGCGCCGTGGCCGAGCCCATGCGTCGGCAGGGCCGCGGTCACATCATCAACATCGCCTCTGTCGCCGGCATCCAGCCCCAGGGCAGCTCCATCGCCTACAGCACTTCCAAGGCCGCCGTCATCCATTTGAGCAAGTGCCTGGCCCGGACCCTGGGGCCCGAGATCCGGGTGAACGTGATCGCCCCCGGCTTCATCGCGGATACCCGGTGGAACGTCGGCCGGCCGAATCTCGACCAGGTCATGCAGAGGATGGAACAGGGCGTACCCCTGAAGCGGGTGGGAAAGGCGGAGGATGTTGCCGACGCCGCCCTCTTCCTGGCGACCCGCGGCGACTTCATGACGGGTGAGGTCATGGTGGTGGACGGCGGCCGCGCGCTGGGGTAGCTAGGAGGTTTCGCAGGGGGGGACCTTGACCGTCAGCGTTTTGAGCCTCTGGGGCGTGAGGTCACTTTTCAGCATCCAGGAAGGATCGGCATGCTCGTCCTTCTTCTTCATGAGGAGCCATTCCTCGCCGGTCTGGCCCCGGGCAAATCGGGCCAGGGCAAATCCTCCTCTGAGCTTCTTTCCATGGAGAGCGGACGCAAGCTTCCCCGACCGGAGCTGGGCCTCCGGTTCGCCCGGCTCGCCGGGTTCGGAGGTCCCGGAGTCCCAGACCACCACGGCCCCGGCCCCGTAGCCCCCTTCCGGGATGATCCCCTCGAAGTCAATGCACTCCGCCGGATGGTCCCCGACCATCACCGCCAGGCGCTGGCCCGCCGGATTGAGGGACGGCCCCTTCCGCACGGCCCACGACCTGCGCACGCCCCCCAGCTCCAGCCGGAAGTCATAGTGCAGCTGCGTGGCCCTGCGCTCGTGAATGACGAACCGCAGTGCCCAACCCCCCTGGGCGTTTTCTCCCGCGAAAATGGCAGGGACCCGCTTCCGCCACCGATGCTCGAAGATGGCGACACCTCAGGTTCCCGCGACCAGGGACGCGGTGATCCGCCGGAGGAGGGCGATGGCCGAGAGGGCGGCCAGGTGGCTGGTCCTGGGGTTGGTCGGACTCGGGACGTTCTCCATCCGGACGAAGAGCTTGCCGAACTCCCCTTCCGCCTCGAGCAGATCGCGGAGCGCCCGGACGGGAGCCGGTTGCCCCAGACTCCGCACCAGGCGAGCCGCCCTGGCGGGATCACTGTCGCCCACGCCAACCGGCCGGACTCGAACCAGCCCCTGGTCAGCCGCCCGGCCGATCCCACCCCCCATGGTGCCACAGCCGACCACGCCGAGTTTCAGCACAGGGCCTGGCATCCTTGGCGCCGGTCACGAAACCCCCCAGCCCAGCCCTCCCTCTCAGAGGGGGGAGGGGAAGGCGGGGGTGGCGGCTCACGAGTGGTTACGGCAGGCGGGTCGCCTGCCAGGCGACCATCTGCCAGCGGTCATCCTTCTTGACGTACACGTCCGTGAACCGGAGCTGGAACTGCAACAGTTCGCCCTTGACCTGGACCCTGACGCGGGCGATACCGGTCACGACGCCGGTCGTGCCATAGACTCGCACCCGGATGTCCTCGGGCGCGAAGGCCTCGTACTTAAGCTGGCCCGACTTCAGCTTGTCCAGGAACTCCGCCTTGGTCTCGAAGACGCCCGTGGCGTGGGTGTAGCTGAGATCGTCGGACAAGATGCGCTCTAGCGCGGCGAGGTCCCCCCGCACGATGGCCTCGAACCGACGGACCTCCTGCTGGCGGATCTCCTCTTCGGTCTGCGGGTTTCCCATGCGCGGGCCTCCATTCTCCGGTTGCTCACCGGCGACTGCGGAAGTAGTGCGCCACCTTGCCGATGCCGTGGGCCATCTCCTCGATGTCGAGCGGCGCGTAGTGCTCGGAGATGTGCAGCGTGATCCAGGAGTCGAATGCCTCCTCGGCCACCGGACAGTCACCCTTCCGGTACACCCGCCCCGTGCCGTCGGAACGGGTGAACGGGAACGTGGTTCCGGGGAAGGCCGAGCGGTTCTGAAAGATGTCGTACAGGTACACGGGGCGCCCGCCGGTGATGAGATGGGCCTTGTTGGGAACGCCCTCGGCGTCGAGGGCCTCGGAGAATTGCGCGGCCGTGCAGCGGAGCGCCTGGAGGTCCAGCTTGAACAGGTACAGGAAGAAGGTGTGCCTGCGCCCGGCGGGGATCGCCTGCGGGGTCACCCCGGGAATCTCGGTCAGGAGCTGATTCAGCCGCATCCCCAGCCGGTTCCGGCTCTCCACGATGGCCTCGACCTTTTCCAGTTGCGTCAGCGCCACGGCCCCCTGAAGTTCCGTCATCTGGTAGTTCGGGGCCAGGAAAAAGGGATTCCTGACCCCCTCCTCGCGCTGGAAGCATTTGTCCAGGAACAGGGACGCCCGATAGCGGAGCTGATCGTCGTCCGTCAGGACCATGCCGCCCGAGCCGCAGGTGATGTGCTTGAAGTGGTTCAGCGAGAAGGCGTTGATGGCCCCCATGGTCCCGGCCAGCTTCCCCTGGTAGTGGCAGCAGTACGCCTGGGCGCAGTCCTCCACAACGGCAAGGCCGGCCTCCTTCCCCAGCTTCAGGAACGCGTCCATGTCCGCGGCCAGGCCGCTGTGGTGAACGACCAGGATGGCCCGGGTGCGATCCGTGATGCGCTCCCGCGTCGAGGCCGGGCTCATGTTGAGCGTATCCGGCTCGACGTCGGCGAAGACGGGGACCAGCCCCTGGTACAGCATCCCGGTCAGGGAGCCCATGTCGGTGATGGCCGAGGTGATCACCTCGCTCCCCACGGGGAGCTGGAGGGCCGCCACCGCCATGTGGACGGCGGACGTCCCGCTGGAGCAGGCGATGCAGTGCTTCACGCCGTACATCTCGGCGAACCGCTTCTCGAAGGCGCGCACCTTGCTGCCGAAGAAGTAGAACAGTGTGTCGCTGTCAATGACCTCGGAGAGATACCGCTTCTCCAGTTCGCCGTGGCGCTTGCCCTGGGGGAAGGGCGTGCGCTTGGCCTTGGGACCGCCGTGCAGCGCCAGGGTCTCGGCATAATCGAACCCCATGCTGGCCTCCTCGCGGCCGCAACGATCCGGCATCACAGATCGGTCAAATGGGACGCCTGCTCCAGCCGCTTGACGTACTCCTCCGCCGCCTCTTCCGGCGGCAACAGCTCCTGGCCATGGTCGTGCAGGAACCGCTGGCGGTCGAGGACCCAGAGGTACAGGTCTGCCTCCATCCGCCCCGGGAACTCCTCCAGGACACCGCGCTCACGGATCACCTTGACGATCGGCAGATACACCGTGTCGTACCAGTGGGCGACGGCCTCTTCCTCGGGGATGTCCCGCCGCTGCTCCAGGCCCATGAAGTAGCGGTGGACGGCGATGTGCTCCAGCATCCGGCTGTAGCCGTCTGGCACGGTGAGCTCGATCCGCGCCTCGGGGCGCAGGCGGTCCAGCCGGGTGCGCTCCAGGAATTCGACCTTGGCCCCCAGGATCTCCAGATCCTCCGGCTCGAGGTCGGGGCCCACCGGCACCTTGACCCGGCACTCGCGGACCTCGGCCTCGATGAACTCCTGCCCCTGCTCGCGCGCCACCGAGACCCGGTGGTGGCCGTCCACGACGAAGTATACGTCGCCCACCTTGTACAGGACCACGGGGGGGAGGCTGACGTCCTCGTAAAAGGCGCGGTCCACGCGCTGCCAGCGCGGGGCCAGGCGGTTGCTGGTGGGCAGAAACGCCCGGTCGAAGTCGCGGTACCGGTTCACGCTCCCCACGATCTTGGCGACCTCGACGGTGCGGACCCCGCGGTAGATGGGCCCGCCGATGTGCAGCTTCTCCTTGACCTGGTCGTAGGACAGCAGGGCATTCCATCGCCCCGAGAAGAGGGCCAGGATATCCTTGAGGAAGGCTCGCGAGCGCACACGGGCAAAATCGGCCTGGACGCGGGCATCAATGTCGTCAGGCATGGATGGTCTCAACCTCGATCACGCGGTATGGATACACGTTGATGATGGCCGTCGGTCCCACCTGGGTGAGGGTCACGTCGCTGCGCCGGTAGATGTGGGCGTGGCCGTGCAGCAGGTAGCGCGGGCGGAAGCGCGCGATGAACCGGTTGAAGGCCTCGAAGCCGACGTGGGCCGGATCCTCGGCGTCGTGGATCCCCCGGGGGGGCGCGTGGGTGACGAGGATATCCAGGAAGCGCCCGCGGCGGATGCGATTCCAGTACAGGCGCGGGGCGAGGGCCAGGACCCGGCGGCTCATCTCGGCCTGGGTGTACTGGTGGACGCCGTCCGGCCGGTACCGGATGCTGCCCCCCAGGCCGGCCAGGAGGAGGCCCTGTTCCTCCACGGCCGTCCCATCAATGTTGACGGACGACCTGGGGGCGAGGTGACTCGGGGGCTCCTGCCTGGAATCCGCGAACATCTCCGGCAGGTCGTGATTGCCCGGAACAAGCAACAGGGGAACGTTCAGCATGGACACGACGTAGTCCAGGTAATACTGCGGGAGATCGCCGCAGCCCACGACCAGGTCCACATCGCCGAAGCGCTCCTTCACCTGCGGAGCATAGAGGTGCTCGACCACCTGGTCGCTCAGGCCCAAGATCTTCATCGTCTTTCCCGTGCCGGCGCAAATCGCCCGAAACAATTATACGGCGATCCTGAGAAAAGACAAGGCGCGGCAGGGTCTCAACAGCGGGGACCAGGGGTCAGGACTCGGCCCTCGGGACGGGTCCTCTCCGAGGCCTTGTCGATCCGCGATCGCACATCCGCAATCGTCAGTGGGGTCGGCCGCTCAGGCGGGCGGCGTTCCGGAAGGCAATCTGTTCGGCCACGTCGCGGGGGAGCTGGAGGAGCCAGGCGCGGATGCCGGCGTGGATCTCGGGGAGACGCTCCCACTGGGATGTGACCCAGGTGTCGGTGCCGACCATGAACCGCTCCGGATACCGGAGGAACAGGGCCCTCCAGCGCGGATCCAGCGCACCGCCCGACGCGACCTCGTACTTGAGCGCCAGCTCGGATAGGAGCCCCGGCCGCTTCTCCATCGCGCGGGCGACCGTCTCGAACGGCTCCCCCAGCCCCGCGTGCGCCCAGAGGAGGCGAACACCCGGATAGCGCGCGAGGAGCGCCTCGATGCCGGCCGCATCGGTGTGGGCATGCAGGAAGAGACCCCGGCGCCGCGCAAGGTCGGCCAGCCCGCGGACCACCGGATCGCCCGCCTGCGCGGCCGAGAGGTGGAACTCCCCCAGCCCTCTGTAGATCCCCCGCTTCAGTCGCTCCTCCACGTACGCGAGGATCGAGACATCCGTCGTCCACGTCCCCATGTCGTCCCGCGTGCGATACGGGCGGAGCACCGGCACGATTCGCTCCGGGGCCTTTTCGTACAACCGAAGTGTGCCGTCATCCGGCGTGCTCGACACCATGGCCCACCGGACGCCCGCCCGGTCCAGGATCGCCAGGACCGCCTCGGGCGTATAGACGGACCAGTCCGGCTGGCTGTAGTGAATGTGGGCGTCGAACACGGGGAAATCCTGGGCCAGCCCCCCATCGGGAGCGATGAGAGCGAGGACGCTCAGAATTCCCGCCAGGAGGAAAAGAGAGAGTCTCCCCATGTGGTCTCGTATAGC
>JBBIQE010000135.1:0-9030 GCA_037442485.1 Methylomirabilis sp. (SeqCode)
CCAGGGTGCGGCGGTCCCGGATGGTGTGGCGGGTCAGGGCTTCCAGGCGCCGGCCGCGCAGGCGCCGGCTCAGCTCGGCCGGCTCCAGGGCCGCCAGGAGGACCTTGCCCAGGGCGGTGGCGTGCGCCGGGGCGCCGTGACCCACCTCGAGGTGCACGCGCAGGAGATGGCGGCTCTCCACGCGATGGAGGTTCACGACCCGCGTCCCGTCCAGAACGCCCAGGTTCACCGTTTCCCCGGTCTGGGCGGCCAGACGCTGCATGACGGGGTGGGCCGCCTCCCGCAGGCCGAACCGGTCGGCGGCGGGACTGGCCACGGCGAAGAGCCGGTAGGTGAGCCGATACCGTTCGCTCTGCGGGTTCTTCTCCACATAACCGCGCCGGGCCAGCGTGGCCAGCAGGCGGTAGACGGAGCTCTTGCCCAGCCCGAGTTTTCTGGCCAGGTCGGTCACCCCCATCTCGGGCGTGGCGCCCAGGGTCTCCAGGATGGACAGGGCCGCCTCGACGGCGGGGGCGGTGTAGGGCGGTCGGCGCGGCATGGTCCGAGAGCATGGTTTCCAACGGGTGGAACACTGTTCACCATATGCAAGATGCGGGATGCGTGTCAAGTGGATTCCACGCCCCCCGGGGCGGGGCGACGTCCACGCGGGGGGCGCGGGATTTCGATCCTCCACACTTCCATACATATTCGCCGGGTAAGTACATGCGCGCCGTGCAAATGGCCGCGGATGGTGTACACTTCGTGGCGGGGAAGGGCTTGCGGCGCCCCGGAGCAGAAGGACGGTCTTTCTCGTGGATTCCCTGCGGGCGTACGAATTCCTGGAGAGCGCCATCTTGACGGGTCGGCTGAAGCCCAGGGAGCGACTGGTCGAACAGGAGCTTGCCGAGCAGCTCAGGATGAGCCGGACGCCGATCCGGGAGGCTCTCCGGCGGTTGGAGGAGCGGGGTTTGGTCCGGATCCTTCCCCACCGGGGCGCAGTCGTGTCGGATATCTCGCCGGAGGAAGTAGAGAACATCTACGTGGTGCGCAGCCACCTGGAGGCTTTGGGGGCTCGTCTGGCCGCCGACCACATCACGCCCGAAGGGATCGAGCGGGTGCAGGCGCTGGAGGCGGCCCATGTCCGATGGGCCGCCGGCGGGGATATCCGGGCCCTCATGGCGGCCAATGACCAGTTTCACGATGCCATCTACAGCGCGGCCGGGAACGCCTGTCTCCTGGAGATGATCCGGCAGTTGCGCCGTCAGGTCCACGCCATTCGATTCAACGCCTGGGCACAGCCCGAGCGGATAGCCCGGAGCCTCGCCGAGCACCGCCAGATGGTGGAGGCTCTTCGGCTTCACGACGCCGATCGGCTGGCCGATCTCACGGAGCGGCATCTCCGGGTGGCCAAGGAGAGCTATCTCTTTTCCCTGGGGGCGCGACCAGGATCTCCCGAATCGGCGGGGGCGGGTAAGGTGGGGGCGGATCTTGACGCGGAGAAGGGATGAGGCCCCGGCAGAGGAGCGACTCGTGACCCAGCCACAGAAGCGATTCCGTTTTCTCTTGTACGAGGCCATGCACGAGGCCGGCACCAGCCTCCTCCGGCAGCACGGGGAGGTGGTCACGGCCCCGGCCCTGGACGAGGCCGCGCTGCTCCCGCTCGTCCGGGACGTGGACGGCATCGTGATCCGCGCCAACGGCAGGGTGACGCGGACGGTGATGGAGGCCGCGCCGAAGCTCAAGGTCATCGGCCGGCACGGCGTCGGCCTGGAGACTATTGACGTGCCGGCGGCGACCGAGCGGGGCATCTGGGTCGTGTACACACCCGAGGCGAACAGCGAATCCGTCGCCGAGCATTTCGTCGGCCTGGCCCTCATGCTCTCCAAACGGATCCTGGAGGCCGACCAGGCGCTGCGTGCCGGGCAGTGGAACGTCCGGTACGAGTACATCGGCCGCGAGCTGTACGGCAAGACCCTGGGGGTCGTCGGCTTCGGCCGCATCGGGCGGAACACGGCGCGGATCTGCCACCACGGCTTCGGCATGCCGGTCCTCTATTACGACCTGGTGGCGCCGCCCCGCGCGGTGGAAGCCGAGACCCAGGCCAGGCGCGTCAGCCTGGAGGAGCTTTTGCGGACTGCCGACTACGTCTCGTTGAATCTCCCGCTCACGCCCGAGACGCGGCACATCATCGGGCGGGAGCAGATCCGGATGATGAAGCCCACGGCGTACCTGCTGAACCTGGGCCGCGGGCCCCTGTGGGACGAGAAGGCCGTGCTGGAAGCCCTGGAGCAGCAGTGGATCGCCGGCGCCGGCACCGACGTCTTCGAGGAAGAGCCGACGGCCCGGGACAACCCCCTGTTCCGGCACCGCCGCTTCGTCTGCACCCCGCACATGGCCGCCCACACGGATGAGGCTATGCGCCGGATGAGCCTGGTGGCCGAGGATGTGGTGGCGGTCCTGGAGGGGCGCGAGCCGCGCTTCCCGGCCAACCGGCCGAAGCGCTAGCCCCTCCCGGGCACCCTGCGGCCGGCGAGGGACCCTCTCGCCCGGGGGAAGAAAGGTTGCTGTCATGGCCCTGCCGAACGTCGTGCGGGTGAGACAGGCGTTTGACCGGACGCGCCTGGAAGACCCGTGCGGCGCAGTCGCCTCGGGGTTGAAGGCCCTGGGTCTGCCGGGGAAAGCGAGGCCCGGCGCCCGGATCGCCATCACGGCGGGCAGTCGTGGGATCAACAACCTGGTGGCCATGACCCGCGCCGCGGTCGAGACGGTCAAGGCCATGGGGGCTCAGCCCTTCATCGTCCCCTCCATGGGCAGCCACGGCGGGGCGACGGAGGAGGGGCAGAAGAACCTGCTGGCCGACCTGGGGATCTCCGAGGCCAGCCTGGGGTGCCCGGTGGTCTCGTCCATGGCGGTGGAGGAGATCGGGCGGACGTCGAGCGGCACCCCGGTCTACCTGGATCGGCACGCCCTGCAGGCGGACGGGATCATCGTCATCAATCGGGTGAAGCCCCATACCGCCTTCCGGGGCGAGATCGAAAGCGGCCTGTGCAAGATGCTGGCGGTGGGCCTGGGCAAGCACAGGGGCGCCCAGCAGATGCACCGGGCCGGGCTGGGCCCCACGCTTGTGGAGGCGGCGCGGATCATCCTGCAGCGGGCCCCCGTCCTGGCCGGCATCGCCATCCTCGAGAATTCCCTGGACGAGACGGCCGAGATCCACGTCGTCCCGCCGGAGCGGTTCGAGGAGACGGATCGGGCCTTGCTCAGGCGGGCCTGGCAGGTTCTGCCCCGCGTCCCCTTCGATCCCCTGGACGTCCTGGTGGTGGACGAGATGGGGAAGAACATCAGCGGGACCGGCATGGACAACAACGTGATCGGCATCGGGCCGCGGGTCGGCGGAAAGATGGAGATGGGGCATCCGGCCGTCTCGACCATCGTGGTCCTGGGCTTGACGCCCGAGTCCCACGGCAACGCCAACGGCGTCGGCCTGGCCGACATCACCACGCGGCGACTGGTGGACGCCATCGACTACAAGGCGACCTACACCAATGTCCTCACCACGCGCCTCTGGTCGGCCGGCCGGCTGCCCGTGATCATGGAGACCGACCGCGAGGCCATCGAGGTGGCGGTGGGGGAGAGTTCGCCGGACGAGGTGCGCCTGGTGCGGATCAAGAACACGCTCCACCTGGAAGAGCTGGAGATCTCGGAGGCGCTGGTGCCCGAGGCCAGGCAGGCTGGCTTGACCGTCCTCCGGGGACCGCATCCCCTGGCCTTCGATGCGGCCGGCCGCATTCGGCCCTGGTGAGGCCCCGGATTTCGGATGTCGGGTGTGGGTGGGCGCCTGCGAGGCCCGAGGGGAGTCCAATGGCGAAGCCGGTGATCATCTCCATCAACGAGAACCTGTGCAAAGGGGCGGATGGCTGCGGGATCTGCCTGGCCCTCTGCCCCAAGGACGTCTTCCGGATCGCCGAGCGGCTGACGGCCCGGGGCATCCGCCTCCCCGTCGCGGAGAAGATCACTGCCTGCACCAAGTGCGACAACTGCGTGATCTACTGCCCGGACATGGCCATCGTCGTGGCCCTGCGGGAAGTTCCCGAGGTGGCGGAGGCAGCGGAACGGGCGACGCAATGAAACATTCCAAACCGACAATGAAAAACCGAGACCTGCGTGTTCTTCATTGACCGGTTTTCCGTTGTTCCGCCTCTGGCGGATCAGGTTTGCTTTGCCGTTCACCTGGCCCGGAAACGGAGGGCCTTATGCGCAAGGAAGCGGTGTTGACCGGACGTCACTTCATGATGGGAAACATCGCCTGCGCCGAGGGGGCCCTGGCGGCCGGCTGCCGCTTCGCGGCGGGCTATCCCATCACGCCGGCCACCGAGGTGGCCGAGCGGCTGGCCGAGCGGCTGCCGGTCCTGGGCGGGACCTTCCTCCAGATGGAGGACGAGATCGCCTCCATCGCCGCCGTCATCGGGGCCTCGTGGGGTGGCCTGAAGGCCATGACCGCGACCTCGGGCCCGGGGATCAGCCTGATGCTGGAGAACATCGGCTTCGCCCTCGGCACCGAGACGCCCTGCGTGATCGTGAACGTCATGCGCGGGGGCCCGACCACGGGGATTCCCGCCGTCGAGCTTCAGGGCGACGTGATCCAGCCCCGGCGCGGCTCCCACGGGGATTACCAGATCATCGCCCTGGCCCCCAGCTCGGTGCAGGAGGCCTTCGACTACACCCTCGAGGCGTTCAACCTGGCCGAGCGCTTCCGCACCCCGGTCTTCGTCCTGAGCGACGCCTTCCTCGGCCACATGCGCGAGGAGCTCATCATCCCCGAGGCGGACCGGGTTCCGATCGTGGATCGCAAAGTCTTCCCGCCCGACGCGGACGCCGAGGAGCTGGCCGCCTTCCTCGACGAGGACGTGGCCCCCATGCCGGTCTTCGGGCGGGGCCACAAGGCCCATGTGACCAGCTCCTGCCACGATGCCTACGGCCGCCGGAACGTGGTCGATGCCCAGGCCCTGGACGTGTTCATCCGGAAGCTCCACGGCAAGATCGAGAGGCACCGGGACGAGATCGTCCGGGTGGCCTCCGATGCCGAAGAGGCCGAGATCGTCCTGGTGAGCTACGGGACCGTCTTCCGCTGCGCCCGGGCGGCCGTGGAGGCGGGCCGGGCCGAGGGGTTGCGCCTGGGGTGGTTCAAGCTGGGGACCTTGTGGCCCTTCCCCGACCGGGAGATCGCGGCGCTGGCCGCGCGGGCCCGCCACCTGATGGTCCTGGAGAACAACCTGGGCCAGCTCTTCCACTACGTGCAGGCGGCCGCCGCCTCGCGGTGCAGGGTCAGCTTCCTGCCGCCGCGGGTCCTGGGGGAGCTGCACGAGATCGAGGACATCCTGAAGGCGGTCCGGGAGGTGCGGGCATGAGTGCCGCCGCGCTCGAGCACCCGCTGGCCAAGTTCATCCGGCCCTCGGCCAGGACCACGGCCAACTGCCCGGGGTGCGGCAACGGGATCCTGGCCCAGAGCATCCTCCGGGCGATCGAGGAGCTGGGCCTCAGGCTGGACGATTTCGTCTTCGTCTCGGGGATCGGCTGCGCCGCCTGGATCCCGAGTCCCAGCTTCTATGCCGACGTCCTGCACACCACCCACGGCCGGCCCATCGCCTTCGGCATCGGGATCAAGGTGGCCCTGCCCCACAAGCGGGTCATGGTCATCAGCGGCGACGGGGACCTCACCGCCATCGGCGGGAACCACCTGATCCACGCGGCCCGGCGGAACATCGCCATGACCGTCTTCTGCGTGAACAACGGAATCTACGGGATGACGGGCGGCCAGGTGGCGCCCACGACACCGCTCGGCCTCACCACCGTGACGACGCCGTTCGGCAACGCCGAGAACCCCTTCGACATCTGCGAGCTGGTGAAGGGGGCAGGCGCATCCTTCGTCGCCCGCTGGACCACCTACCACCCGCGCCAGCTCGTCCGGACGGCCAAGAAGGCCATCCAGAAGAAGGGCTTCGCCTTCGTCGAGGTCCTCTCCCAGTGCCCGGTCGAGTTCGGCCGCAAGACCGGGATCGGCAACGCCGTCCAGATGCTCGAGTGGTACAAGACGAAGTCGGTCGGCGTGGCCCGCGCCAAGGACATGTCGGCTGCCGAGCTGGCCGACCGGATCGTGGTGGGCGAGCTGGTGGACATCGAGAAGCCGGAGTTGATGGAGACCCTGGAGGGCATCCGGCGGAAGGCCATGGCCTCTTCCTAGGGCACCGGGCCGACGGCGAGAGCGACAGGGATGGCGAAGAAGGGGACAGCGGGAGCGGGCGCTCGCCGGCGGCGGGGTACCCGGTGAGGGGGCCGAAGGAGCTGCGGTGAAGCGGACGGAGATTCGGATCGCGGGATTCGGCGGGCAGGGGGTGGTCCTGGCCGGCGTGCTCCTGGGGACGGCGGCCGCCGTCACCGACGGGCGCCGCGCCGTCCAGACCCAATCCTACGGGGCGGCGGCGCGGGGCGGCGGCGCGCGATCCGAGGTCGTCATCTCGGACGACCCCATCATCTACCCCCGCGTCACCCATCCCGACATCATGGTGGCCATGTCCGAGGAAGCCATGCAGAAGTACGGCCCGGACATGCGGGCCGGCGGCCTGCTCATCATTGACAGCGACCTGGTCCAGGGGGTGAGCCGGGATGACGTGCGCCTGGTTGCCGTCCCCGCCTCCAATCTGGCCACGCAGGAGCTGGGCCGAACCATCGTGGCCAACATCGTGATGCTGGGGGTGCTGGTGGCCAAGACGGGCGTCGTCAGCGCCGCCGGGATGGAGGCGGCCATCCGCGAAAACGTCCCGCCAAAGACGATCGATCTCAACCTCAAGGCGTTTCGCAGGGGGCTGGAGCTGGGCGCCTCCGCCCCGATCCAGGAGCCGGCGGGCCATGCGGCTGCATGAGCACGAGGCGGCGCGGCTGTTCCAGGAGGCGGGGATCCCCGTCCCGCCGTTTGCCGTCGTCCGGACCGCGGACGAGGCGGTGGCGGCCCTGGACCGGGTGCCGCTCCCTGTGGTGGTCAAGGCCCAGGTGCTGGTGGGATCGCGCGGGAAGCATGGGGGCATTGCCGTCGCCGGGTCGCCCGCGGAGGTGCGGGAAAAGGCGGCTGCCCTCCTGGGGAGCTCGGTCCGCGGCCTGCCTGTCGAATCGCTGATGATCGCCCGCAAGGTCCCCATCGCGAGGGAGCTGTACGTCGGCGCGACCATTGATCCGGCCGCGGGCGCCGTGGCGGTCCTTTTGGGCGGGGCCGGCGGGATGGAGGTCGAGACGATTGTCAGGGAGCGGCCCGAGACCCTCTGCCGCCGCAGCGTGGTGCCGCCCGACGAGTTGCGCGGGCACCAGGCCCGCGCCCTCGCCCGCGAGGCGGGCTTCCGCGGGGACCTGATGGTGCGGATCGCCGATGTCCTGGTGGCGCTCTACCGCCTCTTCCGGAAGTCGGATGGGCTGATCGCCGAGATCAATCCGCTGGCCGTCACATCGGACGAGGCCCTCTGGGCCGTGGATGCGGTTCTGGAGGTGGACGATGCGGCCCTGTTCCGTCACCCCGAGCTGCCCGGCGACCCGCTTTCCCGCATGGAGCACCCCATGGAGCGGGCCGCCAGGAAGATCGGCGTCTCCTACGTGGACCTGGACGGGGACATCGGGATCATCTGCAGCGGCGCCGGGCTGGGGCTGGCCACCATGGACATCGTGGGGGAGCGCCTGCGGCCGGCGAACTTCCTGGAGACGGGAGGCGGGATCACGGAAGAGCTGATGTACAAGGTCACCCAGCTCGTCCTGGAGAAGCCCGGGCTGCGCGGTCTGCTCATCAATCTGTACGGCGGGATCAACCCCATCCATGAGGGGGCCAAGGGGATCGTGCGGGTCCTGCGCGAGAGACAGGTGCGGATCCCGGTCGTGGCCAAGGCCCTGGGCAACCGCCAGGAAGAGACCTGGGCCACGCTTTCCGAGGGGGGCGTGACCGTCGTCACCGACATCACGACCGAAGCTGCAGTCGAGGCGCTCTGCGCACGGCTGCAGCGCGAGGAGGCGGGAAGGCCGGAAGCCGTGAAAGCCGCGAGTGCGTCTTGAGCCTTCCGGCTTGCCAGCTTTCCAGCCGAGAGCAGAAGCCCATGAGCATCCTCCTCAACAGGCAGACGCGGGTTCTGGTCCAGGGGATCACCGGCAAGATCGGCCGGGCCCAGACCAGGTGGATGCTGGAGTACGGGACCCGGATCGTGGCCGGGGTGACGCCGGGCAAGGGTGGAGAGACCGTCGAGGGCGTCCCGGTCTTCGACAGCGTCCTGGAGGCGGTGCGCGAGACGGAGGCCGAAGCCTCGGTGTTCTTCGTCCCCGCCCGGGGCGTCAAGGACACCGTCTTCGAGACGCTGGAGGCTGGCGTCAGGCTGATCGTCGTGGTGACGGAGCACGTGCCCGTCCACGACACCATGGAGATGAAGGCCGAGGCCAGGCGCGTCGGCGCGACGCTCCTCGGGCCCACGACCCCCGGCATCCTCACCGTGGGCGAGGCCAAGATGGGGATCATCCCCGGAAACCTGTTTCCCAAGACGGGCGGGCCGGCCGGAGTCGTCTCGCGGAGCGGCACCCTGTCCTACGAGGTCGGCGGTATCCTCGCCAAGGCGGGGATCGCCCCCAGCACCGTCGTCGGCATGGGGGCCGATCCGGTCGTCCTCACCGACCTGCCCGATCTCCTGCGTCTGTTTGCGGAGGACCCGCAGACCCGCCTGGTCACCATCGTGGGTGAAGTCGGCGGCCTCCAGGAGGAACTGGCCGCCGAGTACATCGCCCGGGAGTTCCGGAAGCCGGTGATCGCCTACGTGGCCGGCCGGAACACGCCCGAGGGCAAGCGCATGGGCCACGCCGGCGCCATCGTGCAGCGCGGGATGGGGAGCGTCGAGAGCAAGCTGGCCGCCCTGGAGAAGGCCGGCGTCGCCATCGCCCGCACCCCGGCCGAGATCGGCCCGATCGCCCGCCGGCTGCTGGAACCGGAGGTACCTGGTACCTCTCAGGAGCTAACCTGTTGATTTGCTTGAG
>JBBIQE010000136.1:0-8979 GCA_037442485.1 Methylomirabilis sp. (SeqCode)
AGGGCCAGGCTGAACAGGAAGAACTCGTCGAAGGCCAGGCGGCGGCGTCCGGCCGCGACCGCCTCCGCGTCGCTCGGGAGGTGGACGCTCTGGATCGCGCGCGCGAGGGG
Organism: Methylomirabilis sp. (SeqCode); assembly: GCA_037442485.1. Taxonomy (GTDB): domain Bacteria; phylum Methylomirabilota; class Methylomirabilia; order Methylomirabilales; family 2-02-FULL-66-22; genus 2-02-FULL-66-22. The sequence goes on from JBBIQE010000136.1 coordinate 111, forward strand.
CAGCAGGTGCCGCCGCTCGCGCGCGGCCGGCGGCAGCGGATCCGGGAGCGTGCCTGCATGCTCCCGGGCCAGGTCCGCCAGCCAGCGCCGGAGGAATCGCTGGCCGAGCCCGGCGGTGAGCGGATAGACGGGAACGATGCGTCCCGTGTGGTAGCCCGCCGAGGCGGGGTCCCCGGGCTCGGGGATCTCGTGCTCCGGGTTCACCATCTCTCGCGGGGGATAGGGGCTCACCCGCCCGGCCAGAATGATTGGCTGGCCCCGGCGAAAGGTGCGGGCGAGGTAGGGCTGGCGATACCAGCGCGCCAGGAGCCTGCCCGTCGGATCCTCCAGGATCAGCTCGCAGTACGGGACGCCCCGTCGCGTCCGGCCCACCCCGACCGCCTGGACCGTCCCCGCCACGGTCTGGAATTCCCCCAGGCGCAGGCGCCCGATCGGCAGGAGGGTGCGCCGGTCCTCGTAGCGGCGCGGCAGGAGCCGCAACGCGTCCTCCAGCGTGCGAATGCCCAGGCGCTCCAGGCACTCGGCGCGGGAGGGACCGATCCCCGGGAGGTCGCGCACGGGGGTGGCTCGGCCGGCCCGGGAGGGGGGCGGCGAGGTCGGAGAAAAGCCTTGCCTTGGAGGGGTCAATTCAGTATAGTCTGCCACCTCGGAACAGGCACCCGGGCCATTGGGCGACTAGGCAGTTTGGCCCTTCCCCATTGCCCCGTTCCCGGCGTGCCGAATTGCCAGGCGGCCGCCCGCACGAGGGCCGGACGCCGAGGAAAGGGAGAGGAACCGTATGGCTGCCACGCGATGCGAGGTGTGCGGGAAGGGGCCCCAGTTCGGCGCCCAGGTGAGCCATGCCCACAACGTCTCCGGCAAGAAGCGCTACCCCAACGTCCAGCGGGTCCGCGTCCTGATGGGCGGCGCCCCCCGCCACCTGCACGTCTGCACCCGGTGTCTCCGCTCGGGCCGGGTCCAGAAGGCCGCCTGATCCCCTCACGCCTGAGGGCTCACGCCTGACGGGTCTTCTCGTGAGGCGTGAAACGTACGGCGTGAGGCGATCACAGACTCTTGACCCGCTCCACCCCCACCACGCCGTCCACCTTCTGGATCGCCTGCATGGCCGCCTGAAGCTGGCCGAGATCGCTCACCTCCAGGACGAAGGTGTTCACGCCCGTGCGCTCCTCCGTGACGCGGATCTCGGCCTGCGCGATGTTGGTGTTGGTGGCGGAGATGGCGGTGCTGATCTCGGCCAGGATGCCGGGCCGGTCCTTGCCGATCTGCACCCGGATCTTCACCTGGTGCGCCCCCTTGCGCTGGCCGTCCCAGTGCACGGCGATCTGCCGCTCGGGATCCGCCATCAGGCTCACCGCGTTGGGGCAGTCCAGGGTATGGATGGAGACGCCCCGGCCCCGCGTGATGAAGCCGATGATCTCGTCGCCGGGAACCGGGCTGCAGCACTTCGAGAACCGGACCAGGATGTCGTCGATGCCCCGGATGCGCACCCCCTCCTCGGCCCCCCGTGCCCGCGCGGGCTTGCGCTCGGCCTTCTTCTCCCTGGCCTCCTCGGCCTCGGCGAGGGCCTGCACCTCCTCCGGCGGCAGGAGCCGCGCCACCGCCTGGTGCGGCGAGACCTTGCCGTAGCCCACCGCGGCGAAGAACTCCTCCTCCGACCCGAGGCCGTAGCGCCCCAGCACGGGCGCCAGCGCCTCCGGCTTGAGGAGCTGGGCCGGGCTCTTCCCCAGGCGGCGGATCTCCTTCTCCAGCATGTCCTTGCCCAGGCTCACGCTGCGCGCGCGCTCCTCGTTCTTGATCCACTGGCGGATCTTGCTGCGGGCCCGGGGTGTCTTGACGATCTTCAGCCAGTCGCGGCTGGGCGTGTGGCTGGGCGAGGTCAGGATCTCGACGATGTCGCCGTTTTGCAGCTCCGTCCGCAGCGGGACCAGCCGCCCGTTGACCTTGGCCCCCACGCAGCGGTATCCCACGTCGGTGTGCACGGCGAAGGCGAAGTCCACGGGCGTGGCCCCCTTGGGGAGCGGCTTGACGTCGCCCCGCGGGGTGAAGACGTAGACCTCGTCGGGGAAGAGGTCCACCTTCAGGGTCTGCAGGAATTCCTTGGAGTCCTTGAGCTCCCGCTGCCACTCCATGAGCTGGCGCAGCCAGACAAAGCTCTGGTCCGCGGGGTCAAGGCTGCTCCTGCCCTCCTTGTACTTCCAGTGGGCGGCGATCCCCTCCTCCGCCACCCGGTGCATCTCCCAGGTGCGGATCTGGATCTCCACCGGATCCCCCTTGGGGCCGATGACCGTGGTGTGCAGCGACTGGTACCCGTTGCTCTTGGGCACCGCGATGAAATCCTTGAACCGGTGCGAGATCGGCTTCCACAGCGTGTGGATGACGCCCAGGGTGCCGTAGCAGTCCTTGAGCGAATCGGTGATCACCCGGACGGCCGTCAGGTCGTAGATCTCGTCGAAGTCCTTCTTCTGGTCCCGCATCTTCTTGTAGATGCTGTAGAAGTGCTTCGGCCGGCCGGTGATCTGCGCCTTGATGTCCACCTCGGCCAGCTTCTTCTCCAGGACGCCGATGACCTCGTTGATGTCCCCCTCGCGCTCCTGGCGCTTGCGGGCGATCCGCGCCGCCAGGTCCTTGTAGGCCTCGGCGTCGAGGTAGCGGAGGGCCAGGTCCTCCAGCTCGGCCTTGATCCAGTAGATCCCCAACCGGTGGGCCAGGGGGGCGTAGATGTCCAGGGTCTCCTTGGCGATGAGCCGCCGCTTCTCCTCGGGCAGCGGCTCCAGCGTGCGCATGTTGTGGAGCCGGTCGGCCAGCTTCACCAGGATCACCCGGATGTCCTTGGACATGGCCAGGACCATCTTGCGGATGTTCTCCGCCTGGGCCTCCTCCCGAGTGCTGAAGGGAATGCGGGACAGCTTGGTGACCCCATCCACCAGGGCCGCGATCTCGCCGCCGAAGTGCGTCTGGATCTCCTCCTGGGTGGCCCTGGTGTCCTCCACCACGTCATGCAGGAGCCCGGCGGCGATGGTGGCGGCATCCATGCGGAGGTCGGTCAGGATGGCGGCGACCTGGAGGGGGTGGGTGAGATAGGGCTCGCCGGTGATGCGCTCTTGGCCCTTGTGGGCCTTGGCGGCAAAGACGTACGCCCGCATGACGGAATCGAGCTCCGCCTGCGGGTTGTATTCGTGGATCTTGTCCAGGATGCCTTCGATGCGCATCCCACTCCCCCACCCCGCCGTGGCAGCAAATGCAGTCTAGCACGGCACTTTCGGGCTGTTCAAGGATTATCTGCCGGGCGGGGGGGCGGCCGACGCCTCCCGTGGCGGTCGCCCCGCTCAGGCCAGGGGAATCCTGGCTTCCAGCGTGGCGCGGGCGATGGCGCCCTCGCGCAGGATGCGGGCGGGCTGGACGCTGCAGTCAATCACCGTCGAAGGAACGCCCAGGGCCACGCGGCCCCCGTCCAGGATGAGGTCGATCTGGCCGCCGATGGCTTTCAGCACGGTCCTGGCGTCGGCGGGATCGGCGCCGCCGGACTTGTTGGCGCTGGTGCCGATGACGGGACCGCCGAACGCGGTGAGCACCGCCTGCGCCACGGGGCCGGCCGGCATGCGGAGGCCCACCGTGCCGGCGGACGCCCTGAGGAGGGCGGGGAGCGCCGGCGAGGCCTTCACCACGACGGTGAGGGGACCGGGCCAGAAGGCGAGCATCAGGCCCCGCACGGCCTCGGGAAGATCCGTGGCCAGCGCCGCCGCCGCCTCGACCGAGGGGATCAGGACGCTGAGCGGCTTGCCATGCTGGCGCCCCTTCACCGCGAGGACCCGCTCGATAGCCGCGGCCTCCAGCGCGTCGGCGCCGAGGGCATACAGGGTCTCGGTGGGAAAGGCCACCAGTCCTCCGCGCCGGAGGACTGCGCAGGCCTGCCGGATGCCCTCGGCCTCCACCCGCGTGGGGTCCACCGGGATCACTCGCGTCTTCACCGTCCCTCCCCGGTGCGTGACGACCGACGGCTCCCGGCTGACCCCGACCACCTCCGCGGCCTCCGGGGTCCGTGCTCAGATGCCGCGGTCGGGCCGCCGCGCCGCCCGCACACGGGTGCCGGCGGGGGGGAGGCCGGTGAGCTGCTCGAACCAGCCCTGCAGGCTCCCCCCCTTCCGCGTCACATACACCACATACGGCGATGCGGCGAGATCCCCGTGCCTGTCCCAGCGCAGCCGTCCCAAAGTCCCGTCGTACTCCATAGTATGCATGACCTTCAGGACCTTGCGCAGCTCCCCCCTGCTGTTGTCCAGGGGCTTGGCGAGCTGGATGGCGCGCAGCAGCACCCCCACGGCGTCGTAGGTGTAGGGGACGTACGGCCCGATGGGGCCGTAGCGGGCCTCGAAGCGGCGGATGAAGGGCTGCGCCGAGGGCAGCAGGCGCGGGTCGGGCGCGAAGGTGAGGTAGGCGCCGCTGGCCGCCTCCTCGCCGGCGATCTTGACGAACTCGGGGTCCAGGACCCCGTCGCCGCTCACGAAGGCCGCCGTGAGGCCCGCCTGGCGCATCTGCCGGATGAGATAGCCGCCCTCGCGGTAGAGGCCGCCGAAGTAGACGACCTCCGGCTCCAGGGACTTCAGGCGGGCCACCAGGACGCTGAAATCCTTGTCCCCTTGGGCGATCTGCTCGACCGCCAGGATGGCCCGGCGCCCCGCGCGCCGCTCCACCGCCCGGATCAGCGTCTCGGCCAGCGTCCGACCGTACTCCGTGCGGTCGTGGACGACCGCGATGCCGCGGGCCCGGAGGCGGGACAGGATGAACTCGGCCGCCGAGAGGGCGTGCTGGTCGTCCCGCCCCGAGACGCGGAAGACGTTGTCGAAGCCCTGGGCCGTCAGGCGCGGGTGGGTGGAGGTGGCCGTGACCAGGGGGACGCCCGCCTGGTAGTAGACGGCCGAGGCCGGGATGGAGGAGCTGGAGTAGAAATGGCCGACCACCCCCCAGACCCCGTCCCGCACCAGCCTCTCCGCCACGGCCACCGCCTGCTTCGGATCGAACTGGTCGTCCCCGAGGACCAGGCCGAGCTTGCGGCCGAGCTTCGCCGTCCAGTCCTCGACGGCCATCTCGGCGGCCTGGCGCATGCTCTGCCCCACCCGTCCCGCCTCGCCGGCCATGGGGATGACCAGGCCGAGCTTGACCGGGGGAAGCTCCCCCGCCCCGGCGGGAGCGGCCAGGCCCAGGGCCAGGACCAGGCAGCACCAGCGCATCAGGACTCTCCCAGGTAGGCCTTCCGCACCATCTCGTTTTCGCTCAGAGCCTCTGCGCGGTCGTGCAGCACGATGCGTCCGCTCTGCATCACGTAGCCCCGGCTCGCCACCTGGAGTGCCATGAGTGCGTTCTGCTCGACCAGCAGGATGGTGGTGCCCTGCGCGTGAATGTCCTGGATGATCTGGAAAATCGTCTCCACCAGAACCGGCGAGAGCCCCATGCTCGGCTCGTCCAACAGCAGGATGCTCGGGCGGGACATCAAGGCGCGTCCGATGGCCAGCATCTGCTGCTCCCCGCCGGAGAGGGTGCCGCCCGGCTGATTCCGTCGCTCTTTCAGCCGGGGAAAAAGCGCAAACACCCGTTCCAGGTCTTGCTGGATGCCGGCCTTGTCGCTGCGATGAAAGGCCCCCATTTCCAGATTCTCGAGGGTGGTCAGCCGGGGGAAGATGCGGCGGCCTTCCGGCGCCTGGCAGATGCCTTGTGCGACGATCTGGTGAGCCGGGGTCCGGTCTATCCGTCGTCCCTCCAGCGTAATCGTTCCCGCCTGGGGCTGCAGCACGCCGGAGATGGTCTTGAGCGTCGTGGTCTTGCCGGCCCCGTTCGAGCCGATGAGCGTAACGATCTCGCCCTTGTCCACGGCCAGGGAGATGCCTTTGAGGGCATGGATGTTGCCGTAATACGTGTGCACGTCACGGAGTTCGAGCAGGGCCATCTCCCTGGCTCCCCGTTCCCGCCGCGGTCGGTGGCTGGGCGCGCCGGAATCCCGTGGCGACCCCTTTGCCGAGATAGGCTTCGATGACCTTCGGATCGGCACGCACCTGCTCCGGCGTCCCCTCAGCGATTTTGGCGCCGTAATCCAGCACGGTGATGCGGTCCGAGATGCCCATGACCACTTTCATGTCGTGCTCGATCAGCAGGATCGTGACCTGCCGCTCGTCGCGCACGCGCTTGATCAGGGCCATGGCATCCACTGTTTCCTGCGGGTTCATGCCGGCCGTCGGCTCGTCCAAGAGCAGCAGTTTCGGATCGGTCGCCAGGGCCCGCGCAATCTCCAGCCGCCGCTGCAGGCCGTAGGGCAGGTTCTTGGCCAGCGTCTCGCCTTGGCCGCCCAACCCGACGTACGCCAGGAGCTCCTGCGCCCGCTCGCGCGCTCTGGCCTCCTCCTGCACCACGGCCGCCGACCGCAGCAGCGCGCCGTACCAGGTGGATTTCAAGCGGCAGTTCATGCCCACCAGCACGTTCTCCAGGGCGGTCATGTTGCTGAAGAGACGGATATTTTGAAAGGTCCGTCCCAGCCCCAGCGCCGTGACGCGATTGGGACGCAGGCCGCCGATCTCCCGGCCCGCGAACACCATCTGCCCCGACGTCGGCCTGGTAAGGCCCGAGAGCATGTTGAAAAAGGTCGTCTTGCCCGCACCGTTCGGGCCGATCAGGCTGGCGATCATGCCGTGCTCGACAGCCAGGTCGAGGTCGCGCACCGCGGCCAGGCCCCCAAAATGCTTGCTGACCTGTCGCGTTTCCAGCAAGGCCATGGCGATCGGCCCCCTCATCCCCTTTCGGCCGGCCGGGGCGGGCCTTCCTCCGCCGCGTGGAGTTCGGCGCGCCGCGCGGCGCTGGGAAAGAGCCCTTCGGGTCGGAGCACCATGACCACGACCATGGTCAGGCCGAGGAAGAACCACCGCCACAGCGAGAGGTCGATGGTTGCCAGCGGAGAAATGTGAAACGCCTGACCGATGCGCCGCGCGAAGATAGTGGTCTGCGTCAGGACGACGCGGTCAAAAAGCTGGAGCAGCATGCCGCCGATCACGACCCCCTTGATGTTGCCCATCCCACCCAGAATGACCATGCACAGGATCATGATGGACAGATTGAACTTGAACAGCTCGGGGAAGATCGCCTGCAGCTTGGCCGCGTAGAACGCCCCCGAAAACCCGGAGAACGAGGCGCCGATGGCGAACGCCAGCAGCTTGGTGCGAATGGGGTCAACCCCCATGCAGTCCGCGGCGGTCTCGTCCTCGCGCAGCGCCATCCAGGCTCGACCCAGGCGCGAATCCTGCAGGCGCGCGCTGGCGAAAATAACCAGGGCGGCGATCACCAGGATGAGGTAATACCAGGGCGTGGGGTCGAAGCTAAACTCGAATCCCCCGATCCAGGGCCGCCCCACCGGGTTCAGTCCCTGCACCCCATTGGTCAGGTTGAAGTTGGTGACCAGCCGCCAGGGCCCGATGCCGATCGTCAGGTTGCCCAGGTTGCGGATGGCGACGGGCACGATCTCGCCAAAGGCCAGCGTGACGATGGCCAGATAGTCACCGCGCAGGCGCAGCGTGGGCGTGCCGATGACGATGCCGAAGCAGGCGGCCACGATCACGGCGGCCCAGATCACGATCCAGAAGTTCCATTCCAGGCCGTGGGCCGGCCAAGTGAGGATGCCCGTGGTATAGGCGCCAATGGCAAAGAAGGCCGCGTACCCCAGGTCGAGCAGGCCGGCGTAGCCCACGACGATGTTCAGGCCCAGGGCCAGGACGACCAGGACCAGCACGTCGGTGACATCGTTGACGATCCCCCACTTGAACGTCCTGTCCACCAGCGGGAAGAGCAGCAGCAGCGGAATCCAGAAGGCGAAGGTGAGGATCTGCCGCTGCCGCGCTGGCCGGGCGCGCCAGGGCCCTGTCAAGCGCTGCCAGAGTTGAGCCATCGCCCCCTCAGGAGGTCATTTCACCGGCGTCCGCTCGCCCAGGAGCCCGGATGGTTTGAAGACCAGCACCAGGATCAGCGTCGTAAACACGAGGGCCCGCGTCCATTCCGAGGACAGATACTGATCGCTGGCGGCGTTGAGGAAGCCGATCACATAGCCGCCCAGCACCGCGCCGCCGATATTGCCAATGCCGCCCAGCACCGCGGACGTAAAGGCCAGGAGCCCGGCGTCGAACCCCATCAAGTACCGGCCCGTGTTCAGGTAGATGCCGACCACCATGCCGGCCGCCCCGGCCAGGGCGCCGCCGATAAAGAACGTGTTGCGAATCACCGCCTCGACGTTTATGCCCATGAGCGCGGCCGCCTCGCGATCCTGGGCCGTGGCCCGCATGGCCTTGCCCATCTTGGTTTTCCGAATGAACAGGCTCAAGATCACCATCAACGGGACGGTGGCGCCCATCAGAAACACATCTTTGGTCGTGAACAGCACGGCCGTCTTGATTCCCAACAGGTCGTTCAGGATATCGATGGTGGGGAAGATGTTCGGATAATTGATCTGGCTGGGTCCCTTCCAGATCATTCCCAGGTTCTCCAGCATGAAGGACATGCCCACGGCCGTGATGAGCGGAGCCAGGCGCGGGGCGCGGCGCAACGGTTTGTAGCCGATGCGATCGATCAGCATGTTGATCGTCCCCGTGCAGAGCATGGTAGCAAGAATGACCCCGAGGATGACGACCCACAACTCCACCCCCCCCAGGGTCCGGTGGACACCCAGAAATCCCAGGAAGGTCAGCGAGATCAGGAAACCCAGCATGTACACGTCGCCGTGGGCGAAATTGATCAGCTCGATGATGCCGTACACCATGGTGTAGCCCAGGGCGATCAAGGCCAGGTACGAGCCGATGGTGACGCCGTTGATGAGGAGCTGAATGAAGAGTTCAGTCTG